>NZ_JBICXW010000005.1:0-376914 GCF_043200475.1 Kitasatospora sp. NPDC048407 | reverse complement strand
CCGCCCGCCCACCCGTGACCCGGCTGCAGGATCGGGGGTTGCTGTGGTGGGGGTGGTGGGGGTGGTGGGGGTGGTGGGGGTGGTGGGGGTGGTGGGGGTGGTGGGGGTGGTGGGGGTGGTGGGGGTGGTGGGGAGGGGGAGGGGTGAGGGGCGGGGTGGTTGGGGTTGGTTGTCTGGCCGTGACTTGGCTGCGGGTAAGGGGCGGTTGTCAGGGGGGAGGGGCGGGGTGGGGGGTGGAGTGGGGGTGGGTTAACGGGGGTCCTACTTGGGGCGTGGTTAGGATCGCTGGTTATGGGGTTTGTTGGGGTTTGGCGTAGGTGGGGGATGCGTCGGCGGGGGTTGGTGGCCGGTGGGGTGGGGGTTGCTCTGCTGGTGGGGGGTGGGGTGGCGGTTGCGGGGGCGGGGGCTCCGGTGGGGGTGCATCGGGAGGATCGGCTTTTGGAGGTGCCGGACGGGGGTGGGGCCGTTCGGATTGATACGTCGTTCTTTACGTCGGGTGGGGCGGGGCGGCGGCCGGCGATTTTGTTGGCGCATGGGTTTGGTGGGTCGAAGGACGGGGAGCGGGCGCGGGCCGAGGAGTTGGCTCGGGCCGGGTATGCGGTGTTGACGTGGTCGGCGCGGGGGTTCGGGGAGTCGTCGGGGCAGATCGGGCTGAACGATCCGGAGCGTGAGGTCGCGGATGTGTCGCGGCTGGTGGACTGGTTGGCGCAGCGGCCCGAGGTGCAGTTGGACGGGGAGGGGGATCCGCGGGTCGGGGTGACGGGGGCGTCGTACGGCGGGGCGGTGTCGCTGTTGGCGGCCGGTTACGACAAGCGGATTGATGCGATTGCGCCGCAGATCACCTGGTGGAATCTGGCGGATGCGCTGTTTCCGCAGGCGGCGCATGGGAGTTCGGCTGCCGACGGGGTCTTCAAGAAGCTGTGGGCGGGGATTTTCTTTACGACCGGCTCGGCGTCGGGGCTGGGTGAGGGCGGGCCGAAGCAGCAGGTGCAGGGGCCGGTGGGGTGCGGGCGGTTCCGGGACGAGTTGTGTGCGATGTACAACCGGGTGGCGGCGGCCGGGCGGCCGGATGCGGACGCGGTGCGGGTGTTGGAGCGGTCGAGTCCGTCGTCGGTGGCGGATCGGATCAAGGTGCCGACGCTGGTGATCCAGGGGCAGCAGGATTCGCTGTTCCCGCTGGACCAGGGTGACCGGATCGCGAAGGCGGTGGCCGCGAACGGGGCGCCGGTGGCGGTGGACTGGTTCGGTGCGGGGCATGACGGCGGGCAGGAGAGCAGCACGCGCTCGGATGCTCGGGTGACGGCTTGGTTCGATCACTGGTTGAAGGGGAGCGGTGGGTCGACCGGGCCCGCGTTTCGGGTGACGCGTACCGGTGGCGTCGATTCGACGGGCTTTCAGGCGGTGCTGCGCGGCGCGGACGCCGATGTCTACCCCGGGTTGGGTGGGACGGCGCAGCGCAGTGTGGAGTTGACGGGCCGGGAGCAGAAGGTGGCGAACCCGCCGGGTGGTGCGCCGCCGAACATTTCGACGTTGCCGGGGATCGGGGCGTTGTCCCAGCTGTCCGCGGTGGGGGCGGATCTGTCGATCGATTTCCCCGGTCAGTTCGCGTCGTTCGAGTCCGCGCCGCTGGATGGGGCGTTGCACCTGACGGGTGCGCCGACGGTGGCGGTGCAGGTGGCGGCGGACGTGCCGGAGGCGGTGCTGTTCGCGAAGGTGTACGACGTCGCGCCGGACGGGAAGCAGTCGTTGCCGCAGCAGTTGGTCGCCCCGCTGCGGGTGACCGGGGCGAACCCGCCGGGCGGGCGGACGGTGCAGGTGACGCTGCCGGCCGTGGACCACGAGTTCCCGGCCGGGCACCGGTTGCGGCTGGTGCTGGCGTCCACCGACCTGGCGTACGCCTCGCCCGCGCAGGCCGCCACGTACACGCTGTCGGCGGCCGGGCCGTTGAGCGTGCCGACGGTGGACCAGTTGCGGACCGAGGCCGCGCCGGTGCCGGACCGGACGTGGGTGCTGCCGTTGGTGGCGTTGGCGATCGGTGCGCTGCTGGTGTTCGCGCGTCGGCGGCGAGGGGCGGCGCCCGCGCCGGATCCGGTGCTGGCCGGGGTGCCGTTGCAGATCACCGGGCTGTCGAAGAAGTACAAGGGGTCGGTGGACCGTTACGCGGTACGGGAGTTGTCGTTCCGGGTGGAGGCCGGGCAGGTGCTCGGTCTGCTCGGGCCGAACGGTGCGGGCAAGACCACCACGCTGCGGATGCTGATGGGTCTGATCCGTCCCGATGAGGGTGAGATCCGGGTGTTCGGGCACGCGATCCGGCCGGGTGCGCCGGTGCTGTCCCGGGTCGGCGCGTTCGTCGAGGGTGCGGGTTTCCTGCCGCACCTGAGTGGGCGGGCCAACCTGGAGTCGTACTGGGCGGCGACCGGGCGGCCCGTCGAGGACGCGCACTTCGCGGAGGCGCTGGAGATCGCCGGTCTCGGCGAGGCGCTGGAGCGTGCGGTGCGGACGTATTCGCAGGGCATGCGGCAGCGGCTGGCGATCGCGCAGGCCATGTTGGGTCTGCCTGACCTGCTGATTCTGGACGAGCCGACCAATGGTCTCGACCCGCCGCAGATCCGTGAGATGCGGGAGGTGATGGTCCGTTACGCCGCCGCCGGGCGGACGGTCATCGTCTCCAGTCACCTGCTCGCCGAGGTCGAGCAGTCCTGCACGCACCTGGTGGTGATGGAGCGCGGCCGGCTGGTGGCGGCCGGGCCGACCGCGGAGATCACCGGTGCGGGTGAGCAGTTGCTGGTGAGTGTTGAGGAGGGGTACGGGGAGGCGGCTGCGGTTGCCGAGAAGCTGGCCGCGTTGGACGGGGTGGAGTCGGTGCAGGCGGCGGACGGCGGGCTGCTGGTCCGGCTGGACGGTCTGCCGGTGAGCCGGCTGACCGCCGAACTGGTGCGCCTGGGTGTGCCGGTGACGGGCATCGGTCCGCAGCGACGGCTGGAGGACGCCTTCCTGTCCCTGATCGGAGGAGCGGCATGAGTGCGGTGACGGATACGGCGGCCCCCGGGTACCGGCCGGGGCGGACGTTGCCGTTGCGGGTCGAGGCGATGCGGCAGTTGCGGCGGCGGCGCACCCTGGTGATCGGCGGGGTGCTGGCGGTGCTGCCGTTCATCGTGCTGGCGGCTTTTCAGATCGGGGGGCCGCCCGGGCGGGAGAACCGCACCACGTTCATCGAGCTGGCCAACGCGTCCGGCGTGAACTTCGCGACCACGCTGCTGTTCATGGGCACCGGGTTCCTGCTGGTGATTCCGGTGGCGCTGTTCTGCGGTGACACCGTGGCGTCCGAGGCGAGTTGGTCCTCGCTGCGCTACCTGCTGGCGGCGCCGGTGCCGCGGGCCCGGCTGCTGGCGCGGAAGTTCATCGTGGCGATGGTGTTCTCGGCCGCGGCGGTGGTGCTGCTGCCGGCTGTCGGCCTGGTGGTCGGGACCGCCGCGTACGGGTGGGGCGACCTGAAGCTCCCGACCGGGGTGACGCTGTCCGCGACCGAGGCGCTGCCGCGGCTGGCGCTCGCCGTGCTGTACGTGTTCCTCGCCGAGATCGTGGTCGGCGCGCTGGCGTTCTGGATCTCCACCGCGACGGACGCTCCGCTGGGGGCGGTGGGCGGTGCGGTGTTCGCGTCGATCATCACCGGCGTGCTGGACGCCGTCACCGCGCTCGGTTCGCTGCGGGAGTGGTTCCCCGCGCACTGGCAGTACGCGTGGGCGGACGCGTTGCAGCCGCAGCTGGAGTGGGGCGGGATGGTGCAGGGCGTGGTGCTGTCGCTGTCGTACTCGGTGGTGCTGCTGGCGCTGGCGTTCCGGGGGTTCGCGACGAAGGACGTGGTGTCCTGAGGGTCGGTCGGGAGCTGCGGGCCTTGCCGGGGGCGGGGTTCAGCGGGCGCCGTCGCGGAGCAGGAGGAGGTCGAGGGACTGGGCTTGGGCGTGGGAGGCCCAGGTGGGGAGGTGTTGGGTGAGGAACCAGGCGGCCTCTTCGAGGTCTTCGTCGTCGAGGTTGGCGGTGGCGTGGGCGGGGAGGGTGTCGGGGCTGAGGGTGGCGAGGTCGGCCAGGACGGCGGGGAGGGCGGCCTGCGGGGTGAGGGTGGGGTAGGGCCAGGGCCAGTCGTCGGTGGCGCCGTCGGGCCAGGGCCAGCGGCGGGACCAGAGGGTGGTGAGGGCGGGCAGGCGCAGGGTGCGGAAGACGTCCGTGAGTTCGTCCCAGTGGCGGCCGGTGAGGACGGCCTCGCCGAGTGGGGTGCCGAGGGTGCCCGCGAGGGTGGGCAGCAGGGCGGTGTAGCGGGAGTCCGCGTCGGCACGCAGGCGGCCGGAGAGCAGCTCGGTGAGGGCCGCGGAGCGCGGGACGCCCGGCAGCCCCGGCCCGCCCGAGCCGGGCAGGCGCAGCAGCAGCGCGGCGTCCACCGCGAAGGCGGTGACGTACTGTTCGGCCATGTCCGGCACTCTTCCCCAGGGGTGTGACAACTCCGGTGCGGTGTACGGGAGTCGGGTCGGATCGGCTCAGGAGAAGCGGAAGAGCTGGGACTTGTCGTCGGATGAGCAGGTGGTGGTGGTCAGGGTGCTGCCGGCGCCGTGGTCGGTGAGGCAGCTCTGGATGCCAAAGCCGAACTTGAGTTGGAAGTTGTTGGAACCGACGTCGGCGAGGGACCAGTTGGTCAGGGGGGAGGAGCCGCCGCTGGTCAGTTTGGCGTTGTTCGGGCTGTTGTAGTCGCCGCCGAGGCTGACGCCGCTGCCGCTCTTGCAGGCGGTGAAGGTGGTCTGGCCGGTGCCGTCGGTGCTCTTGATCCAGCCGTAGGAGGTGTTCTTGCCCGACACCACCGGGACGCCCGCCGTCAGGGCGTCCGAGCCGAGGCCGGCGGCCTGGCCGGTGCCGACGTTGACCAGTCGGCCCCAGCCGCTGCCGCCGCAGCCGGAGGCCGGACCGTTGGTGGCGGGCTTGGAGGTGTTGGGGGCGGGCTGGGCCGGGGTGGAACCGCCGCCACCGCCGCCGTTGTTGGAGCCACCGCCGGTGTTGGAACCGCTGCCGTTGTTGGAGCCGCTGCCGTTGTTCGAGCCGCCGCCGGTGTTGGGGGTGCCGCTGTTGTTGTTCGTGGAACCGTTGTTGGAGCCGGAGTTGCCCTGGTCGGGCGCGCCGCCACCGGGCTGGGCGGGGTTGCCGGACGGGTCGGTGGACGGTGGGGCGGAGGGCTGGGGCTGCTGCTCCGGGCTGTTCTGGGCGGGGCCGGAGGGCGAGCCGGTCGGGTTGGAAGTTGCTTGGCCGGTGGGGGAGTTGGCGCTGATCTCCGGGCGGTGCTGCCAGGGCAGCAGTTCGAGCTGCTGGGCCGTCACCCCGCCGCCGGTGACCAGCATCAGCGGCAGGACCAGGGTGACCAGTCGGCGGCGGCCGGCGCGTTCGGGGCGGTGGGGTGCGGTGGTGGCGTCCGGGGCGGCGACGGCGGGCGGGGCCTCGTCCGGGCCGGCGAGGGCCAGGACGGCACCCAGGCCGGCCGGGGTGGACATCGCCTGGCGGGCGGCGAGGGCCATCGCCGCGGCGTCCGGGTAGCGGGCGCCGGGTTCCTTGGCGAGGGACTTCGCGACCACCGCGCGTACCGGCGCGGGCACCGTCTCCGGCAGCTCCGGCACCGGTTCGCGGACGTGCTTGAGCACCACTTCGAGCGGGGTCTCGCCGGTGAACGGCGGCTTCCCGGAGAGCAGTTCGTACAGCACCACGCCGACCGAGTACAGGTCGGAGGTGGCCGAGGCGTCCTTGCCCTCGGCGCGTTCCGGGGCCATGTACAGGGCGGTGCCGATCACCGCGTGGGCGGTGGTGATCCGGGTGTCGGCGAGCGTGCGGGCGATGCCGAAGTCGGTGACGGTGATCCGGCCGTCCTGGTCGATCATCAGGTTGGACGGCTTGATGTCGCGGTGCACGATGCCCTGCTGGTGCGCGGCGTGCAGGGCGTCCAGCATCTGCGCGGCGATGTCCAGCGCCCGGTCCGGCGGGAAGCTGCCGCGCCCCTTCGCCTTGTCGAGCGGCTTGCCGGTCAGCAGTTCCATCACGATGTACGCGATCTTCGCGGACGGGTCGGTGGCGTCCTCGCCGTAGTCGTGGATGTGCACCACGCCGCGGTGGTTCATCGCCGCCAGTACGGTCGCCTCGCGGCGGAAGCGGGCCGCGAAGACCTCGTCCTCCATCAGCGCCGGAAGCACGATCTTCACCGCGACCTGGCGGCCCAGCACCTGATCGTCCGCGCGCCAGACCTCGCCCATGGCGCCGCTGCCGAGCCGCTCGGTGAGGGCGTAGCGGCCCCCGAGCACCGTCCCCCGACCCCACATGTCCCGTTTCCCCCGAGCATGGTGTACGACCCGTCAACAAGAGAGTCTGGCCGCCCGGACGCCCGATGGGAAGTCGGCCCGGCCCCTCTTCGCGCGCGACTCTACACGCCGCCGGGCACGTCTGTTCGAGCGGGAACGTTGTTGCTGACGTGCGGTCAAGTGGCGGGCCGTGGAAGAAAGATACGGAGGAATGCCGCAGTGACGATCGACTTCACCACCGGACGGCCCGAGACGCGGCCGCTGGACGTCAGCTGGAACCACGGCTCGCCGTCGGCCAAGCACAACACCGACCCCGACCTGCAGGTGTACGCGTACGACGAGCACACCGTGATCCTGCGGCAGAACATGGCCGTCAACTACGAAGCGCCGTTCCTGTACCTGCTGTTCGGCAACGAGCGGGCCGTGCTGATCGACACCGGGGCCACCGCCGAGGCCGAGTACCTGCCGCTGCGGCGGACCGTGGACGAGCTGATCGACGGCTGGCTGGCGCGCAACCCCAGGGAGGACTACCGGCTGCTGGTGGTGCACACCCACGCGCACGGCGACCACGTCGCCGGGGACGGGCAGTTCGCCGACCGGCCGGGGACGGAGCTGGTGCCGGCCGGGAAGGACAGTGCCTGGCCGTGGTTCGGTTTCGACGCCGACCCGGAGGCCGTCGCCCGGATCGACCTCGGCGGGCGGGTGCTGGAGTGCCTGGCCACTCCCGGGCACCACGCCGCCTCGGTCACCTTCTACGACCCGTGGAGCGGATTCCTGCTCACCGGCGACACCGTGTACCCCGGCCGCCTGTACATCCAGGACTGGGCCGCGTTCAGCCACAGCATCGACCGGATGATCGAGCTGGCCGAACGGCGGCCCGTCACCCACGTGCTCGGCTGCCACATCGAGATGTCGGTCGAGCCCGGCCTCGACTACCCGATCCGGTACACCTACCAGCCGTACGAGGCGCCGCTGGAGCTCACCGTGGCGCACCTGTACGAGATCCGCGGGGCGCTCGGCGCGAATGCCGCGTGCGGCGGAGAACCGCGGCGGATCACGCTGCCGCGGTTCATCCTCTGGCCGAGCGAGTAGGTCGTCAGCGGCGGAGGCGGGCGTCGTCGGCGAGCGACTGCACCAGGGCCTCCACCCGCTCGGGCGGCAGGCCGCGGGAGACGAACCAGGCGCCGACATTGCGGACGTCCCGCTCCAGGAAGGACAGGCCGCGCGGGTTCGCCACCACGTCCACGATCTGCGGGACGTCGATGATCACCAGGCGGCCCTGGTGGACCAGGATGTTGTACGCCGAGAGGTCGCCGTGCGCGTAGCCGTCGTACGCCAGCAGTGAGAGGCTGCGGCCCAGCTGCTCCCAGAGGTCGTCGATGTCGGCCTCCTCGGCGCGCAGCTGGGCCAGCCGCGGGGCGGCCGTGCCGGCCTCGTCGCCGACGAACTCCATCAGGATCTCGGTGCCGGTGATCTGCACCGGGTAGGGCACGGCGACACCCGCCGACCACAGGCGGCACAGCGCCGTGAACTCGGCCGCCGCCCACTGGCCGGCGATCGCCTCCTTGCCGAAGGCGGTGCGCTTGGCCATCGCCCGGCTGACCCGGGACTCCTTGTGCTGGCGGCCCTCCAGGTAGCCGGAGTCGCGGTGGAACATGCGGTGCTGGGAATCGCGGTAGCGCTTGGCCGCCATCAGGGTGCGGCGCCCGGTGCCCGGAACGCTGCGCTCCAGCAGGAAGACGTCGGCCTCCTTGCCGGTCTTCACGATGCCGAACTCGGTGTCGACGGCCGCGAGTTCGGTGATCACCCAGTCGGGGCGGGGCTGCGGGCCCTTCTCGGTCGGGGTGGACTGGTCCCAGGTGGACCAGCGGTCGCCCACGGCGGGGCCGTCGGTGGCCGGGGGGTTCTCGTTCTCGTCCTCGGAGCCGTCGAACTCGGCGTAGTCCTCGGAGGGGAAGTACAGGTACTCGGGCTCGGCGTCGTCGAAGCGGTCGGCCTTGCGGCCGCGACGGGAAGTGCCCTTGGGGCGGATACGGGAGAAGGAATCGCTGTCGGCAAAGCGCTCGCGCACTGCGGTGGCTCCTGAGGAGTGGCCCACCGGGGCGCGGAGTGACGCGCTGTCAGCCGGTGGGGAGAAGACGGGGGGAGGGGGCGTATGGCGCGCAGGCGAAAGCGCGCCGCGTCACGGCGGCAACCATCCTGGCCACACCTCCTCACTCGTCTCACCACCCGCGCATGAGTGCTTGCGGGCGGACTCGGACCACCTTAGTCAGCGGGCCGGTGGATGCAAATGGTTTTTTCGAGGGCCGGGGAGGGCGGGGGTCGGGCGTGCTGGGTCGCGATAGCTAAACCATCGACATATCTAAATGGTTGACCTATCGTGGCGGCATGACAGACCGTCAACTGCCCGAGCCGACACGGCTCGTGCTCACCGCGCTCGCCGACGAACCCCGGCACGGATACGCGATCCTCCAGGAAGTCCTGGCGATCACCGGCGGCCGGACCAAGATGCTCACCGGCACCCTGTACACGGCGCTGGACCGGCTGCTCCAGCAAGGACTCGTCCAGGTCGAGGGCGAGGAGGTCGTGAACGGGCGGCTGCGCCGCAGCTTCGCCCTGACCGACCAGGGCCGGGACACCCTGACCGGGGAGATGCGGCGGCTGCGCGCCGGGGCCGACGAGGCCGAACGGCGGCTCGCCCTCGGCGGGTTGCGGCTGAGCGGGGGGACGGCATGAGTCGCCTGTTCGTCGGGATGCTGCGCCGCCTCTACCCCGCCGGGTACCGGGCCGCGCACGGCGAGGAGATCGTCGCCGTCTTCGCCGAGTCGGTCCAGGACGCCGACCGCCGCACCGCCGTGCGCGAGTGGGCCGTCCTGGCCGCGCACGCGCTGCGGCTGCGCACCCGGCTCAGCTCGCGCGACCCGGCGGGCAGGGTGCTTGCCGGTGCGGCGCCGTTCCTGGTGGCCGGTGGGGCGGCGCTGGGCGCGGTCCAGCTCCTGACCCTGCTGTTCGAGCGCGGGCCGTACCCGCCACCGCTCGCGCTGGACGTCGCTCACGCCGCGCCCTGGGTCCTCGCCCTGCTGTGTGCCGCGCTCGGCCGTTGGGCCCCAGCCCGGGTCCTCGTCCTGCTTGCCGTCGTCGCAGCGCAGTTCGGTGAGGACGCGGAATCCATCGGGGCCACCAGCCTGCTCGGGGTCTGGGCCGTCGTGGGCGCGTCGGTGCTTCTCGCCCCGCCGGACGCGGTCGACCTTTCGCGGCGCGGCCGTCATCGGGTCGTGGCCGCCGCGACGGCCGTCGCCCTGCCGATGAGTGGCATCGCCGTCCTGTGGCTCGGCTCCTGGGGCAAGGACTCCTCCAGCGTCCTGTTCCCGCCGATCATGCAGACCCCGATCGAGATGTCCCCCGCCTGGCCGGCGGTCGTCCTGGCCGTCACGTACCTGCTGCACCTCGCCGACCCCGCCACCGACCGGCTGCGGGCTGCCGGCGTGGCGCTGGCCGCCCTGCCCTGGGGGGCGATGGTGCCCCCGCCGCTCTACCGCAACGCCCCCGCCGAGCCGCGCGACCTGCTCCGCGACACTGTCGTCGTCCTCGTGTTCCTGGCCGCCGCCACTGTCGTCGGCCTCCGGCGCCGCAACCGCCTGGCGGGCGTGGCGGGGGCGCCGGATCCCTTGGCCTGAGCGGCAGTTGAGAGGCCCCGTCCGTCCCTGGAAACCAGGGCGGCGGGGCCTCGTTCGTGTGGAGTCGGAAAGCCTCCGGAGCTCGGGCTGGAGATGTGGAACAAGGACGCGTGCGTGCAGATCGCCGTCAACAGCCGGGAGGTGACCGCTGACGTGCCGGCGACGGATCACACGGTCTTCCTCCACTTCCGGTCGGGCGACGTGGAGCGCGCCGAGTGGCCGGCCCGGCAGGCCGGGCTGCGGGGGATCGGGCCGGTAGCAGCATTCTGCCGTATTCTTCCCTATCGGATAGGCAAATGGGGAATGATAGGGAAGGATACGGCGTGCAGGAGTTCTACTCCGTCGAGGATGTGGCCGAGCTGCTCGGGCTGCATGTGAAGACCGTCCGGGGCTATGTGCGGGACGGGAAGCTGAAGGCGGTGCGGATCGGGAAGCAGTACCGGATCGCGCGGGCGGAGGTGGAGGCGTTCACCGGGGGTGCCGAGGCGGTGGGCCCCTCGCGGGCGGAGGTTTCGGCCGTGGTGCAGGTGGACGGGGTGGGGCGCGGGGACGCGGATCGGCTGGTGACGGCGGTGCTCGCGGCGGCGTCGGCCTGGTCGTCGGGGGAGTCGCGGCCGTTGTGGGTGCAGGCGGTGCGGGACGAGGCGCGGGGCGGGTTGCGGTTCGTGGTGCTGGGGCCGCCGCGGCGGGTGGGGGATGTGCTCGGGTTGATCGAGGATCTGACGGGAGACGTGCGATGACGGTGGTTCGGGAGCTGGGCGGGGTCCAGGTGATGGTGTGCGGGGCGGAGGGCGCGCCGGTCGCCGGTGAGCAGGATGCGGTGGACCTGCTGGGGAACGCGCACTACCAGGGGGCGTCCTGGGTGGCGGTGCCGGTGGAGCGGTTCGCGGAGGAGTTCTTCCGGCTGCGCAGTGGGGTGGCGGGCGGGGTGGTGCAGAAGTTCGCCCAGTACCGGATGGGTCTCGCGGTGGTGGGGGACGTCGCACCGCACGTGGAGCGGTCCGACGCCCTGCGGGACTTCGTGCGGGAGAGCAACCGCGGGTTGCAGCTGTGGTTCGTCTCCGACGTGGAGGAGCTGGCGGGCCGGCTGGCCGGCTGAGAGGCATCAACTCCGGGGTTATGTGGGCCAGTTGATCCGGCCTCGAGGGGTTCCCGCGTGAGGTGACATGTGCAATTGTACATGTCACTCCCAGTCGTCGAGCTGGTCTCGACGGCGCATTCCCCCTCCGCCGCGCCCCCAACACGCGGCGTCATATCGGCCCGGAGGCCCCCACGTGCGAACCTTCCGGATACCGTTCGCGTCCCCCGCGCGAACGTGGAGCCTGCTGCTTTCCTTCTGCCTGACCCTCGGCTTCCTCGCCGCCTTCGTGCCGGGCGCCCGGGCGGCCACCCCCACCGCTCCCATCGGCGAGCGGCCCGCGAAGGCGTCGAAGTCGGCGCCGCGCAGCACCGAGGCGGCCGAGCGCCGCAAGGACTCCGACCGCGACGTGCGGTCGGACGCCAGCAAGCGGCCGCCGCTCGCCGTCAAGAGCGAGCCGGAGCAGGCCAAGTCGCTGGTGGCGGCTGCCACTTGCAACGTCTCCGACTTCACCGGGAAGACCGGCGGCGCGCTGGTCGCCCAGATCAAGTCCGCCACCGTGGACTGCGTCAACTCGCTGTTCCTGCTCAAGGGCAACGACGCGAAGCTGGCGTTCAACGAGGCGCAGATGGTCAGCGTGGCCAACGCGCTGCGCGACGTCTCCGCCAACTACCCGGGTGACGACTCCACTTCGGCCACCCAGATCGTGCTGTACCTGCGGGCCGGGTACTACGTGCAGTGGTACAACAAGGACGTGGTCGGCCCGTACGGCGCCAACCTGAAGTCCGCGATCGAGGGCGGCCTGGACGCCTTCTTCGCCGCCCCGCACTCGCAGGACGTGACCGACGCCAACGGCGCCACGCTGGGCGAGGCCGTCACCCTGATCGACAGCGCGGCCGAGAACGCCCGCTACCTGTCGGTCGTGAAGCGGCTGTTGAACGGCTACAACAGCAGCTACGACCCGTCCTGGTACATGGTCAACGCCGTCAACAACACGTACACCGTGCTCTGGCGCGGCCACCAGAACAGCGACTTCCTGCCCGCCGTCCAGGCCGACCCGAGCGTGCTGGACACCCTCCAGGCGTTCGCCACCCGCAACAGCGGCCTGCTCGGCGGGACCAACGACTTCCTGGTCTCCAACGCGGGCCGCGAACTCGGCCGGTTCCTCCAGTACCCGGCGATGCAGGCCAAGGTCCGGCCGCTGGTGAAGAGCCTGCTGGACCAGAGCTCGATCACCGGGCGGACCGCCTCGCTGTGGGTCGGCCTGGCCGAGATGACCGACAGCTACGACAAGGCCAACTGCGCCTATTACGGCACCTGCGACCTGGCCAGCCGGCTGAAGGCCGCCGTGCTGACGGTCAACTACACCTGCAGCCCCAGCATCCGGATCCTCGCCCAGGCGCTGACCGCCGACCAGCTGAACACCGCCTGCACCAGCCTGAAGGGCCAGGACGCCTACTTCCACGGCGTGGTCCGGGACAGCGGCGCGGTGGCGAACGACAACAACTCCACCATCGAGGTGGTGGTGTTCCACTCCAGCAGTGACTACCGGATGTACGCCGGCATCATCTTCGACATCTCCACCGACAACGGCGGCATGTACCTGGAGGGCAACCCGGCCGCGGCCGGCAACCAGCCGCGGTTCATCGCCCACGAGGCCGAGTGGGTCCGTCCCGCCTTCCAGATCTGGAACCTCAACCACGAGTACACCCACTACCTCGACGGCCGGTTCGACATGTACGGCGACTTCGACGCCGGCATGACCACCCCGACCGTCTGGTGGGTCGAGGGCTTCGCCGAGTACATCTCCTACGCGTACCGGGGCGTCGAGTACACCGACGCGATCACCCAGGCCGGGCAGCACACCTACGCGCTGTCCACCCTGTTCGACACCACCTACAACAACGCCGACCAGACCAGGGTCTACAACTGGGGCTACCTGGCGGTCCGTTACATGCTCCAGTCGCACCGCGCCGACATGGACGCCGTGCTCGCCAAGTACCGCACCGGTGACTGGGCCGGCGCCCGGACGATCCTGAAGACCACCATCGGCACCCGCTACGACGCCGACTTCAACAACTGGCTGACCGCCTGCAACACCGGCAACTGCGGTCCGGCCGTGCCGAGCGTCCCCGAGTGCACCGGCTCCGACACCCGGCAGCTCGACAAGAACTGCGGCCGCTCCAACGTCGCCGCCACCGTCCAGAACTACGCGTACTTCTACCTGTGGGTGCCGGCCGGCACCACCAGCCTCACCATCACCACCTCCGGTGGCACCGGCAACGCCGACCTGTACTACAACGGCAGCAACTGGGCCACCACCGGCTCGTACACCGCCAAGTCCACCGGCAGCGGCAACAACGAGACGCTGACCATCACCAACCCGCCCGCCGGGTACAACTACATCAGCCTGTACGGCCAGCAGGCGTTCAGCGGAGCCTCGGTCAGCACCTCGTACTGACCGCGATCGGCACGAGCGGCCCGGCCCACCCAGCGGTGGGCCGGGCCCCGTCGCGTTCCCGGATGGGAGATCATGGACGGTCGAGCACCCGAGCACTGAGGAGCCACCCGTGGCCGAGATCGTCCTGTTCCACTCCGCGTACGGCCTGCGCCCCGCCGTGCACCGGGCCGCCGACCGGCTGCGCGAGGCCGGGCACACCGTGCACACCCCCGACCTGTACCAGGGCCGCACCTTCGACGAGGCCGAGGAGGGCATGGCGTACCGCGACGAGATCGGCAACGACGAACTGCTGCGCCGCGCCGTCACCGCCGTCGCCCCGCTGCTGCCCGCGAAGCACGGCCTGGTGTACGCCGGGTTCTCGCTCGGCGGATCGCTGGCGCAGAACCTGGCCCTCGCCGACGAGCAGGCCCGCGGGCTGCTGCTCCTGCACGGCACCTCCGACCTGCGCGAGGACGCCGCCACCGGCATCGCGGTGCAGCTGCACGTGGCCGAGCCGGACGCGTACGAGTCCGAGGACTGGCTGAACACCTGGTACCTGCAGATGACCCGGGCCGGCGCCGACGTCGAGGTGCACCGCTACCGGGGCGCCGGGCACCTGTACACCGACGCCGAACTGCCGGACTACGACGCCGAGGCCGACGAGCGGACCTGGGCGGCCGCGCTGGCGTTCCTCGCCGAGCTGGACGCGGAGGCCGAGGCCGAGGACACCGCGGAGGCCGACTCGCAGGGCTGACCGGCCGTCAGTCGGAGAACCGGACCGTGCGAGTGGCCGCGTCGGGCTCCAGGAACTCCAGCAGGCGCTCGCCCTCGGCCGCCAGCTCGGCCCGCTGCCCGTGCGGGACGAGCGGGGTGAGCGTCAGCACGGCCGCGCCGCGCTTCGCCTCGTGCGCCCAGGTGCCTGCCACCCGGCCGTCCACCAGGTAGGAGGCCAGCAGGGTGCCGTTCACCGCCCGGTACACCTGCCGGTGGATGTCGGCGGGCAGCATCCTGGTCCGGTCGGCGTGCGAGAGCAGCGCCGCGTCCCACTTCGGCAGGAAGCGGACCGGCAGTTCGCGGCCCGGGTCGGGGACCGGCGGGGCGTCCTGGAGGTCGAGCAGCTCCCGGCCGGCCTCGTCCCGGTAGCGGACCAGCTCGCCGAGTTCGGCCAGCGCCAGGTCGATCTGCCGCAGCCTCAGCCCGCTGAAGTGCGCGATGTCGGCGCGCGAGGCCGGTCCGTACCCGGCCAGGTAGCGGCGCACCAGCCGGGCCGTGGCCTCCGGCTCGGGCGGCAACTCGCCCTGCCACAGCACGAATCGGGGCTTGCCGTGGGCCCGCCAGTGCCCGGACGGGGCGACGTGCACCAGTGGGGCCAGGGCGCGGGCGAAGTGCAGCAGGTCCTCGGGCCGGATCCGCTCCTTCGACGCCTCGGCCAGGTGGCCGCGCAGCTCCTCGGCGGAGCGGGCCACGGTGGCGAACTCCCGCAGCGAGGCGGTGAGTTCGTCCTCATCCAGGCCCGCGTCCCGGTGCCGGCCGCGCAGGTCGGTGAGCCACTGGCGGCGCCAGGCGGCGGCCAGGTGGCCGTAGTCCTCGCCCGGCACCAGGTGCAGGGTGCCGCGCATCAGCGTCGCCTTCACCACGCTGCCGTCCAGCAGCGCCGCGTCCAGCTGCCCGGTGGTGAAGCCGGGCAGCCGGGACCACAGCGCGAGGTGCGGCGACGGCGAGTACTGCGCCTGCAGCGCGGCCAGCCGGCGCGCCGCCTCGACGGCGGGCAACGGCTGGGCGCGGTCCAGTAGTTGGCGTTCGAAATAGCCGACCGTCAACTCGCGGGCGGTCAGCGTTCGGACGGCGGTGGGCATCGTCGGGGCTCCTCTCGGCGACGCCCAAGCTAACAGTCGGTCAGGACATCGGAGGGGTGGGCGGCGGCTGGTGGTGAGAGTGGTCCTGGTGCGAGTGGTGGGGCTGCGGCTCGCCGCCGGTGACGGGACCGGGGGCGGGCTGGTGCGAGTGGTGCGGCTGGTGTGTGAAGTGCGGCGGGGCGGCCGGTGCCGGGGGATAGCCGGGCGCACCGGCGGGCGGCGCGGGCGGGGCGGCCGGTGCCGGGGGGTAGGCGTACGCGGCGCCGGGGTCGCCGGCGGGCGGCTGCGGCAGCCCGGGCCGCGGTGCGTGCGGGTGGGGGAAGGGCGGTTGCGGAACCGGCCCCGCGGCCGCGCCGCCCCACGGGCCGGGAACGGCGCCCGGGTGGCCGAAGCCCGGCTGCGGGTGCAGCGGGGCGGTGCCCGGGGTGCGGGTGGCGGCCACCACCACGGTGACGGCCAGGGCGATCAGCAGGTTCAGCGGCAGGGTCAGGGTCAGCAGCAGGTGCCCGAACGGCTTGTACACGTACTCGTTGCCGGCGTTGTCCCCGGTGAACAGGATGACCAGCTCGTTCAGCGAGAGGTACGCGTTGACGGCGGTCAGCGGTATCGCTGCGCCGCGCACCCAGCGGCCGCCCGCGAACGCGCCGAACACGACGGCGGCCGTCGCCAGCAGGTACGCGGTGCTCCAGCCGAAGAAACCGACCGGGGCCGGCACGATGTGCTTGTACGAGAAGCCGAGCGCCGTCGGCAGGTACGACAGGCCGTCGCCCTGCGCCAGGTCGTAGCCGAGGATGCCGAGCAGGCTGATGAGCTGCAACAACATGAGCACGCCGATTCCCGGCAGGCCGCGGACGGCCGGCCGGGCAGCGGGCAGAGGCGATGGTACGAAGGCCATGGCAGGGTCCCCTCCCGTAACCGTGTGGTGGTCGGAGGTTAGCGCTTCAACGTCCGGAGGGGGACTAGACTCGGATCCGCGATCCCGGAAGCCGTGGTCCGAGCCCAGGTGGTGGCTCGGGCCTTACGTGTTTCAGCCCCCGCAGTACCCCCGAAGTACCCCAGCAGTACCCCTCAGTACCCCCCTCAGTACCCCGGAGGCCCCGCCTTGAGCGACCAGCCGTACGCGCACCTGCACGTCCACACCGAGTACTCGATGCTGGACGGCGCCGCCCGGCTGAAGCAGCTCTTCAAGGAGGTCGAGCGGCTGGGCCAGACCCACGTCGCGATGACCGACCACGGCAACATGTACGGCGCCGCCGAGTTCCACAAGCAGGCCACCGCCGCCGGCATCACCCCGGTGATCGGCATCGAGGCGTACGTGGCGCCGGAGTCCCGCTCGAACACCAAGCGCATCCTGTGGGGCCAGCCGCACCAGAAGAAGGACGACGTCTCGGCGTCCGGTGCCTACACCCACAAGACCATCTGGGCCCGCAACAAGGAGGGCCTGCACAACCTCTTCAAGCTGACCTCCCGCTCGTACGCGGAGGGCTGGCTGGTGAAGTGGCCCCGGATGGACAAGGAGATCATCGCCGAGCACGCGGCCGGCCTGATGGCCACCACCGGTTGCCCGTCCGGCGTGGTGCAGACCCGGCTGCGGCTCGGCCAGTTCGACGAGGCGCTCAAGTCGGCCGCCGAGTACCAGGACATCTTCGGCAAGGAGAACTACTTCCTGGAGCTGATGGACCACGGCCTCGACATCGAGAAGCGGGTCCGTGACGGCCTCCTGGAGATCTCCAGGAAGCTGAACATCCCGCCGGTGGTCACCAACGACTCGCACTACACCACCGAGGCCGACGCCGGCGCGCACGACCTGCTGCTCTGCGTCCAGACCGGCAAGAACCTCTCCGACCCGGACCGCTTCCGGTTCGACGGCACCGGCTACTACATCAAGTCGGCCGCCGAGATGTACGGCCTCGACTCCTCGGACATCTGGCAGGAGGGATGCCGCAACAGCCAGCTGCTGGTCGCCTCCCGGGTCGACACCGAGGGCATGTTCAAGTTCAAGAACCTGATGCCGCGGTTCCCGATCCCGGAGGGCTTCGAGTCCGAGGCGGACTTCTTCAAGTCCAAGGTCTGGGAAGGCATGGACTGGCGCTTTCCGGGCGGCTACGACGACGAGCACAAGAAGCTCGCCGAGTACGAGATGGACACCATCATCCAGATGGGGTTCCCCGCGTACTTCCTCGTGGTCGCCGACTTCATCATGTGGGCCAAGAGCCAGGGCATCGCGGTCGGCCCCGGCCGTGGCTCCGCGGCCGGCTCGCTGGTCGCCTACGCGATGGGCATCACCGACCTCGACCCGATCCCGCACGGCCTGATCTTCGAGCGCTTCCTCAACCCCGAGCGCATCTCCATGCCCGACGTCGACATCGACTTCGACGAGCGCCGGCGCGGTGACGTGATCCGCTACGTGACGGAGAAGTGGGGCTCCGACAAGGTCGCCATGATCGTCACGTACGGCACCATCAAGGCGAAGGCCGCCATCAAGGACTCCTCGCGCGTCCTCGGCTACCCGTACGCGATGGGCGACCGGATCACCAAGGCGATGCCGCCGGACGTCATGGGCAAGGGCATCCCGCTCTCCGGCATCACCGACAGCTCGCACCCCCGCTACGGCGAGGCGGGCGAGATCCGCGGCCTGTACGAGAGCGACCCGGACGTCAAGAAGGTCATCGACACCGCGCGCGGCATCGAGGGCCTGATCCGCCAGCCCGGCGTGCACGCCGCCGGCGTCATCATGTCCGCCGAGCCGCTGACCGACCACATCCCGGTCTGGACCCGGCACACCGACGGCGTCACCATCACGCAGTTCGACTACCCCACCTGTGAGGGCCTCGGCCTTCTCAAGATGGACTTCCTCGGCCTTCGCAACCTGACGATCATGGACGACGCCGTCAAGGCGATCGAGAAGAACAAGGGCATCAAGATCGAGCTGCTCGATCTGCCGCTCGACGACAAGCCCACCTACGAACTGCTCGCCCGCGGCGACACGCTCGGCGTCTTCCAGCTCGACGGCGGCCCCATGCGCTCGCTGCTGCGCCTGATGAAGCCCGACAACTTCGAAGACATCTCCGCCGTCCTCGCGCTGTACCGCCCGGGTCCGATGGGCGTCAACTCGCACACCAACTACGCGCTGCGCAAGAACGGCCAGCAGGACATCACCCCGATCCACCCGGAGCTGGAGAAGCCCCTGGAGGAGATCCTCAAGCCGACCTACGGCCTGATCGTCTACCAGGAGCAGGTGCAGAAGGCCGCGCAGATCCTGGCCGGCTACTCGCTCGGCCAGGCCGACCTGCTGCGCCGGGCCATGGGCAAGAAGAAGAAGGAGATCCTGGAGGCCGAGTTCGTGCCCTTCCAGAAGGGCTGCCGCGAACACGGCTACTCGGACGCCGCGATCCAGGCCGTGTGGGACGTCCTCGTCCCCTTCTCCGGCTACGCCTTCAACAAAGCCCACACCGCCGGCTACGGACTGGTCTCCTACTGGACCGCGTATCTGAAGGCGAACTACCCCGCCGAGTACATGTCCGGCCTGCTCACCTCGGTCAAGGACGACAAGGACAAGTCCGCGGTCTACCTCAACGAGTGCCGCAAGATGGGCATCCAGGTGCTCCCGCCGGACGTCAACGAGTCCGACGCCGACTTCACCCCGCACGGCAGCGACACCGTCCGGTTCGGCCTGACCGCCATCCGCAACGTCGGCGGCCCGGTGGTGGAGTCGATGATCCGCACCCGGAAGGCCAAGGGGAAGTACACCTCCTTCCCGGACTTCCTGGACAAGGTCGAGGCGGTGGTCTGCAACAAGCGCACCGTCGAATCGCTGATCAAGGCCGGCTCCTTCGACTCGCTCGGGCACACCCGCAAGGGCCTGACCGCCCAGTTCGAGCCGATGATCGACAACGTGGTGTCGATCAAGCGCAAGGAGGCCGAGGGGCAGTTCGACCTGTTCGGCGGCGACAGTGTCTCCGACGAGCCGAGCTTCGGCCTGGACGTGGTGTTCTCCGAGGAGGAGTGGGAGAAGTCCTTCCTGCTCACCCAGGAACGCGAGATGCTCGGCCTGTACGTCTCCTCGCACCCGCTGCACGGCATCGAGCACGTGCTCGCCGACAAGGCCGACTGCGCGGTCGCCGACCTCGCGGAGCGCCCCGACGGCACCATCGTCACCATCGGCGGCATCATCTCCGGCCTCCAGCGGAAGATGACCAAGCAGGGCAACGCCTGGGCGATCGCCACCGTCGAGGACCTGGCCGGCTCCATCGACTGCATGTTCTTCCCCGCCAGCTACCAACTGGTCTCCTCCCAACTCGTCGAGGACGCCGTGGTGTTCGTGCGCGGCAAGCTCGACAAGCGGGAGGACGTGCCGCGGCTGATGGGCATGGAACTCACGGTGCCCGACCTGTCCAACGTCGGCGCCCAGCTGCCGATCGTGATCACCGTGCCGGAGAACAAGCTCACCCCGCCGATCGTCAGCCGGCTCGGCGAGGTGCTCACCCACCACAAGGGCTCCACCGAGGTCCACGTCCACCTGCGCGGGCGGACCAGGACCGTGGTGCTGCGCCTCGACCGGCACCGGGTGAAGTCCGACCCCGCGCTGTTCGGCGACCTGAAGCAGCTGCTCGGGCCGAGCTGCCTGGCCAGCTGACACCGGCAGGCGAAGAGCCCCTGCGGAGTCGGAACTCCGCAGGGGCTCTTCGCCGTTGACGCCGGATCAGCTCTCCTTGACCACCACGGTCTTGGCGGCCTTGTCGTGGAAGGTCTGCTGCAGCGGCTTGTCCCACAGCTGCGAGAGGCCGTTGACCAGCACCGCAAGGCTGCCGATGTACGGGACGATGTACGGGCCGCCCCAGACACCGGCCCGGGTCCACAGCTCGTTGTCGGTCGGCCGCGCGCCGGTGGCGACGCTGACCACCCGGAGCTTCATGGCCTTCTTGCCGACGGTCTGGCAGTGCTGAGTGGTCATCATGACGCCGTCATAGACGACGTAGGCGATCGCCAGCAGCGCGAAGTACCCGATGGTGAGCGGGCCGAAGGTCACGGAGGCCACGACGCCGACGGGGAGGCCGACGATCAGGCCGTCGATCAGGCGCGCCACGAACCGGTCCACCGGGGTGGCCAGGGTGCGGGTCCCCGGGGTCGGCGGGACGCCGGGCGGCAGCGGCGGGGCGAGCCAGCCCGGCCACTGGGCCTGCGGGGCGCCGTAGCCGGGCTGCTGCCCGTAACCCGGCTGCTGCCCGTAACCCGGTTGCTGTCCGTAGCCCTGCGGGGCGCCGTACCCGGGCTGCTGCTCGCCGTAGCCCGGCGGCGGCGGGGGAGGCGGGGGCGGGGTGCCGTAGCCGCCGTTGGCCGGAGGCGGCTGCTGGCCGTACGGGTTCTGGCCGTACGGGTCCTGCGGCCCGTAGCCAGGAGGAGTGTTGCTGCTCATGCGTCCGACTCCAGGTCAACTGTTGGGAGTTGCTGGTGCCGTTGTACCCGGTTCGGGGCGAGCGATGGAAGACGATCCGACAATCGTTACTCAGTGCCAGCCGTAACGGTGCCTCAACGAGTCGACCACCAGCTGGAAACGGGCCCGGTCGAGGGCGCACGCCTCGCGCCGCATTCCGCCGTCGTGCACCCGGAACACCCGGTCCAGCGCCACCCAGGAGTCCCGGCCGCTGCGGTCCCACGGGCCGGCGCCGAGCGGCACCCAGTCCGGGTCGTTGTCGTGACCCTTGCTGGACAGCATCACCGTCAGCAGGGTGCCGGACCGCTCCCGGGCCACCACCAGCACCGGGCGGTCCTTGCCGCGGCCGTCGTTCTCCTCGAACGGCACCCAGGTCCAGACGATCTCGCCCGGGTCCGGGTCGCCGTCGGGGGCCGGCGCGTAGGTGGTGTGCACCGAACCGATCCGCTCGGCCGCTATCTCCAGCGTGGCCCCGGCGCCGAACCGGCCGGGCTGTTCCTTCTGCTCGTTCAACTCATGCATGGCGGAAGGCTATCGACCGCTTCAAGCCCCCGCGTCCGGCTGCGACAGGTGGGCGGCGTAGAGGCGTTGCAGCAGCCGGTTCAGCCGGGCCCGGTCGGTGGCGGGGAGAGCGGCGAGGAAGCGGTCCTGCTCGGTGGCGGCCGCGGCGGCCAGGCCGTCCACCAGCGCCCGCCCCTCGGCGGTCAGTGCGACCACCCGGCGGCGGCCGTCGGTGTCGTGCGGGCGGCGCTCCACGAGGTGACGGCCGGCCAGGCCGTCGAGCACCGACACCAGGTTGCGGGCGTCCACCGCCACCAGCTCGGCCAGCCGGCCCTGGCCGACCGGGCCGTGCTGCCCGAGCGCGACCAGCACGCCGTACTGGGCCTGGGTCAGCCGGTGTTCGCCGAGGAAGGCCGTCCAGGAGCGGGCGGTGAGCGAGCCGAGCCGGGCCAGCAGGAAGCCGGTCCCGCGCTCGTAGCCCGGGCGGTCGTCGTTCATGCGGCCAGCCTAGACGACCGGTCATCGACATGCGACATGTCTTTTGGTAGACATGTCGCATGTCGATCGAACTGAGGCGCCATCAGATGCCCGTTGGTGAACTCTCCCTGCACGTCGTGGAATCCGGCGACCCCGACGGCCGCCCCTTCCTGCTGCTGCACGGCTGGCCCGAGTCCTCCCGCACCTGGCAGGGCGTGATGGCCGCGGCCGGCGACGAGGCCCGCCTGCTCGCCGTCGACCTGCCCGGCATCGGCCGCTCCACCGGCGGCGTCGGCGGCTCCAAGCGGCGGATCGCCGCCGCCGTACACGCGCTGATCGGTCAACTCGGCCTCACCGGAACCACGTTGGTCGGCCACGACGCCGGCGGCATGGCCGCGTACGCCTACCTGCGGGCCTTCGACGCCGTCGACCGGGTGGTGGTGATGAACACCGTGCTGCCCGGCGTCGCGCCCTGGGAGCAGGTGCTGGGCAACCCGTACATCTGGCACTTCGGCCTGCACGCCGTCCCCGAGCTGCCCGAGACGCTGGTCGGCGGCCGGCAGGAGGCCTACTTCGCGTACTTCTACCAGGTGCTGTCCGCCGACCCCGACCGGATCGCCCCCGAATCGCGCGCCGAACAGGCCGCCGCCTACCGCGAACCCGGGCAGCTCACCGCCGGGTTCGACCTCTACCGGGCCTTCGGGCAGGACGCCCGCGACAACGCCGAATCCGCCGCCGCCGGGCCCGTCGACACCCCGCTGCTCTACCTGCGCGGCACCCGCGAACCCGTCGACCTCGACGCGTACGCCGCCGGTCTGCGGGCGGCCGGGGTGCGGGCGCTCAGCACCGGGCTGGTCGAGGGCGGTGGGCACTTCATGCAGGAGGAGCGGCCCGCCGAAGTCTGGCGGCTGATCCGGGAGTTCGCGGGCTGAACGGGCTGAACGGGCTGAGGGCGCTGAATTGATCGAACGGGCCGAACGGGCGTCAGGCGGCGCGCAGTTCGGCCGGGACCGCCGTGTGCAGGGCCGCCGCGAAGGCGGCCACGGCGGGATGGGCGGCGGCGCCCGCGCGGAAGGCGGTGCGGGTGCGGCGGTAGATCGGCAGACGGGTCAGGGTGACGTTCGGGGGGCAGTGGCCGGTGCCCAGGTGGGGGACCAGGGCCACGCCCTGGCCGGCCGCCACCAGGGCGAGCTGGGCCGCGAAGTCGTCCACCCGGTGCCGGACCCGGGGGCTGAACCCGGCGGCCTGGCAGGCGCGTTCGGTCAGTTCGTGGCAGAGGGTGCCGGGCGGGGCGGTGATCCACGGGCCGTGCTGGTGGTCGGCGAGGGTGCCGGCGCTGCGGGCCGCCAGGTACATCGGCTCGGCGAACACCGGGCCGGTCAGCGCGATGCCCTCCTCCGGTTCGGCCGGCACCAGGTCGTACTCGTGCACCAGCGCCAGGTCGAGTTCGCCCGCGCGCAGCGCCGCCGCCACCGCGGCCGGGTCCACCTCGCTGACCATGGCCTCCAACTCGGGGTGCCGGGCGGCCAGTTCGGCCAGTGCGGCGGGGACCAGGGCGCGCACCGCGGACGGGTAGGCGCCGATCCGCAGCGGGCCGGCCAGCCCGCGGCGGGCGTGCGCCAGTTCGGCGTCCGCCCGCTCCAGCAGCTCCAGCACCGCCTCGGTGTGCCGCACCAGGTTCCGCCCGGCGGGGGTCAGCGCCACCCGCCGCCCGGTGCGCTCCAGCAGCGGCACCCCGGCCTCCCGTTCCAGCACCGACAGCTGCTGGGACACCGCCGAAGGACTGAACGCCAGGGCGTCCGCCACCGCCGCGATCGTCCCCAGGTGGGCCAGTTCGCGCAGCAGCCGCAGTCGTCGCACATCGAGCATCGGCTCAGCTTACGAGAAGCATCGGAAATGTGAACTGGACCCGCACGGTCGGCGCCCGGCACGCTTCCCCCATGGAACTCCACGGCATTCACGTCCCGCTGGTCACTCCGTTCACCGCCGACGGCGCCCTCGCCCTGGACGCGCTGGAGCAGCTGGCCCGCGACAGCCTGGACGCCGGCGCCGCCGGACTGGTCGCCCTCGGCACCACCGGCGAACCCGGATCCCTCACCGACGCCGAACAGGACGCGGTGGTCGAACTGTGCCGGCGCGTCACCACCGAGTACGGGGCCGTGCTGACGGTCGGCGCAGGGCACGGCGGCACCGCGCGCACCGCCGAGGCGCTGGCCCGGCTGGACGGGCGGGCGGGCGCGGCACTGGTCGCCGTCCCGGCGTTCGTCCGTCCCGGCGAGGCCGGGGTGCTCGCACACTTCCGGGAACTGGCCGCCACCAGCCCCGTGCCGCTGGTGATCTACCACATCCCGTACCGCACCGGGCAGCCGCTCGGCGCCGCCACGCTGCTGGAACTGCTGGCGCTGCCGCAGGTCGCGGGCCTCAAGTACGCCCCCGGCGGGATCGACGAGCAGGCCGTCGCGCTGCTGGGCGCCGAACCGCGCGGGGTGCTGGTCGGCGACGACCTGTTCCTGTCCCCGCTGCTCGCGCTCGGCGCCGACGGCGGCATCCTGGCCTCCGCGCACCTGGAGACCGCCCGTTTCGTCGCCCTGCACCGGGCCTGGGCGGACGGTGACGTGCCGCTGGCCCGCAAGCTCGGCGCGGAGCTGGCCGAGGTGTCCCGGGCCGCGTTCGCCGGGCCCAACCCGACCGCGCTCAAGGCGCTGCTGCACCGCGCCGGGCGCATCCCCACCCCGGCGGTGCGGCTGCCGCTGCTCGCGCACGGCTGAGATCCGCGCAGAATTTGCGGCCCGCGGGCGCCCCGACGAAAGGGATTGCCGCCTCGGACGGCAGGCGTTCACGCCTTGGGACGCCCCCGCGCGCACCCGCTCTGACAAGGCATGATGGCTTTGCACAACGTAGGAGGAGGAGACTCGGATGAAGGTCGGCATCGTAGGAGCCACCGGTCAGGTCGGCGGCGTGGTCCGCGAGATCCTGGCGGAGCGCAACTTTCCGGTCGAGCAGCTGCGGCTGTTCGCCTCGGCCCGCTCGGCCGGGCGCACGCTGCCCTGGAAGGACACCGAGGTCACCGTCGAGGACGCCACCACGGCCGACTACCGCGGCCTCGACATCGTGATCTTCTCCGCCGGCGGGTCCACCTCCAAGGCCCTCGCCCCGAAGGTCGCCGAGGCCGGAGCCGTCGTCATCGACAACTCCTCCGCCTGGCGCCGCGACCCCGAGGTCCCGCTGGTCGTCGCCGAGGTCAACCCCGAGGCGATCGCCGAGCGACCCAAGGGCATCATCGCCAACCCGAACTGCACCACGATGGCCGCGATGCCCGTGCTGCGGCCGCTGCACGGCGAGTCCGAGCTGGTCTCGCTGGTGGTCTCCACCTACCAGGCGGTCTCCGGCTCCGGCCTGGCCGGCGTCTCCGAGCTGCACGAGCAGGCCCGCAAGGTCGTCGACGACGCCACCGCGCTGGTGCACGACGGCGCGGCCGTCGAGTTCCCCGCGCCGGGCGTCTACAAGCGTCCGATCGCGTTCAACGTGCTGCCGTTCGCCGGCGCGCTGGTGGACGACGGCAGCAACGAGACCGACGAGGAGCAGAAGCTCCGCCACGAGAGCCGCAAGATCCTCGGCATCCCCGAGCTGAAGGTCTCCGGCACCTGCGTGCGCGTCCCGGTCTTCACCGGCCACTCGCTCCAGGTCAACGCCCGCTTCGCCCGCCCGCTGAGCCCCGAGCGCGCCACCGAGCTGCTGGCCGACGCCCCCGGCGTCGTCCTCACCGACATCCCCACCCCGCTGCAGGCCGCCGGCCAGGACCCGAGCTACGTCGGCCGGATCCGGGTGGACGAGACCGTCGACAACGGCCTGTCGCTGTTCCTGTCCAACGACAACCTGCGCAAGGGTGCCGCGCTCAACGCGGTGCAGATCGCCGAACTGGTCGCCGCCGAACTGCGCGGCTGATCGGCAGAGCCACCAGGGGCGCCGCCGAACTGCGCGGCTGATCGGCAGAGCCACCAGGGGCGCCGGGGAACCTCCCCGGCGCCCCTTCGCGCTCACTGCCCGGGGTGCGCCTGCTTCGGGGTGACGGTGATCGGCAGCTCCGCCGAGGTCGCCGATCCCGTCCACTTGTCGCCCGCCGTGTACCACTGGTACGTGCCCGACATGCTGGCCTCGAGTTGTATCGACACCATGCCCTCGGCGTTGCTGTTGGTCGCCGTCAGCGTGGACCAGTTGTCCGAGCCGGTCGGGCGGAACTGCAGGTACACCGTCGTACCGCGCTGCGGAATGTAGCCGCCCTCGTCCCACATGGTGCGCCGGAGCCGCGCCTGCAGCTGGATGCTCTGGCCGTCGACCGCCGTCGTGGGGCAGGACGCCTGGTCGAACTGCGCCGTCCGCTTCAGCGAGAAACCGCCCGCCGACTTCGACACGTAGCGGTCGCCGTCGTTGGCCTGGATCCGCAGGTCCACGAACCAGGTGCCGGCCTGGTCGTCGAACAGCACCCGGGAGGTCGCCGAGGCCGTCGCCTCGCCCGTGCAGCGGCTCACCGTGCCGGTGGCGTCCAGCGGGACGCAGCTCATCGGGCCGACCTTGAGGGTCGCGTAGTTCGGACCCCACAGACCTATCGGATCGACAGTGCGGATGCCGGAACGGTCCGTCGCCGTCACCTCCACTGGGAAGGTCCGGGTCTCGGTCGGGCCGAGCTCGACCGTGCGGCCGCCGTTGACCACCACCGAGACCAGCGAGGTGTCCCCCTGGGAGGTCTCCGGAACGGTCGAGGGCACCAGGACGATGGCGACCGCTCCGATCACCGCCACTCCGCACAATGCCACTGCACTCTTCCGCACGGTGTCCCAGTATCCAGGGTCGCGAGCCGAACCGTTCGACGCGGTTCACCGAGCGAACGAAGGGGAAAGGTGTGCGCAACGGTGGGCCGGACCGCCGGGCGGCGTCCCCACCGCCGCGGCGCCGGGCCGAGGAGGAGGTGCCAGATGGACCGCTGCGTCGTCCTGGTCGACGCGGGCTACCTGCTGGGCGCCGCCGCCAGCCTGCTCGCGGGAGAACCCGGCCGGTCCCGGATCGCCGTCGACCACCCGGTGCTGATCGGCGCGCTGCGCGAACGCGCCGAGGAGGAGACCGGGCTGCCGCTGCTGCGGATCTACTGGTTCGACGCCGCCATCGACCGCAGACCCGCGCCCGAGCACCGGCGCCTCAGAGTGCTGCCCCGGGTCACCGTCCGGCTTGGCGCGCTCACCCGCGCGGAGGGCCGCTGGGTGCAGAAGGGCGTGGACGCCGCGATGCACGCCGAACTCAGCGAACTCGCCCGCAACCACGCCTGCGCAGACGTGGTGCTGGTCACCGGCGACGGCGACCTGCTGCCCGGCGTCGCCTCCGCGAAGGAGCACGGCGTGGCCGTCCACCTGTGGGCGCTGGAGGCCGCCGACGGCGACTTCAACCAGTCCGAGGAACTCGTCGGCGAGGCCGACGAACGCCGGGTGCTCGACCGCGCCTGGATCGAACGCTGGGCCCGCCCCCGGGAGATCGCCACCGAACCCGCTGTCGTCACCCCCGTCGTCGCGCCGGTCGCCGTGCTGCCCACCCCGCCCCGCCCGCGCGCCACCGCCCCCGCCGCCGCGGCCGCCCCCAGCGGGCGGACCGCCCCGCTACGGGTCATCCCCACCCCCAAGGACCTGGCCGGCCGCGCCCCCGTCCTCGCACCCGTGCCCGTACCGCCGGCCGCCGCGCTCGGCGGGCCGGTGCTGCGCTGGTCCTCCGACCGCGGCTGGCTGGAGCGCACCGACACCACCGGCGCCGCCGACACCCTGCCCACCCTGGACCGCCTCACCACCGCCGCCCAGCGCTGGGCCGACCGCGAGGAGGACATCACCAGCGTCGGCGGCGACCCCCAGGAGGTCGGCCAGGTCTTCGCCCGCCGCTGGCTCGACCGCCTCGCCACCACCGACCGCCCCGCCCTGCTGTGGACCGAGCACCCGCGCATCCCGCACCGCCTCGACGGCGAACTGCTGCGCTACGCCGCCCGGTTCGGCCTGCTCGCGCACAAGGAGGACCAGATCGACGAGCAGGACAGGTACGCGATCCGGGAGGGCTTCTGGAAGGAACTGGCCGCCCGCGTCCCCGACACCCGGCGTCCCGCGGAGGCACTGGAGGACAACTGACCACCGCCGACGGCTGCTTTCGGTGTGACCCGCATGCCCGGAACGTCCCCTGCGGCGCGTAGAGTCTTCCGTCGTGAGCAAGGCACCTCAGGGCTGCTGCACCGTCAGCGGCCTGGTCAAGACCTATCGGGCGGGCGGCACCGAGGTCCGGGCCAACGACGGCATCGATCTCGCCGTCCGGCGCGGCGAGATCTTCGGGCTGCTCGGACCCAACGGCGCCGGTAAGTCCACCCTGGTCCGCCAGCTCACCGGCCTGCTCCGCCCCGACGCCGGCACCATCGAGCTGCTCGGCCACGACATCGTCCGTCACCCCGAACGGGCCGCCCGGCTGCTCGGCTACCTCGGCCAGGAATCCACCGCCCTCGACGAGCTCACCGTCGCCCTCGCCGCCGAGACCACCGGCCGGCTGCGCGGCCTGTCCCGCGCCGCCGCCCGCGCCGAGACCGCCGACGTGATCACCGAACTCGGCCTCGAACCGCTCGCCCACCGCCCGCTCGCCAAGCTCTCCGGCGGCCAGCGCCGCCTCGCCTGCTTCGCCGCCACCCTGGTCGGCGAACGCCCGCTGCTGGTGCTGGACGAGCCCACCACCGGCATGGACCCGGTCGCCCGCCGCGCCGTCTGGAGCGCCGTCGACCGCCGCCGCGCCGAGCGCGGCACCACCGTGCTGCTGGTCACCCACAACGTCATCGAGGCCGAGACCGTGCTCGACCGGGTCGCCGTGATCGACGGCGGCAAGGTCATCGCCTGCGACACCCCCGGCGGCCTCAAGGCCCTGGTCGACGGCCACGTCCGACTCGACCTGGTGTGGCGCCACGACGCCCCCACCGGCGTCCCCGCCGTCGCCGCGCTCGCCGAACGCGCCGAGCGCACCGGCCGCCGCTGGACCCTGCGCACCACCCCCGACGAGGCCCGCGAACTGGTCGCCGCCGTCACCACCGGCCCCGCCTTCGCCGCCCTCGACGACTTCACCCTCGCCACCCCCACCCTGGAGGACGCCTACCTCCGACTCGGCGGCCGGCACGAAGGACTCACCCGATGACCCTGCTCGACGCCCCCGCCGACACCGGCACCGGGCAGGCCGCCCCGCTGGCCCCCGCGGCCCGGCTGCTGCCGGCGCTGGCCGCCGTCTACCGCGCCCAGCTGGCCCGCGCCAAGGTCTCCCGGATCCCGCTGCTGTTCGTCGCGACCTTCCAGTCCATCGGCATCCTGGTGATGATGCGTGGCGTCGTCGACCCCGGCGACAATCCCTCCGCGCACGCCGTGGTGGCCGGCTCCGCCGTCCTGGTCGTCGCCTTCGTGGCACTCAACCTGCTCGCCCAGTACTTCGGCCGGCTCCGCCACACCGGCGGCCTCGACCACTACGCGACGCTGCCCGTCCCGCCCGCCTCCGTGGTGCTCGGCACGGCCGCCGCGTACGCCTCCTTCACCGTGCCCGGCGTGTTCGTCACCGCCGCCGCCGGCAGCTGGATGTTCGGGTTGCCGATGGGTCGGCTGTGGATCCTGTTCGCGGTGATCCCGCTGGCCGGCGCCGCGCTCGCCGGACTCGGCGCGGCGCTCGGGCTGCTCGCCCCCCGCCAGGAACTCGCCACCCTCGCCGGGCAGTTGGGCATGTCCGCAGCGCTGCTGCTGGGCGTCCTGCCGGCCTCCCGGCTGCCCGTCCCGGTGCAGTGGCTGCGCGACCTGCTGCCCTCCAGCTACGGCGTCGACGCGTTCGCCCTCACCTTCGCCCCGCAGCCCGACTGGGCCCGCGTCCTGATCGACCTCGGCGTCTGCGGCGCGGTCGGCCTCGGCTCGCTGACGCTCGCCACCTGGGCGTACCGGCGGGCCGCCCGCTGAGACCGTTCCTGGGGGAACCTGCACCGCCGGGAGATCGACAGCGGCGGGGGCGGCCGTGGGACGATGGGGCCGTGACCGTACCGAACACACCTGCGGGTAACACGCCGCCCGGGGCGGACCCGTTCGCCCCGCCCCACCCGCACCAGCCGCCCGCCCCCGTCGAGCGGCCGCCGGTCGGCCCCGAACTGCGGATCGGAGCGATCATCGCTGTCGCCGGAGCGGTCCTCGGCGTCGTCCTCGGCCTGCTCTGGCTCTGGCTCGCCCCCCGGATCGGGTTCGAGGTCCAGGACAACCGGATCCTCTACCGCGACCCCGAAGGCGAAGCCCAGATCGCCGCCGTCGGCGTCTTCTCCCTCCTCGGCCTCGCCCTCGGCGTCGCCACCGCCCTCGGCGCCTTCCTCTGGACCCGCGCCCGCGGCGGCGGCATCGCCGTCGCCGTCGGCCTCACCGTCGGCGGCCTCCTCGGCTCGGTCATCGGCTGGCAACTCGGCACCCGGCTCGGCCCCACGACGGACCTGCGGGCGCACGCGCTGGCCGTCGGCAACGGCGGCACGTTCGACGGGCCGCTGGAGCTCACGGCGCACGGGGCGCTGCTGGTGTGGCCGATGACGGCGACGATCGTGCTGCTGGCGCTGTCGGCGACGTTCGGCAAGCGGGAGCCGGACCGGCCGCCGTACTGGGCGCAGCAGTAGCGGGTGCGAGGACAGGGGCGCGGGGAACTGCGCGACAAGCGCAAGTCACGTCCGCAAGGTCGCGATCACGTGCAGGTCATTGTCCTGCGTCGCGATCTTGCGGTTGAGTGCGTTCCCCTTCGCGCAGTTCCTCGCGCCCCTGATTTCGCCTGATCGCCCAAGTGACCGCGTTGGTGAGGCGGATCAGGTCCGCCGGGGCGAGTTCGATTTCCATGCCGCGCTTGCCTGCGGAGACGTAGACGGTGGGGTGGGTCAGGGCGGTGGTGTCGATGACGGTGCGGAGCTTCTTGCGTTGGCCGAGGGGGGAGATGCCGCCGAGGACGTAGCCGGTGGAGCGTTCGGCGGCGGTGGGGTCGGCCATGGTGGCGCGTTTCGCGCCGAGCGCGGTGGCGAGGGCCTTGAGGTCGAGTTGGCCGGAGACGGGGACGACGGCTACGGCGAGGGCGCCGTCGGTCTCGGCGAGGAGGGTCTTGAAGACGCGTCCGGGCGGGACGCCCATCGCCTCGGCGGCCTCGGCTCCGAAGGAGCTTGCGGTGGGGTCGTGGGCGTATTCGTGGAGGGTGAACGGGACCGCGGCGGTGTCGAGGGCGACGGTCGCGGGGGTGCCGCCGGCGGTCTTCTTCTTGGCCATGGGTGGGGGTGTCCTCAGTTCGGGCTGAAGGCCTGGCGGGTGAGGTCGGTGGCGGGCAGGGACGGGAGTTTGGCGATCACCGCGCTCTCCTGGCGGAGCAGTTCGAGTTCGCGGGTGAGGCGCTGCGCGGTGTCGGGGCAGGCGAGGAGTTCCTGCTTGACGGCCACTGGCAGGGTGGTGGCGGCGGCGACCAGGTAGGAGAGCACCTGCGGGTCGTCGGGGAGTTCGGGTTCGCCGTTGAGGGTGGCTTCGCGGGCGCCGGCCAGTCGCTTCTGGTAGGTGCGGAAGGCACGTTCGACGCCGGCGGCGAGTACGCCGGAGCCCTCGCCGGGCTGTTCGGGCAGCACGGAGACGTCGCCGACGAGGTAGGGGCCAGTGGCGTCGATCGCGCGGAGCCGGAACCGGGTGGTGCCGGTGACGAGGAGTTCGTAGCGGCCCTCGGGCTGGTCGCGGACGGAGGCGACGTCGGCGACGCAGCCGACCGGGTGGAGGGCGTCCAGCGGGTCCTCGCCGGGGGCGCCGATGCCGTCCAACGGGCCTGCGGGGTCGTCGAGTTCGCGTACGGGTGCGACCTCCCGGCCGTCCCGGATGGCGATCACGCCGAAGCGGCGGGGTTCGTCCTCGGGCAGCTTCTGCAGGTCGGCGACCAGGTGTCGGTAGCGCTCCTCGAAGACGTGCAGGGGCAGCACCAGGCCCGGGTAGAGGACCGTGTTGAGGGGGAAGAGCGGGAGCCGATCAGTCACGGCGGACAGCGTAGTTCCCGTGGGGCCGCCGCCGCTCCGGACTTACCGGCTAGCCGCGCTGGAGGAGGCGGGTGACGCCGGCCACGGCGGTGGTGGCGAGGACCCAGCCGGTCAGGACCAGGGCGGTGGCGACCCACTGGCCGGGGCGGTCGGGGTTCCAGCCGGCCTGGCCGAGGTCGATCAGGGGGAGGACCTTGCCGGCCGCGTACAGGGCCGGGTTCCACGCCACCGCTTCGTCGGGTTTGATCGGCTTCGGCGGGTGTTCCTGGAAGTAGATGGTGCCGAGCGCCCAGGCGAGGACCAGCCAGGTGGCGGCCCGGCCGGGGCGGTAGCCGTAGCCGACGGCGGCGTCCTGGAGGTGGCCCCAGAGCCGGCCGGGCAGCGGCAGGGTGGCGCGTCGGCGGCGCTGCTTGGCGAGCAGGACGGTGCGGGCGTCCTCGTCGGCGCCGTCGCGGCGCAGGGCCGCGGCGAGCTGCTCGTACGCCTCGGGGCGGAACTCGGCGCCGGACTCCAGCCATTCGACGCGGCGTTCCAGCGGGAAGGGCTCGGCGGGGCGGAGCGATTCGTAGCTGAAGCCGGTGAGTGAGATGTGCCGGTCGGTGGGCCAGGCGTCGGGGGAGTCGACCAGGTTGCCGATCCGGGCGCGGTTGAGACTGACGGTGCCGGTGGGCGGGGTTCGGCAGGTGAAGCGGAGCTCGGGGGTCTGGATCCGGTTGAGGGAGAGTTCCTGGTCGGGGCCGAGGTGGAACTCGGCGGCGGTGATCAGGCAGGCGTTGTCGAAGCGGCCGTCGGAGAGCCGGACCCGGCCCCAGGAGCGGAACGGGGTGTGGGTGACGTCCTCGTAGGCGGCGGTGGCGGGTTCGCCGTAGCCGGAGCCGTAGACGGTGCGGGAGCCGGTCCAGTCGGCGTCGGCGGAGCCGGACAGGTACAGGGTGTGGCCGATGGTGATCCGCGGGGCGTTGAGCGCGTTGGGGTTGACGGGCGAGGCCCGCAGGGTGGCGCCGCGCAGCGAGAGGCGGCCGCCGATCCGGGCCGAGCGCAGGCCCACCTCGCCGAGCACGTCGAGCCGTTCGGCCTCGCAGTCCTGGTTGACGCCGATCCCGTCGGCGGACAGCGAGCGCCCGAAGCTGTCGGGGCCGATGGCGGACTGGTTGAGCAGCAGGTCGGTGCCGATCCGGGCGTCGGTGAGCCGGACGCCGGCGGGTATGCCGCAGCGGGCCAGGTGCAGGTCGCCCTCGGTGGCGATCCGGGACGCCTCCAGCCGGGGGAGTGCGCAGGAGACCAGCCGCAGGGTGGCGGCGGAGGCCTCGGAGAGCAGCAGCTTGTGGTCGAAGCGGCACAGCCGCAGCTCGACGTAGCCGTCGATCCGGCCGCCGGCCAGGTCGAGCCGGCCGGTGATCCGGGCGCCGGTGAGCTTGAGCGAGGTGACCTTGCCGGGCGCGGGGGCGGGGCCGTGCAGCAGCAGCCGGGCGATCACCTCGGCGCGGACGGTGCGCTCCGGCCCCCAGGGGGTGGAGTCGAACGGGTCGTCGGGGCCGCGGCTCTCGTCGTCCGGGCGGACGGCCTGCCCGGCGGGGGCGGGCCGGACCAGGTCGGTGCGGGGGTCGGAGCGGTCGGCCCGCAGGTCGTACACGTCGCCGTGGCGGAACGCCTCCCACAGGCCGCGCTCGGTGTCCGTCCAGTCGTCCGGTGCCTGATCCACCGCGCCCCCCGATGATCTTGTAGCCGTCTCACCTTTCGTATCACGGACTGAAATGCCCGGATGTGGTTTTTCGCCACTCCTTACACTTGGCCGTGTGATCTCTCGAATCGACCTCCGCGGCTCCGACCAGGACCCCCGCGACGTGCTGCCCCGTGCCGAGTTCGACGTGGAGGCCGCCCTTGAGAAGGTGCGGCCGATCGCGGAGGACGTACGCCATCGTGGCGTGGCGGCGTTGATAGAGATCACCGAGCGTTTCGACGGGGTGCGGCTGACGTCCACCCGCGTCCCGGCCGAGCAGATCGCCGAGGCCCTGGAGCAGCTCGACCCGAAGGTGCGCGCCGCGCTGGAGGAGTCGATCCGCCGGGCCCGCGCCGTGCACGGCGACCAGCGGCGCAGCGGCCACACCACGCAGGTGGTGCCCGGCGGCACCGTCACCCAGCGCTGGGTGCCGGTGGACCGGGTCGGCCTGTACGTGCCGGGCGGTCTGGCGGTCTACCCGTCCTCCGTTGTGATGAACGTGGTGCCCGCCCAGGAGGCCGGAGTGACCGGCATCGCCGTCACCTCGCCGCCGCAGAAGGCGTTCGGCGGCCGGGTGCACCCGACCATCCTGGCGGCGTGCGCGCTGCTCGGCGTGGACGAGGTGTACGCGGTGGGCGGCGCCCAGGCGGTGGCGATGTTCGCGCTCGGCACCGAGGAGTGCGCGCCCGTCAACCTGGTCACCGGCCCCGGCAACATCTACGTGGCGGCCGCCAAGCGGCTGTTCGCCGGCCGGATCGGCATCGACTCCGAGGCCGGCCCGACCGAGATCATGGTGCTCGCGGACGACACGGCGGACGCCGCCGAGGTCGCCGCCGACCTGATCAGCCAGGCCGAGCACGGCCCGACCTCCGGTTCGGTGCTGGTCACCGCCTCGGCGGAGCTGGCCGACGCGGTGGAGGCCGAGCTGAAGACCCAGGTCGCCCGCACCCGGCACTCCGAGCGGGTGGCCGAGGCGCTGGGCGGCCCGCAGTCCGGCATCATCCTGGTCGACGACCTGGACCAGGGCCTGGCCGTCGTCAACGCGTACGCCGCCGAGCACCTGGAGATCCAGACCGCCGACCCGCACGCCGTCTCCGAGCGGGTGCGCAACGCCGGCGCGATCTTCCTCGGCCGCTTCACCCCCGTCTCGCTGGGCGACTACGCGGCCGGCTCCAACCACGTGCTGCCGACCGGCGGCTGCGCCTGCCACTCCTCGGGCCTGTCCGTGCAGACCTTCCTGCGCGGCGTCCAGGTCGTCGAGTACGACCGCCAGGCGCTGGCCGACATCGCCGCGCACGTGGTCAACCTGTCCGAGGCCGAGGACCTGCCCGGCCACGGCGATGCGATCAAGGCCCGATTCGAGTGGAGTGTCCCCAGCTCGTGACGACCATCGACGACCTCCCCGTCCGGGACGAACTCCGCGGCCAGTCCCCTTACGGCGCACCGCAGTTGGACGTGCCCGTCCAGCTGAACACCAACGAGAACCCGTACCCGCTGCCCGAGCCCCTGGTGGCCCGGATCGCCGAGCGGGTCGCCGACGCCGCCCGGCAGCTCAACCGCTACCCGGACCGGGACGCGGTCGAGCTGCGCACCGGCCTGGCGGCGTACCTGAGCCGCACCACCGGCCACGCCGTGACGAAGGACCAGGTGTGGGCCGCCAACGGCTCCAATGAGGTGCTCCAGCAGCTGCTGCAGACCTTCGGCGGGCCCGGCCGCACCGCGATCGGCTTCGAGCCCTCGTACTCGATGCACGCGCTGATCGCCCGCGGCACCGGCACCGCCTGGGTCTCCGGCCCGCGCAACGAGGACTTCACCATCGACCTGGACGCGGCCCGCGCGGCGATCGCCGAGCTGCGCCCGGATGTGGTGTTCATCTGCTCGCCGAACAATCCGACCGGCACCGCCGTCGAGGCCGACACGGTGCTCGCGCTGTACGAGGCCGCGCAGGCCGCCAAGCCGAGCATGGTGGTGGTGGACGAGGCGTACGTCGAGTTCTCGCACCGCGCCTCGCTGCTGCCGCTGCTGGCCGGCCGCCCCAACCTGGTGGTCTCGCGCACCATGTCGAAGGCGTTCGGCGCGGCCGGGCTGCGGCTCGGCTACCTGGCCGCCGATCCGGCCGTGGTGGACGCGGTGCAGCTGGTCCGGCTGCCGTACCACCTGTCGGCGGTCACCCAGGCGACGGCGCTGGCCTGCCTGGAGCACACCGACACGTTGCTCGGCTACGTCGCGCAGCTGAAGTCCGAGCGTGACCGGCTGGTGGTCGCGCTGCGCGAGCTCGGCCTCGAAGTGACCGACTCGGACGCCAACTTCATCCAGTTCGGCCGCTTCGCCGACACCCACGCGGTGTGGCAGGCGATCCTCGACCAGGGCGTGCTGGTCCGCGACAACGGCGTGCCCGGCTGGCTGCGCGTCACCGCCGGAACGCCCGCCGAGAACGACGCCTTCCTGGCCGCCGTGTCCTCCGTGATCAAGGAGCTGTAACCCCGCAATGTCCCGTATCGGCCGCGTCGAACGCACCACCAAGGAGACCTCCGTCCTGGTCGAGATCGACCTCGACGGAACCGGCAGGACGGACGTCTCCACGGGCGTCGGGTTCTACGACCACATGCTCGACCAGCTCGGCCGCCACGGCCTCTTCGACCTCACCGTGAAGACCGACGGCGACCTGCACATCGACACCCACCACACCATCGAGGACACCGCGCTCGCCCTCGGCGCCGCCTTCCGGCAGGCGCTCGGCGACAAGGTCGGCATCTACCGGTTCGGCAACTGCACCGTCCCGCTGGACGAGTCGCTGGCGCAGGTCACCGTCGACCTGTCGGGCCGCCCGTACCTGGTGCACACCGAGCCCGAGGGCATGGCCCCGATGATCGGCTCGTACGACACCACGATGACCCGGCACATCCTGGAGTCCTTCGTCGCGCAGGCCCAGATCGCCCTGCACGTGCACGTGCCGTACGGCCGCAACGCGCACCACATCGTGGAGTGCCAGTTCAAGGCGCTCGCCCGGGCGCTGCGCTACGCCTCCGAGCGGGACCCGCGCGCCGAAGGCATCCTCCCGTCCACGAAGGGTGCTCTCTGATGGCATCGGTAATGATCTTCCTCGGCCTCTTCTTCGCCGCCGGCGTCTACTCGTTCTGGAAGCAGGACAAGCCGAAGAGCGTGATCGTCGTCCTCGGCTTCGCCTCGGCCATGCTGCTGGCCGCCGGCATCCTGCGCTACTAGGAGTTTCGCGACATGAGCAAGAACGTGGTGGTGCTGGACTACGGCTCCGGCAACCTGCGCTCCGCCCAGCGCGCCGTCGAACGGACCGGCGCCAACGTCACCGTCACCTCCAACTTCCAGCAGGCGCTGGACGCGGACGGCCTGCTGGTGCCGGGCGTTGGAGCCTTCGAGGCGTGCATGCGCGGCCTGAAGGCGGTGCGCGGCGAGCAGATCATCGGCCGCCGGCTGGCCGGTGGCCGCCCGGTGCTGGGGATCTGCGTCGGCATGCAGATCCTGTTCGAGAAGGGTGTCGAGCACGGCATCGAGACCGAGGGCTGCGACGAGTGGCCCGGCGTGGTCGAGCCGCTGGACGCGCCGGTCGTCCCGCACATGGGCTGGAACACCGTCGACGCCGCCGCGGACAGCCGGATGTTCGCCGGGATGGACGCCGACACCCGGTTCTACTTCGTGCACTCCTACGGCGTGCGGCACTGGCTGCTGGAGACCCACTCCGAGAAGATCCGCGCCCCCAAGGTGACCTGGGCCACCCACGGGCAGCCGTTCGTCGCCGCGGTGGAGAACGGCCCGCTGTGGGCCACCCAGTTCCACCCCGAGAAGTCCGGCGACGCCGGCGCCGCCCTGCTGACCAACTGGGTCGACACCCTCTGACGCCCTCCGACTTGGGAGACCAACGGATCATGACCAACCGCCTCGAACTGCTGCCCGCCGTCGACGTCCGCGACGGGCAGGCCGTCCGCCTGGTCAAGGGCGCCTCCGGCACCGAGACCTCCTTCGGCGAGCCGCTCGCCGCCGCCCTGGCCTGGCAGAACGCCGGCGCCGAGTGGCTGCACCTGGTCGACCTGGACGCCGCGTTCGGCACCGGCAGCAACCGCGACCTGCTCCGCGAGGTCACCGGCCGGCTCGACATCAAGGTCGAGCTGTCCGGCGGCATCCGCGACGACGAGTCGCTGGCCGCCGCGCTCGCCACCGGTTGCACCCGGGTCAACCTCGGCACCGCCGCCCTGGAGAGCCCCAAGTGGGTCGCCAAGGTGATCGCCGAGCACGGCGACAAGATCGCCGTCGGCCTCGACGTGGTCGGCACCACCCTGCGCGGCCGCGGCTGGACCCGCGACGGCGGCCAGCTGTTCGACGTCCTGGCCCGCCTGGACTCCGAGGGCTGCGCCCGCTACGTGGTCACCGACGTCAACCGCGACGGCACCCTGACCGGCCCCAACCTCCAGCTGCTGCGCGACGTCTGCGCCGCCACCGACCGCCCCGTGGTCGCCTCCGGCGGCGTGTCGTCGCTGGACGACCTGCGCGCGATCGCCACCCTGGTGCCGGAGGGCGTCGAGGGCTCGATCGTCGGCAAGGCCCTCTACGAGCAGAAGTTCACCCTCGAAGAGGCCCTGGAGGCTGTGTCCCGATGACCGACGAAACCCCGGCCGCCGACGCCCCCCAGTCCGAAGCGTCCTCCCGGGAGGACGCGTACGGACACTCCCGGGCAGTGGTGGCCGGGGACTTCGTCCTGGTCGCGGGCTGCACCGCCTTCGACGACAAGGTCGCCCTGGTCGAGGGCGACCCGTACGAGCAGACGATCGCCGCCTTCAAGGTGGCCTTCGAGGCGCTCGACCGCTACGGACTCACCGCCGCCGACGTGGTCCGCACCCGGATGTACCTCACCCACGTCCGGGACTGCGACGAGGTCGGCCGCGCCCACAAGGAACTCTTCGACCAGGTCCGGCCGGTCACCACGATGGTGGTCGTGCAGGGCCTGACCGACTCCCGGATGATGGTCGAGGTCGAGCTGGAGGCCCACCGCCCCGGCCTGGCCCGCACTTTGGAAGGCAAGCAGCCGTGACACTCGCAGTACGCGTGATCCCCTGTCTGGACGTGGACGCCGGACGCGTCGTCAAGGGCGTCAACTTCCAGAACCTGCGCGACGCCGGCGACCCGGTCGAACTCGCCAAGCTCTACGACGCCCAGGGCGCCGACGAGTTGACCTTCCTCGACATCACCGCCTCGTCCGGCTCCCGGGAGACCACCTACGACGTGGTCCGCCGCACCGCCGAGCAGGTGTTCATCCCGCTCACCGTCGGCGGCGGCGTGCGCACCACCGAGGACGTCGACAAGCTGCTGCGGGCCGGCGCGGACAAGGTCGGCGTCAACACCGCGGCGATCGCCCGCCCCGAACTGATCCGCGAGATCGCCCGGCGCTTCGGCCGCCAGGTGCTGGTCCTGTCGGTGGACGCCCGGCGCTGCCCCGAGGGCACCCAGACCGCCTCCGGCTTCGAGGTCACCACCCACGGCGGCCGCCAGGGCACCGGCCTGGACGCCGTCGAATGGGCGGTGCGGGCCGCCGAACTCGGCGCCGGCGAGATCCTGCTGAACTCGATGGACGCCGACGGCACCAAGGACGGCTACGACCTGGAGATGATCGGCGCCGTCCGAAAGGCCGTCTCGCTGCCCGTCATCGCCTCCGGCGGGGCCGGCAAGCTCGCCGACTTCGCACCCGCCGTCGACGCCGGCGCCGACGCCGTGCTCGCCGCCAGCGTCTTCCACTTCGGCGACCTGACGATCGGCCAGGTCAAGGACGAACTCCGGACCACCGGCCACCCCGTCCGCTGACGCAGCGGCGCCCCCACCGGCCCGGTGGGGGCGTCGAACGGTTCGTCAGCTCTCCGGCAGCGGCAGCGCCTCGGCCAGCTCGGCGACCGCCTCCGGCTCGCCCTGCACCGTCACCGCCGCCTTCGCGCCGCGTCCGAACAGGAACAGCACCAGCTCGCCCGGCTCCCCGGTCACCGTCACCAGGGGCCGCTCCCCGCGACGGATCGTCACCTCCCGGCCGTCCGGCCGCGCCAGCCGCAGCGAGACCGCCGGGCGCGATTCGCCCAGCCGGGCCGCCATCGGGACCCGCCGCCACAGCGCCTCCGCCAGTTCGGCCGACACCGGCTCCGGTTCGAACGGGACCGCCCGGCGGACGTCCTCCGCGTGCACGAAGTACTCCAGCAGGTTCGCCGCCTCGTCCACACCCGGCAGGTTGAACGGCGAGAACGCCGGCGGCCCCGAGCGGAAAGACTTCACCAACTGCTCGTACGGGCGCCTCGCCGCGCGGTCCTGCACCCGCCGAGTCCACCTCGCCAGCGCGTGCACCTTGATCCCGGCCGCCGCGTCCGGCCGGCCCTCCCGCACCACCAGATGGGCCGCCAGATCCCTGGTCAGCCACCCCCCGCACAAGGTCGGCCCGTCCGGGCCGGCCGCCGACAACAATCCGGTAAGACGGGCACGCTCGGCCCGTGCAAGGCTCGACATGCCGCACAGCCTACGCAGCAGGTCGGGCCTTGAACGTTGGCGCGCACGTGATCCTGCACGCACTTGACGGGTGGGGTCAGGCCTTGAAGGTCAGGGCGCAGGTGATGCCGCGGAACCCCTGCTGGTAGAACTCCAGCGGCAGGCCGACCGAGGTGGCGTGGCGCGGGCCGTCGGCGGTGCGCTGGAGGGCCTGCGTCGTCGGGGCCTTGCACAGCTCGGTCAGGGTGCGGAAGATCGCCGGGAGGTCGGCCAGGCCGTCCGGCAGGTCCGCGTTGGCGATCGCCTCGGCGTCGTGCGGCTGGTCGCAGGGGACGGCGGTGGGCTGCTGCACCTTGCTGAGCCGCGGGACCTGGAAACACGTGCCCGGGGTGAAGTACGGGTACGGAATTTCCTTGGTCGGACTCGGTGAAGGTGCCGGGGAGGAACTGGGGGGAGGCGGTGGAGCGGCGGCCGGGCGGTGCGGCTCGGGCCACAGCAGGACGGCGGCCAGGGCCGCCAGAAGGACCGCCACCACCGCAGTCAGGACCGTCTTCTGTCGCCCACTCATGCCAACCCCCTGGTTCCACCGCCATTGTGATGGTTCGGCGATGGGCGCGGCAGTGCTTTTCGGACATCTGTTTGCGAAGCCTTTGCCTGTGAATCAGTAGGATGACCGGCCAGTTGAAAGGTCGCCGAGGGAGGGCAACTGTCATGGGGGACGGCGGATTTCGGGTCGAACCGGGCGCACTCGATCGATATGCGTCACTGCTTGCCGAGCAGTCCGAACTGCTGAGCAGGATCGCGTCGGCCACCGCCGCGATCACCATCTCGTCCAACGCCTTCGGGCACCTGCCGAACGCCCAGCACCTGGCTTCGGCGTACCAGGAGCACGCGAACGCCAACAAGGAGAACGTCGGCGTGCTCGGCAACGCCGTCAACAACACCTCCGAGGGGCTGGCGGGCGTCTCGCAGAACTACATGGACCACGAGGACCACGTGGTGCGCACGATGGGCGGTGGCATGTAATGGCGAACCGTTCCTCCAACAACAACAGGGTCTCGACCCCCGCCCCGTCGCGCCGGATCACGCCGCCCCCGCCGCCCCCGCCGCGCCCGGCCCCGCAGCCGTCGCGCCCGCCGGTGTCGCAGACGCCGGAGATCCGGCACCCGCAGCAGCCGCAGGCGCCGCAGGCGCCGCACATGCCCCCGCCGCAGGTGCCGCACGTGCCGCAGCAGCAGCAGCCGCCGCATCCGCAGCAGCCTCCGCAGGCGCCGAACCACCCGACGGGCGGCGATGACGGCGGCGCCGACGGGGTCGGGCCGATCGATCCGCGTGAGGGCTGGTTCAAGGGCAAGCTGAAGGGCACGGCCTCGACCATCCTCGACGGCCTGACCCAGCGCGGTACCGAGTGGGCCGGCGACCAGATCTTCGGCCCGAAGGACCCGCCGGCCGCCGAGCCGGGCGCCGGCGAGGGTGGCGGCGAGGGCGGCGGGGGTGCCTCCGGTGGGCCGGTCGGGCGGCCGGCGCCGGGTGATGGCTGGGAGGACCTCATTCCGCGCGGCCCCGGGCGGGACCCGGGCTACGACCCGGACCCGGGTTTCCACTTCGACCCGGGCCGCGGTGCCGGGGGTGGCGGCGGTATGTGGAGCGGCCCCTACCCCGTCGATCCGGGCAGCATGCCGGGCGGCCTGGGCGGAATGCTCGGTGCCAGTGACGCCTACGCCTGGGCGCACGCCCGGGTCGAGCAGGCGATGGCGCACCTGCCCCCGGCCGAGCACCCCGACCGCAACGGCCTGGGTGGCATGCTCGACGAGGCGGTCGAGTGGGCGCTGGAGCAGTCCGGCCTGATCGAGATGCTGGAGAAGGTCACCGGCAACCTCGCGGAGCTGAACGCGGCCGCCGAGGAGTGGCAGGCGCAGGCGCACGCCGTGCAGTCGGTCGCGACCGAGCTGCGGGGCGGCGCGGTGCCGCTCTCCGAGGCGTGGGCGGGCGGCGCCAGCGACGCGTTCGGCGGTCACATGGGCGAGGTCGCGGACGCGCTCGACCAGACCGCGCAGGGCATGCTGGAGACCGCGCAGATCATCAACTCGGCGGCGCAGGAGTGCGCGATGGCCGAGGGCATGGTGATCCAGATCATCAGCGAGGCGATCGAGGCGCTGATCGTGTCGCTGGCCGCCGAGGCGGTGATCGCGGTGTTCACCATGGGCATCGGCCTGATCGCGGACGCGCTGATCACCGAGGCGGAGATCGCCGTCTTCGTGGCCCGGGTGGGCCGGGTCTCGGCCCAGCTGGCGCAGAAGCTGGAGGCGCTGCTGAAGGCGCTGAAGGAGATGGGCCAGGCGGTGAAGGCGGTCCGCAACCTGAGCAGCGTCAGCCGGGCGCTGAAGCAGGTCAAGACCGTGAAGACCGCGGTCCAGGGCATGCGGGAGCTGGAGCAGGGCGAGGGGATGATCGCCAAGGCCGCCCAGCAGCTCGACGGCGAGGCCAGCAAGTGGGCCAACAACCAGTTCCGAGACCTGCTCGGCATCGAGGACGACGACCCGGTGCAGCGCGGCGACGGCACGGTCAAGGGCACTTTGAAGGCGGCCGGCCAGTCCGCGATGGCGGTCGGCAAGGAGGGCCTGAAGAGCCCCGTCAACAAGGAAGCGATCAAGCAGGAGCTCCTGCACGACGTGGGCCTGGCCAACGACCCGGCGCCGTACCGGGTGGACGAGTCGCGGATCGCGACCGCGTTCGGCTGACAGATGACCGAGGCCCCGCCGCCGTACCCGGGTACGGCGGCGGGGCCTCGTCGTGCGGTCCGTGCGGTCAGCGCCCGGCCGTCGCCGCGCGGAACGCCTCGCGCTCGGCCTCGTCCTCGAAGTCCAGGGCGATCCAGGAGCCGTCCGCGAACAGCAGGTCCTGGCGGGCGGCCCAGATGTCGTTCGGGGTGTCGGGGCGCAGCCACCAGCTGCCGAGCGGGAGTTCGTACATCGGGACGGCGCGGTAGTGCTGCTTGGCCTGCAGGAGGTCCCAGCGGCTGAGGATCAGCAGCCGGCGGTCCGTCAGCAGCACCGTGAAGTAGTCGTGGTCGGCCCGCAGCTTCTCGCCGGGCGTGGTCCGTACCGCCCGCCAGAACTGCCAGGCCGTCGAGCCCTCGTCGCCGCTCAGCGAGCCGCCGTGCATCGGCCGGCGGATCGCCCGGTAGGCGCGCCGGGTCAGCGACAGGCCGTACGGGCGCCGCAGGTGGATGTCCGGGGTGAACCAGAAGACGAACCAGCGCGGCAGGAAGTACAGCAGGAAGCCGTACCAGAGCCGCACGAAGAAGTTGTAGATCCACGCCAGCGGGGCGTGGCTCGCGGCGCGGACGGTGTCGCGGTCCCACCAGAGCGGTGCGAGGCGGTCCAGTTTCATCGCCCAGGTGCCGATCATCGGCTCGCCGGGGTAGAGGTGTTCGCCCGCCGTCCGCTGAAGCAGGTGGTGACCGAAGGCGACGGTCGGCAATGGTTGCGGCTGGTACTGACTCACCCGGCAAATCCCCCATCGTGCAGAGCAGTTCTGTTTTTCGTCGGGGGTCAAACTACCGCCCTGGCGGGGCCACCCGGGCCGGCCGGGCCCGCCTGCGAGAATGGACTGCATGTCGATCAACCCCGCCGCCCCCGGCAGCACCGCCCTGGACCCGGCGATCGCCGCCCGCCTCAAGCGCACCCCGGACGGTCTGGTGCCCGCCGTCGCCCAGCAGTACGACACCGGCGAGGTGCTGATGCTCGGGTGGATGGACGACGAGGCGCTGCACCGCACCCTGACCACCGGCCGCTGCACGTACTGGAGCCGCAGTCGCAACGAGTACTGGGTGAAGGGCGACACCTCCGGTCACTTCCAGCACGTCAAGCACGTCGCGCTGGACTGTGACGGCGACACCCTGCTGGTCAAGGTCGACCAGGTCGGCGCGGCCTGCCACACCGGCGAGCGGACCTGTTTCGACGCCGATGTGCTGCCGCTGTCCCGCTAGCCTGTTCCCGACCACCCGCTCTCTCATCTGATCGGTGCCCCATGGAACTTGAGGCTTTCCGCGCGCTCGCCGCAGACACCCGGGTCATTCCCGTCACCCGCCGGCTCCTCGCGGACGGCCTCACCCCGATCGGCGTGTACCGCAGCCTGGCGGCCGAGCGGCCCGGCACCTTCCTGCTGGAGTCCGCCGAGCAGGGCAGCTGGACCAGGTACTCGTTCGTCGGGGTGCGCTCCGGCGCCGTTCTGACGGTCGGCCAGGACGGCGGCGCGCGCTGGCTGGGCGAACCGCCGGTCGGCATCCCGACCTCCGGCGACCCGCTGGAGGTGCTGCGTGCCACGCTGGCCGCCCTGCACACCCCCCGGCACCCGGACGACGGCCTGCCGCCGCTCACCGGCGGCCTGGTCGGCTACCTCGGCTACGACGTGGTCCGCCGCCTGGAGAACCTGCCGAACCTCACCCCGGACGACCTGCGGCTGCCCGAGCTGACCATGCTGCTGGCCACCGACCTGGCCGTGCTCGACCACGCGTCCGGCACCGTGCTGCTGATCGCCAACGCCGTCAACCACAACGACCTGGCCACCGGCGTGGACGAGGCGTACGCCGACGCGGTGGCCCGGCTGGACGCGATGGAGGCCGACCTGCGCCGCCCCGTCGACCCGGGCCTGGCGACCTGGACGCCGACCGAGGTGGACGCGCACTCGCCGTTCGGCGGCGAGCCCTACCGCAAGGCGGTGGAGGTGGTGAAGGAGCGGATCCGGGCCGGCGAGGCGTTCCAGGTGGTGCCCTCGCAGCGCTTCGAGGCCCCCTGCGAGGCGTCCGCGCTGGACGTCTACCGGGTTCTGCGCACCACCAACCCCAGCCCGTACATGTACCTGTTCCGCTTCCCCGGCCCGGACGGCGGCGCGGAGGGCGGCTTCGACGTGGTCGGCTCCAGCCCGGAGGCGCTGGTCAAGGTCGCCGAGGGCGAGGCGATGGTGCACCCGATCGCCGGGACCCGGCACCGCGGCGCCACCGCGCTGGAGGACGCCGAGCTGGCCGCCGAGCTGCTGGCCGACCCGAAGGAGCGGGCCGAGCACCTGATGCTGGTCGACCTGGGCCGCAACGACCTGGGCCGGGTCTGCGCGCCGGGCTCGGTCGAGGTGGTGGAGTTCATGGCGGTCGAGCGCTACAGCCACGTGATGCACATCGTCTCCACCGTCACCGGCAAGGTCGCCGAGGGCCGCAGCGCGCTCGACGTGCTCACCGCCTGCTTCCCGGCCGGCACGCTGTCCGGTGCGCCCAAGCCCCGCGCCATGCAGATCATCGAGGAGCTGGAGCCGACCCGGCGCGGCCTGTACGGCGGCTGCGTCGGCTACCTGGACTTCGCCGGGGACTCGGACACCGCGATCGCGATCCGCACCGCGGTGATCCGCGGCGGCACCGCGTACGTGCAGGCCGGGGCGGGCGTGGTCGCCGATTCCGACCCGCACGCCGAGGACACCGAGTGCCGCAACAAGGCCACCGCGGTGCTGCGGGCGGTCGCCGCCGCGAACACGCTGCGCTGACCGACCCGGCAGCGGGCCGCCGCGTGCGGTCGGGGACACTGGTCGGGTGAGTGAGACCCCCGCTGCATCCAAGTCCCGTGGCCCCCTCGCGCTGATGCTGCTGCTGACCGCGCTCGGCGCCACCCTGCTGCTGACCTCCGTCGGCCGCACTTGGGCGGAGGGGGTGGTGGCGGGCACGGACGGCGGCCGGATCGCGGTGCACGCCTCCGGCAGCACGCTGACCGGCCTGCCGACCGGCATGGCGCTGGTGGCGATGGCCGCCGCCGTCGCGGTGTTCGCGGTGCGCGGCCGGGCCCGGATGCTGGTGGGCGCGCTGACGGCACTGGCGGGCGTGGGCGCGGTCGCCGGGGCGGTGATCGGCCGCACCGACACCGCGGGCCTGCACGCCGCCGCGGCCGGGCAGCTCGGGCTGACCAGCGGCCACGCCGAGCAGATCACCCGCACCGGCTGGCCGTGGGTGGCGCTGGCGGGCGGCCTGCTGCTGGTCGTGGCGGGCGCGCTGACCGTGTGCTTCGGCCGCAACTGGCCCGCGATGGGCTCCCGTTACGAGGCCCCGACCCGCAGCCGTCCGGCCGGGAAGACCCCGGCGGGCGCCAACAGTCCCGCTGACCTGTGGAAGGCGCTGGACCGCGGCGAGGACCCCACCGGCTGAGTGTGCTCGGCACCACGGTGGCCCCCGCTTGGGGACGCCGTGTTCGGCCCGGCACAATGGGGGTGTCAACCCGTCGAGCGCCGCCCAGGACCGCCCGAGCGGGGCCCAGGTAGAACAAGGAGCAGCATCAATGGCTTCAGCAGCGCACGGCCACACTCCCGCCGCGTGGACCGGCGTGGTCATTTCCTTCGTCGGTTTCTGCGTGGCCGGCGTGGCCATGATCATGCCGAGCGTCGTGCTGACCATCGCGGGCCTCGCCGTGGTCCTGATCGGTGGCGTCGTCGGCAAGGCGATGTCGATGGCAGGCATGGGCAAGCAGCCCAGCAAGAACTTCGCGCCGGCGCCCACCGAGGAGCGCAGCGCAGTCACCGCGGCCTGACCGCGGGACACGGTACGAACGGCGGGCCGCGCGCCCGCCGTTCGGCGTTTTCCGGCGCGTCCTCGGGGCCGGCCCGGGCACAATCGTGGCCGTGAACGCTCCCACTGCCGGCTTTGCGCCGCGCCGCCTGGTCCGCCCGCTGGCGGCGCTGGTCGCGGTGGCGATGCCCACCGCGTTCGTCGCCGCGGTCGACCCGAACACCCCCGGCCACTACCCGGTCTGCCCGGTGCTGCAGGCCACCGGCTGGTGGTGCCCCGGCTGCGGCGGGCTGCGCTGTGTGCACGCGCTGACCAGGGGCGAGCTGCTGACCGCCGCCCACGACAACCTGCTGGTGACGCTGCTGGCGCTGGCCGCGCTCGCGCTGTGGCTGCGCTGGACGGTGCGGGCGCTGCGCGGCCGCCCCGCCGGCTTCCGGCTGACCGGCCGGCAGACGGTCGTGCTGATGCTGGCGCTGGCCCTGTTCGCGGTGCTCCGCAACCTGCCGATCGGCGCCGGGCTCGCGCCCCCGGTGGTCTGAGCGAGTGCGCGCGGCGGTCCGGGGCAGGCCCTGAACGCGCGCCGGGCGGTCCGCCGATCGAGACGCACGCCGGTCGGATGCGGAGTGCGCCCCCGGGGCCCGATACCATCGAAAGGCCGGGGCCGTGCACCTGTGTCCCCGGCCACACCAGCGAAACATGATGGGGGCGCACGCGTGACTGTGCTCGACGAGATCATCGACGGGGTCCGGCAGGACCTCGCCGAGCGACAGGCCCGGACCTCCCTGGACGAGCTCAAGGAGCTCGCGGCGAAGGCACCCGCGGCGAAGGACGGCGTGGCCGCACTGCGCGGCGACGGTGTCCGGGTGATCTGCGAGGTCAAGCGCTCCAGCCCGTCCAAGGGCGCGCTGGCGGCGATCGCCGACCCGGCCGCGCTGGCGGTCGACTACGCGGCCGGCGGGGCCGCCGCGATCAGCGTGCTCACCGAGCAGCGCCGCTTCGGCGGCTCGCTGGCCGACCTGGACGCGGTGCGTGCCGCGGTCGAGACGCCGATCCTCCGCAAGGACTTCATCGTCACCGCCTACCAGCTGTGGGAGGCCCGCGCGCACGGCGCGGACCTGGCGCTGCTGATCGTTGCCGCGCTGGAGCAGCCGGCCCTGGTCTCGCTGATCGAGCGGGCCGAGTCGATCGGGCTGACCCCGCTGGTCGAGGTGCACGACGAGGAGGAGATCGCGCGCGCGGTGGACGCCGGCGCGAAGATCATCGGCGTCAACGCCCGCAACCTGAAGACCCTCGAGGTCGACCGGAACACCTTCGGCAACGTGGTGGACGCCATCCCGGCGCACATCGTCAAGGTCGCCGAGTCCGGGGTGCGCGGCCCGCACGACCTGATCACCTACGCCAACCAGGGCGCCGACGCGGTGCTGGTCGGCGAGTCCCTGGTGACCGGCCGCGACCCGCGCACCGCGGTCGCCGACCTGGTCGCCGCCGGGGCGCACCCGGCGCTGCGCAACAACGGGCGGGGCTGACCCTCCGCCATGTCGATCGCCACCCGCCTCGCTCCCGGCTGCCGCCCGCGCGGCTGCCGCGCGCCCGCACGCCGGGCGCTGGGGCGGCGGGTGCGCTACGTGATCGGCTGCGAGCCCGGACAGGTCCCCGGACGTCGATGGCGCGGAACCTGCGGCTGAGCACACGCCGCCCGTTCCATTTGCACGCCGTCAACTTCCAGACAGAGGACTGTCCATGTCCGAGCTCAACGTTCCGGGTACCCAAGTCCCGGACGCTCGCGGTTACTTCGGCGCCTACGGCGGCCGCTTCATCCCGGAGGCGCTGGTCGCCGCCGTCGAGCAGGTCGCCGAGGAGTACGAGAAGGCCAAGAACGACCCGGCGTTCGCCGCCGAACTCGACGCCCTGCTGAAGGACTACACCGGCCGGCCCAGCCCGCTGACCGACGTCCACCGGTTCTCCGCCGAGGCCGGCGGGGCGCGGGTGCTGCTCAAGCGCGAGGACCTGAACCACACCGGCTCGCACAAGATCAACAACGTGCTGGGGCAGGCGCTGCTGACCCGCCGGATGGGCAAGACCCGGATCATCGCCGAGACCGGCGCCGGCCAGCACGGCGTGGCCACCGCCACCGCCTGCGCGCTGTTCGGCTTCGACTGCACCATCTACATGGGCGAGGTCGACACCCAGCGGCAGGCCCTGAACGTCGCCCGGATGCGGATGCTGGGCGCCGAGGTGATCCCGGTCAAGTCCGGCAGCCGCACCCTGAAGGACGCCATCAACGAGGCGTTCCGCGACTGGGTCGCCAACGTCGACTCCACCCACTACCTGTTCGGCACCGTCGCGGGCCCGCACCCGTTCCCGATGATGGTGCGCGACTTCCACCGCGTCATCGGCATCGAGGCCCGCCAGCAGGTGCTGGACCGCACCGGGCGGCTGCCCGACGCGGTGGTCGCCTGCGTCGGCGGCGGCTCCAACGCGATGGGCATCTTCCACGAGTTCATCCCGGACGCGGGCGTGCGCCTGATCGGCTGCGAGGCGGCCGGCGACGGCGCCGACACCCCCAAGCACGCCGCCACCCTGACCAAGGGCGACCCGGGCGTGCTGCACGGCTCGCGCACCTACGTCCTGCAGGACGAGGACGGCCAGACCATCGAGTCGCACTCGATCTCGGCCGGCCTGGACTACCCGGGCGTCGGCCCCGAGCACGCCTGGCTGAAGGACACCGGACGGGCCGAGTACCGTCCGGTCACCGACCGCGCCGCGATGGAGGCGCTGCGGCTGCTGTCCCGCACCGAGGGCATCATCCCGGCCATCGAGTCCGCGCACGCCCTGGCCGGCGCGCTCGAACTCGGCCGCGAGCTGGGCCCGGAGGCGACCATCCTGGTCTCGCTCTCCGGCCGCGGCGACAAGGACATGCACACCGCAGCCGAGTACTTCGGCCTCTACGACGACGCCGAGGGGACCAACTGACCATGGCCGACACCAAGCTCACCACCGCCCTCGCCGCCGCCAAGGCCGAGGGCCGGGCCGCCCTGATCGGCTACCTGCCGGCCGGCTTCCCGACCGTCGACGGCGGCATCGCCGCGATCAACGCGCTGATCGAGGGCGGCTGCGACGTCGTCGAGGTCGGCCTGCCGCACTCCGACCCGGTGCTGGACGGCGCGGTCATCCAGACCGCCGACGACATCGCGCTGCGCGGCGGCGTCAAGATCAAGGACGTGCTGCGCACCGTCGCCGAGGTCTCCGCCGCCCACCCGGCCGTGCCGGTGCTGGTGATGACCTACTGGAACCCGGTGGACCGCTACGGCGTCGCCCGGTTCGCCGCCGACCTGGCCGCGGCCGGGGGAGCGGGCTGCATCCTGCCAGACCTGCCGGTCGAGGAGTCGGTGGAGTGGCGCAAGGCCGCCGCGGAGCACGGTCTGGACACCGTGTTCGTGGTCGCCCCGTCCTCCAAGGACGCTCGCCTGGCCGAGGTCACCGCGGCCGGCTCCGGCTTCGTCTACGCCGCCGCCGTGATGGGTGTCACCGGCACCCGGGCCGCGGTCGGCAACCTGGCCGAGGACCTGGTGGCCCGCACCCGCGCCACCACCGCGCTGCCGGTCTGCGTCGGCCTGGGCGTCTCCAACGCCGACCAGGCCGCCGAGGTCGCGGCCTTCGCGGACGGCGTGATCGTCGGCTCCGCGTTCGTGCAGCGCCTGCTGGACGCCGCCGAGCCGGCGGCCGGCCTGGCCGCCGTCCGGGCGCTGGCCGCCGACCTGGCGTCGGGCGTGCGCCGCAAGTAGCGCTCGAGGCCGAGAGCCGTCCTGGGAGCATCCCCGGGCGGCTCTTCGCCGTTCTCGGGCCGCCACCTGATCGGGTGAACTGTCCGGGCCGCGCGGTGATCTTGTCGAGGTTCAGGCCGTTGAACCCGCCGACGGCCGGTCGGCGAAAGGGCGTGCGGATGGCGCGGGTGCACAAGGCGGTCCTGCTGCGGGCGCTGGCGGCCGTCCTGGCGCTGGCCGCCGCGCTGGCCGGAACCGGCGGCGTGGAACGGGAGTTGGCGCGCCGGGGTGCGGAGCGGGCGGTGGTGTGCCGGCAGGCGGGGGCGGAGTGCGGGCCGGTGGGGCGATGATCCGAATAATCGGACGTATGACCGCATAGCGTCACTCATCCGGCGTAACTGGCGAATATGGAGGAACCGCACCCCATCCCCTACGGTTCATCAGGCAGGAAACGGTGGAGCGCGCCCGAGGGGGAACTGATGGCCAGTCAGCAGGCCGAACACGACCGGGTGAGCGGGTTTCGCCGGGTGGTGGACGGTTCGGCGGCGGAGTGGTTCGGGCTGGTGGTGCGGCTGGGTCTGGCCGTGGTGTGGGGCTGGGCCGGACTGGCGAAGGTCTCCGACCCGGCGGAGGCGGCGCAGGCCGTACGGGCCTACCAGATCCTGCCGGAGTCACTGGTGAAGCCGGTCGGCTGGGGGCTGCCGTTCCTGGAACTGGCGCTGGCGGTGCTGCTGGTGCTCGGCCTCGGCACCCGGGTCGTCGCGGTGATCTCCGCGACGCTGCTGGTGCTGTTCATCGCCGGCATCTCCTCCGTCTGGGCGCGCGGCATCTCGATCGACTGCGGCTGCTTCGGCGGCGGCGGCGCGGTGAGCGAGGCGCAGACCAAGTACGTCCAGGAGATCCTCCGCGACACCGGTTTCCTGCTGATGTCGGCATGGCTGATCTTCCGCCCCCGCACCAAGCTCTCGGCGGACGCCTGGCTGGCCGCCTGACCGTACCCCGTCCCGCAGCACTCATCCGAAGAGAACCGATCCCTGGACCATGGCAGAGCACCTCATGAGCGAGAAGAACGAAGAAGGCAAGCGCAGCGCCCGTGAGCGGATGCTGGAGGAACGGGTCGAACAGGAGGCCCGGGCGAAGCGGAAGAAGAAGCTGATCGTCGGCGGCGCGGTGATCGCCGTGATCGCCGCCGCCGTGGTGGTCGGCGTGGTGGTGCAGAACAACCGCTCCAAGCCGGAGACGCCGACCGCCGCCCCCGCGGGCACCATCGGCGACAAGAACCTGATCATCCCGGTCGGATCCGCCAACGCCCCGTCCACCCTCACCGTCTACGAGGACCCGCGCTGCCCGGCCTGCGGCGGCTTCGAGCGCGCCTTCTCGCCGACCATCGACCAGCTGGAAGACGCCGGCAAGATCTTCGTCAACTACCACATCGTCTCGTTCATCGACCGCTCGCTGGGCGGCAACGGCTCCAAGTACGGCGCCAACGCGCTGGGCTGCGCGCAGAACGCCGGGCACTTCCGGGACTACCACGACGTGCTGTACCGCAACCAGCCCGGCGAGACCGAGGACACCTTCGGCAGCAAGCAGACCCTGATCGACCTGGGCAAGCAGGTGCCGGGCCTGGACAACGCCGAGTTCCAGTCCTGCGTCAACACCAACAAGTTCGGCGGCTGGGTCTCCGCCGTGCAGCAGGACTTCGACAAGTCCAGCTTCAAGTCGACGCCCACGGTGCTGCTCAACGGCGAACCGATCTACCCGAAGAAGGGCGACGAGCAGATCAGCACCGACAACCTGGTGAAGTGGGTGGACCAGGCCAACCAGGGCAAGCAGTTGGGCACCCCCGGCTCGCACGGGCAGAGCCCCGCGCCGACCTCGACCGCCGGCGAGTCCAACAACACGCCCTCGCCCTGATCGCTCGAAGGCTCGACCGGGAGGCTTGACGTTTCCGTGACCCGTTCCGGTGCCGGTGCGGCGGGCGGGACACGGTAGCGTCGAGGGTGTCATGGATCTCGCATACATTCCGAGCCCGTCGCGGGGCGTCCTCTATCTAGGACCCATCCCGCTGCGCGCCTACGCGTTCTGCATCATCATCGGTGTCGTCGTGGCCGTGTGGCTCGGCAGCAGGCGCTGGGTCGCCCGCGGCGGCGGCAAGCACACGGTCGGCGACATCGCCGTCTGGGCGGTGCCGTTCGGCCTGGTCGGCGGTCGGCTGTACCACGTCATCACGGACAACCAGCTGTACTTCGGTGAGGGCAAGCACCCGATCGACGCGCTGAAGATCTGGCAGGGCGGCCTCGGCATCTGGGGTGCCGTCGCGCTCGGCGCGGTCGGCGCCTGGATCGGCGCCCGCCGCCGCGGCGTCCCGCTGCCCGCCTGGGCCGACGCGGTCGCCCCCGGCCTCGCGCTCGCCCAGGCCATCGGCCGCTGGGGCAACTGGTTCAACCAGGAGCTGTACGGCAAGCCCACCACGCTGCCCTGGGGCCTGGAGATCGACAAGACCCTGCCGAACGGCGAGGTCGTCACGGGCACCTACCACCCGACCTTCCTGTACGAGTCGCTCTGGTGCGTGCTGGTCGCGGTGCTGGTGATCTGGGCCGACAAGCGCTTCACCCTCGGCCACGGCCGGGCCTTCGCGCTGTACGTCGCGCTCTACACGCCGGGCCGGTTCTGGACCGAGTGGCTGCGGATCGACGAGGCGCACCGCTTCTTCGGCCTGCGGCTGAACGACTGGACGGCGATCGCCCTCTTCATCGGCGCGGTGGTCTACCTGGTGATCTCCGCGCGGCTGCGGCCCGGCCGCGAGGACCCGGACGAGATCGACCCGGCTGCCACCCTGGAGCGCGCCGAGGCGGCGGCCCGGGAGGCCGGGGCGGAGCCGGTCGCGGACGCGGCGCCCGGCAAGGGCAAGGGCGAGGGCGGTCCGAAGGACGGCGACGGAACTGCCGAGGACGCCGCGGACTCCGAGGATTCCGCGGACCACAAGGGCGTCAAGAGCGCCAAGGATTCCGAAAAGTCTTCCTGAGCACGTGAGTTGACCCCGTTGGGGCCGCCCCTGCCGCAGTCGGCGGGGGCGGCCCCAACTGCCTTTGGGCAGGCTTACTTTGCTGGAAAGTCGCAGGTCAAACGGCTAGTTTCGAGGGGCACCAGCAGCCCTGGCCGGAACATGCGCCCCGGGGGGCCTTCGCCGTGCCCGGAAGGGGAGCCGCAAGCATGAGCACCATCACCGCCGACCAGCACATCGACAGCCCGCAGCCCCGGATTCCCGCCGACGGCCACCACCGGGACGTCAACGGCGGCTGGCTGCGGCCGGCCGTGTTCGGCGCGGTGGACGGCCTGGTGTCGAACTTCGCGCTGATGACCGGCGTGGTCGGCGGGGCCGCCGAACCGAGCACCGTGGTGCTGACCGGACTGGCCGGACTGGCGGCCGGCGCGTTCTCGATGGCCGTGGGCGAGTACACCTCGGTGGCCTCCCAGCGCGAGCTGGTGGAGGCCGAGCTGGAGGCCGAGCGGATCGAGCTGAAGCGCAACCCGCAGGGCGAGCTGGCCGAGCTGGCCCAGCTGTACGTGGCCAAGGGCGTCGACCCGGAGCTGGCCATGGAGGTCGCCCGCCAGCTGTCCGCCGACCCGGACACCCTGCTCGCCGTGCACGCCCGCGAGGAGCTCGGGGTGGACCCGGAGGACCTGCCCTCGCCGCTGGTCGCCGCCGGCTCCTCGTTCGCCTGCTTCGCGCTCGGCGCGCTGCTGCCCGTGCTGCCCTACCTGCTGGGCGCCACCGCGCTGTGGCCGGCCGCGCTGCTGGCGATGCTCGGCCTGTTCGTCTGCGGTGCGGCGGTGGCCCGGGTGACCGCCCGCACCTGGTGGTTCAGCGGCCTGCGCCAGCTGGCGCTGGGTGGCGCGGCGGCGGTCGTCACCTTCCTGCTGGGCCGCTTGATCGGCGGGGCGATCGGCTGACCGGGCCTCCGGACAGGCCTGTACGAACACCCAGACCTCTGCATGTTTATGCAGGGGTCTGGGTGATGTTGCACACATGGGCACGGGCTGCTCCCTTGCCCTAGTCTCAACATCCGGTCGCCGACCCGCACAATCCCAACCGTGGTCGGCGTCTCGGTCGGGGAATCCCAGGTCAACCTCTGGCAAAGGTCGTTCCGGGGGCGTTTCGCCCCTGTTTCGTCCCTCTCGACCCCGGGCACACTGGTGTGGACGCGCGACGCTGCGCCTACCCCCCAGCCGCCCCGTGACCTGGGGTCGAGTCCGCGATGCGGACGCAGAATCCCACTTCCCGGGATACTCGGCATCATGTAGCCTGCACCGACCAAATCGCATCAGGGCCAACGTCGTCCCTTTGCATCAAGCAACTGATCACGACGACGGGAGAGCCGATGCTGTCTGCATCCATGCACTCCGGCCACGAGGACGCCCGGGCCACCGGCCCCTACGCCCTCGTTCCGGACGCGCGTCCCCAGGCCCAGGGTCTGTACGACCCGCGCAACGAGCACGACGCCTGCGGCGTCGGCTTCGTGGCCACGCTGACCGGTGTCGCCGACCACCGGATCGTCGAGCAGGCACTGACCGTGCTGCGCAACCTGGAGCACCGCGGCGCCACCGGCGCCGAGCCCGACTCCGGTGACGGCGCGGGCATCCTGACCCAGATCCCCGACGCCTTCCTGCGCGCCAACGTCGACTTCGAACTCCCCGCCGCCGGCTCCTACGCGGTCGGCATCGCCTTCCTGCCGCAGGACGACGAGGCGACCGACGCCGCCGTCGCCCGGATCGGCGCGATCGCCGCCGAGGAGGGCCTGACCGTCCTCGGCTGGCGCGAGGTCCCGACCGCCCCGGAGCTGCTGGGCTCCACCGCCCGCTCCGTCATGCCGCGCTTCCGGCAGTTGTTCCTGTCGCACGGCGAGCGCGCGGGCATCGAGCTGGACCGGGTCGCGTTCGTGGTGCGCAAGCGCTCCGAGCGGGAGGCCGGGGTGTACTTCCCGTCGCTGTCCGCGCGGACCCTGGTCTACAAGGGCATGCTGACCACCGGGCAGCTGGAGCCGTTCTTCCCCGACCTGTCGGACCGGCTGTACGCCTCCGCGGTCGGCCTGGTGCACTCGCGGTTCTCCACCAACACCTTCCCGAGCTGGCCGCTCGCCCACCCGTACCGCTTCGTCGCGCACAACGGCGAGATCAACACGGTCAAGGGCAACCGCAACTGGATGACCGCCCGGGAGTCCCAGCTCGCCACCGACCTGATCCCCGGCGACCTGGGCCGGATCTTCCCGGTCTGCACCCCGGAGCACTCCGACTCGGCGTCCTTCGACGAGGTGCTGGAGCTGCTCCACCTCGGCGGCCGCTCGCTGCCGCACGCGGTGCTGATGATGATCCCGGAGGCGTGGGAGAACCACGCCACCATGGACCCGGCCCGCCGCGCGTTCTACCAGTACCACTCCAACCTGATGGAGCCCTGGGACGGCCCGGCCTGCGTCACCTTCACCGACGGCACCCGGATCGGCGCCGTCCTCGACCGCAACGGCCTGCGCCCGGCCCGGTACTGGATCACCGAGGACGGGCTGGTCGTGCTCTCCTCCGAGGTCGGCGTGCTCGACATCGAGCAGGACAGGGTCGTCAAGAAGGGCCGCCTGCAGCCCGGCCGGATGTTCCTGATCGACACCGCCGAGCACCGGATCGTCGAGGACGAGGAGATCAAGTCCGCCCTCGCCGCCGAGAACCCGTACGAGGAGTGGGTCGCCGCCGGGCAGATCCAGCTCGCCAAGCTCCCCGAGCGCGAGCACATCGCCCACACCCACGCCTCGGTGACCCGCCGCCAGCAGACCTTCGGCTACACCGAGGAGGAGCTGCGGGTCATCCTCGCGCCGATGGCCAAGACCGGTGCCGAGGCGCTCGGCTCGATGGGCACCGACTCGCCGATCGCCGCGCTCAGCGAGAAGCCGCGCCTGCTGTTCGACTACTTCACCCAGCTGTTCGCCCAGGTCACCAACCCGCCGCTGGACGCCATCCGCGAAGAGCTGGTCACCTCGCTGCACAGCAACCTCGGCCCCGAGGGCAACCTGCTGGACGCCACCCCGGCGCACTGCCGCTCGGTCGGCATCACCTTCCCGGTGATCGACAACGACGAGCTGGCCAAGCTGATCCACATCAACGCGGACGGCGACCAGCCCGGCCTGAAGGCCGTCACCCTCTCCGGCCTGTACAAGGTCGCGACGGGTGGCCAGGGCCTGGCCGCCCGGCTCGCCGAGATCGCCGCCGAGGCCGACGCGGCGATCGCCGAGGGGGCCCGGATCATCGTGCTCTCCGACCGGCACTCGGACGCCGAGCACGCCCCGATCCCGTCGCTGCTGCTCACCTCGGCGATCCACCACCACCTGATCCGCACCAAGCAGCGCACCCAGGTGTCGCTGCTGGTCGAGGCCGGTGACGTCCGCGAGGTGCACCACGTCGCGCTGCTGATCGGCTACGGCGCCGGCGCGGTCAACCCGTACCTGGCGATGGAGTCCGTCGAGGACCTGGTGTCCCAGGGCGTGTTCGTCAAGGGCGAGCCCGAGAAGGCGATCAAGAACCTGATCAAGGCGCTCGGCAAGGGCGTGCTGAAGGTGATGTCCAAGATGGGCATCTCCACCGTCGCCTCCTACCGCGGCGCGCAGGTCTTCGAGGCCATCGGCCTGTCCCAGGAACTGGTGAACGCCTACTTCGCGGGCACCACCACCAAGCTCGGCGGCATCGGCCTGGACGAGATCGCCAGGGAGACCGCCGCCCGGCACGCCAAGGCGTACCCGGCGTCCGGCATCTCCGCCGCGCACCGCGCGCTGGAGATCGGCGGCGAGTACCAGTGGCGCCGCGAGGGCGAGCCGCACCTGTTCGACCCGGAGACGGTGTTCCGGCTCCAGCACTCCACCCGCACCAAGCGCTACGACGTCTTCAAGCAGTACACGGACCGGGTGAACGCCCAGTCCGAGCGGCTGATGACGCTGCGCGGCCTGTTCCAGCTGGACGGGCTCGGCCGCACCCCGATCTCCGTCGACGAGGTCGAGCCGGTCTCCGAGATCGTCAAGCGGTTCTCCACCGGCGCGATGTCGTACGGCTCCATCTCGATGGAGGCGCACGAGACACTCGCGATCGCGATGAACCGGCTCGGCGGCAAGTCCAACACCGGTGAGGGCGGCGAGGACCCGGAGCGCCTGCACGACCCCGAGCGCCGGTCGGCGATCAAGCAGGTCGCGTCCGGCCGGTTCGGCGTCACCTCCGAGTACCTGGTCAACGCCGACGACATCCAGATCAAGATGGCCCAGGGCGCCAAGCCCGGCGAGGGCGGCCAGCTGCCCGGCCACAAGGTCTACCCGTGGGTGGCGAAGACCCGGCACTCCACCCCGGGCGTCGGCCTGATCTCCCCGCCGCCGCACCACGACATCTACTCCATCGAGGACCTGGCTCAGCTGATCCACGACCTCAAGAACGCCAACCCGGACGCCCGCATCCACGTGAAGCTGGTGTCGGAGGTCGGCGTCGGTACGGTCGCCGCGGGTGTGTCCAAGGCGCACGCGGACGTGGTGCTGATCTCCGGTCACGACGGCGGCACCGGTGCGTCCCCCCTCACGAGTCTCAAGCACGCCGGCGGCCCCTGGGAGCTCGGCCTCGCCGAGACCCAGCAGACCCTGCTGCTCAACGGCCTGCGCGACCGCATCGTCGTGCAGACCGACGGCCAGCTGAAGACCGGCCGCGACGTGGTCATCGCCGCCCTGCTCGGCGCCGAGGAGTTCGGCTTCGCGACCGCCCCGCTGGTGGTCTCCGGCTGCATCATGATGCGGGTCTGCCACCTCGACACCTGCCCGGTCGGCGTCGCCACCCAGAACCCGGTGCTGCGCGAGCGGTTCACCGGCAAGCCCGAATTCGTGGTCAACTTCTTCGAGTTCATCGCCGAGGAGGTCCGCGAGCTGCTCGCCGAACTGGGCTTCCGCTCGATCGAGGAGGCCGTCGGCCACGCCGAGCACATCGACGCCCGGGCCGCGATCGACCACTGGAAGGCCGCCGGGCTCGACCTGGCCCCGCTGTTCCACGTCCCCGAACTGCCCGAGGGTGCCGCGCTGCACCGGACCACCGAGCAGGACCACGCGCTGGACAAGGCGCTCGACAACCAGCTGATCGAACTCGCCGAGGACGCCCTGGAGCGCGGCGACGCCGTCCGCATCCAGCTGCCGATCCGCAACGTCAACCGGACCGTCGGCACCATGCTCGGCCACCGGGTCACCAAGAAGCACCGCGGCGAGGGCCTGCCCGAGGGCACCATCGACGTCACCTTCACCGGCTCGGCCGGCCAGTCGTTCGGCGCCTTCGTCCCGCGCGGCGTGACGCTGCGACTCGAGGGCGACGCCAACGACTACGTCGGCAAGGGCCTGTCCGGCGGCGTGATCGTGGTGCGCCCGGCCCGGGACGCCGCCGCGATCGGCGCCGACGCGCAGCACCACGTGATCGCCGGCAACACCATCGGCTACGGCGCCACCGCGGGCCGGATCCACCTGCGCGGCAAGGCCGGTGAGCGTTTTGCCGTCCGCAACTCCGGTGCCACCCTGGTGGTGGAGGGCGTGGGCGACCACGGCCTCGAGTACATGACCGGCGGCCGGGTCGTCATCCTCGGCGAGACCGGCCGCAACCTGGCGGCGGGCATGTCCGGCGGCATCGCCTACGTGCTGGACCTGCGCCCCGCCAACGTCAACAGCGGCATGGTGGGCATCGAGGCCCCCAACGCCGCCGACCGCGAATGGCTGCGCGAGACCGTGCAGCAGCATTACGAGGAGACCGGCTCCACCGTCGCCGCCGAACTCCTCGCCGACTGGGGCAGCGGAGTCTCCCGCTTCTCCACGATCATGCCGACCGACTACAAGGCAGTGCTCGCCGCCAAGGACGCCGCTGAGCGCGATGGCCTCTCCGAGGCCGACACCACCGCGAAGATGATGGAGGCGGCACGTGGCTGACCCCAAGGGCTTCCTGACCACGCCCAAGCAGCTGGCGGAGCGCCGTCCGGTGGACGTGCGACTGCGCGACTGGAACGAGGTCTACGTCGAGCGCAGCCTCCTTCCGATCATCACCGAGCAGGCCGGACGCTGCATGGACTGCGGCATCCCGTTCTGCCACAACGGCTGCCCGCTCGGGAACCTCATCCCCGAGTGGAACGACCTCGCCTACCGGGACGACTTCGTCGGCGCCATCGAGCGTCTGCACGCCACCAACAACTTCCCGGAGTTCACCGGCCGCCTGTGCCCCGCCCCGTGCGAGTCCGCGTGCGTGCTCGGCATCAACCAGGACGCGGTGACCATCAAGAACGTCGAAGTCACCATCATCGACAAGGCCTGGGACCGGGGCGGCGTCACCCCGCAGGTCCCCGAGCGGCTGTCCGGCAAGACCGTCGCCGTGGTGGGCTCCGGCCCGTCCGGCCTGGCCGCCGCCCAGCAGCTCACCCGGGCCGGGCACACCGTCGTCGTCTACGAGCGCGCCGACCGGATCGGCGGACTGCTGCGCTACGGCATCCCCGAGTTCAAGATGGAGAAGCGCCACATCAACCGCCGCATCGAGCAGATGCGCGCCGAAGGCACCCGGTTCCGCACCGGCGTCGAGGTCGGCGTCGACCTCACCGGGCAGGACCTGCGCTCCCGCTTCGACGCCGTGGTGATCGCGGCCGGCGCCACCACCGCGCGCGATCTGCCCGTCCCCGGCCGGGAGTTGAACGGCATCCACCAGGCGATGGAGTACCTGCCGCTGGCCAACAAGGTCCAGGAGGGCGACTACGTCGACTCCCCGATCTCGGCCAAGGGCAAGCACGTCGTCGTCATCGGCGGCGGCGACACCGGTGCCGACTGCGTCGGCACCGCGCACCGTCAAGGCGCCGCGTCCGTCACCCAGTTGGAGATCATGCCGCGACCTTCGGACTTGCGTCCGGCCGGGCAGCCGTGGCCGACCATGCCGATGACGTACAAGGTGACCTCCGCGCACGAGGAGGGCGGGGAGCGGATCTACTCGGTCTCCACGACCCACTTCGCTGGCGACGCGGACGGGAACGTGCAGGAGCTGCACCTGGTCGAAGTCGCCTTCAAGGACGGCAAGTTCGAGCCCGTGCCCGGGAGCGAGAAGGTGATTCCCGCTCAGCTGGTCACCCTCGCCATGGGTTTCACCGGGACGGACGTCAAGAACGGTCTCGTGGAGCAGCTGGGTGTCGAGCTCGACGCCCGCGGAAACGTCGCCCGTGACGGAAAGTTCGGCACCAACGTTGATGGGGTGTACGTTTGCGGTGACGCCGGTCGCGGCCAGTCGCTGATCGTCTGGGCGATCGCGGAAGGCCGCTCGGCCGCCGCGGCGGTCGACACCTACCTGGGCGGCAGGACGGCGCTCCCCGCGCCGATCAAGCCGACCGACCGTCCCCTGGTGGTCTGACCACCTCACAAACACCGACCCGCCAGAGTCGCCGGGATCCGGTCGACGCCTGCCCCTTTCCCCGACCAGGTTTAGGGCAGGCGTCGTTGTTTTTCTGGAAGGGCGGAAGGGCGCGAAACCGGGGCGCGGGCAACTGCGCGAAGCGGAAGGCACCCGACCGCAAGATCGCGACGCGGGACAACGACTTGCACGTGATCGCGACCTTGCGGATGTGGTGTGCGCTTGTCGCGCAGTTCCGCCCCCTCGGCTTCGCCTGGGGGTACCCCCAGCGCCCCTGTTTTCGCAGCCGCCTGCCTAGGCTCTATGCGCTCGGCACCTTGTCCAGGAAGCCGACCACGGTGGCGATGCGGCCGTCCTCCGTTGCCGTGAGGACGTCGAAGCCGATCACCAGGGCCTCGTCCGCGCCCTCGGGGGCGAGTTCCCAGGTGAAGCGGGCGACGTTGTGGTGGGCGTCGACGGGGCTGCCGAGGCGGAAGGTGAGGCCGGGGAACTGGGACTGGACGGCGGCGAGGGCGGCGTCGAACTCGTCGCGGCCGCGGGTGGCGGTCAGGGGGTCGGTGTAGGTGCCGTCGGTGGCCCAGACGTCGTCGATGAGCTTGCGGCGGGCGGTCGGGTCGGTCTCGTTCCAGACGGCGAGGTAGCGCTCGACGATGTTGTGCAGGTCCATGGTGGGCTCCGTTCCGGGTGGCTTCTTCCTTGCGGGACAAGACGTTACGGAGCTTGCGCGGACGGCGAATCAGTCGTGCATAGGTAGGGTGCGGGGCATGGTGCTGTACGGGCGGGGGGCGGAGCAGGCGGCGGTCGGCCGGCTGCTGGAGGCGGCAGTTGCGGGCCGGGCCGGGGTGCTGGTGCTGCGTGGGGAGCCGGGGGTCGGGAAGAGCGCGTTGCTGGCCGAGGCGGCCGTGAGCGCCCCGGGACGGGTGTTGCGGGCGACGGGCGTGGAGTCGGAGGCCCGGCTGCCGTATGCGGCGCTGAGTCAGTTGCTGGCGCCGGTGCTGGACCGGGTGCCGGAGCTGCCGGGGCCTCAGCGGGCGGCGCTGGAGCGGGTGTTGGGGCTGTCGGACGGTCCGGCGGGGGATCGGCTGCTGGTGGGGTTGGCGGTGCTGACGCTGCTGGGCGATCTCGCCGAGCAGGGGCCGCTGCTGTGCCTGGTGGACGATGTGCAGTGGGCGGACCGGGAGTCCGTGGCGGCGTTGCAGGTCGCGGCCCGCCGGCTGGGCGCGGAGGCGGTGGCGCTGCTGCTGGCGACCCGGACGGACGGCCCGGAGCTGCCGGGGCTGCCCGAGTTGCGGGTGGAGCCGCTGAGCGACCGGGCCGCCGCCGAGCTGCTGGCCGCCGTCGCGCCCGAACTCGCCGATACCGACCAGGTGTTGAAGGCGGCGCAGGGCAACCCCCTGGCGCTGCTGGAGCTTTCGGCGGGCGAGGTCGCCGGCATGCTGCCCCCGGCGGGGCGGCTGCGGCTGACGTACCACGGGCAGGTGAGCCGCCTGCCCGGCGGGGCCCAACGGTGGCTGCTGCTGGCCGCGTTGGAGGAGTCCGGTTCACTGGAGGTGCTGCTGCGCGCGGCGGCCGAGTGCGGGCTGACCGTGGCGGACCTCGCGCCTGCCGAGCAACAGGGGCTGGTGCGGGTCGAGTTGGACGCCGACCAGGTGACCTTCCGGCATCCGATGCTGCGTTCGGCGCTGATCGACCGGGCCCCGCTGGTGGACCGGCTGGCCGCGCACACCGCGCTGGCGCAGGCGTACGGCGAGCGCGCGCCGCTGTGCCGGGCCTGGCACCTGGCCCTCGCGGCGACCGGCCGGGACGCGGCGGTGGCGGAGGAGTTGGCGTCGGCGGCGGCGGGCGCGGCGTGGCGTGGCGGCCACCTGGGCGCGTCGGCGGCGTACGAGCGGGCCGCGCGGCTGAGCCCGGACCCGTCGCGGGCGCGGGAGTTGACGGTGGAGGCGGTGGAGGCCGCGCTGGAGGCGGGCGAACTCGGCCGGGCCGAGGCGCTGGCGGCCGCGGCGGACGTCCCCGGGCTGGACGCGGTGACCCGGGCGCACCTGCTGTTCGCCCGCGGGGTGGCCGAGTTCTGGCGCGGCGAGCACCGCTCCGCGCACCTGCGACTGACGGAGGCGGCGGCGCTGGCGGCGGAGTTCGCGCCCGGCCCGGCGGCCCGGGTGCTGGTGCAGGCGGTGCACGCGGCCTGGTACCTGGACGCCGAGTCGGTCCGCGGCACGCTCACGGCGCTCGACGACCTCGTTCTCCCGGCGGGCGATCCGCTGGCGCCGGTGGCCCGCTACCTGGCCCGGGCGCTGGGCGACGCGCCGGACGGGCCGACCCCGGCGGAGACCGAACGGGTGGCGCGGGCCTCCGGGGCGGTGGCGCCCGTGGACCTGGCGCTGGTGTGCGGGGCCGCGCTGGGCGCGGGGCAGGACGAGGAAGTGCTCGACCTGGCGGGCCGGCTGGTCCGGGAAGCCCGGGAGGGCGGCCTGTTCGGGACGCTGCCGACGCTGCTGTTCTTCCTGGCCGAGGCCGAGCTGTTCACCGGCCGTCCGGGCACCGCCGACGAGCACGCCGGGGAGGCGCTGCGGCTGGCCGAGGACTGCGGGCAGCCGCAGTGGACCGGGCAGACGCACGGCTTCCTGGCGTACCTGGCGGCGGCCCGCGGCGAGGACGCGCGGTGCCGGGAGCAGGCGGGGCTGGCGCGGGCCCGCGGCGCGTCCGGGGCGCGGTGGGCGCAGTGGGCGCTCGGCGTGCTGGAGTTGGGCGCGGGCCGGGCCGAGGACGCTTTCGGGCAGCTGGCGGCGCTTGCCGGCGGCGGACAGAACTTCCAGGTGTCGGCGGTCCGTTCGGTGCCGGACCTGGTGGAGGCGGCGGTGCGGCTGCGCCGGCCGGAGGAGGTCGCCGAGCCGCTGGCCCGGTTCGAACGGTGGGCGGACCGCAGCGGGCAGGCGTGGGCGCGGGCGCTGGTGCACCGCTGCCACGCGCTGCTGGCCCCCGAGGAGTTGGCGGAGGAGCTGTACCTGGCGGCGCTGGCCCGGCACGCCGAGCAGCCGCGTCCGTGGGAGCAGGCCCGCACCGAGCTGCTGTACGGCGAGTGGCTGCGCCGGGCCCGGCGCAAGGCGGAGGCCCGGGTGCCACTGCGGGCGGCCGAGCAGACGCTGCGCCAACTGGGCGCGCTGCCCTGGGCGGAGCGGGCCCGGCTGGAGCTGGACGCCACCGGCGCGCCCGCCGCGCGCGGCCCGGTCAAGGTGGTGGCGGGTCTGACGCCGCAGGAGTCGCAGATCGTCCGGCTGGCCGCGCAGGGCCTGTCCAACCGGGACATCGCCGCACAGCTCTTCCTCAGCGCCCGTACCGTCGGCCACCATCTGTACAAGGCGTATCCGAAGCTCGGGGTGAGTTCCCGCACCGATCTTGCCGAGGTGCTGCCGGCACTGTCCTGAGCGGCGTTGCAGTACAACTGTGCAACGGCTTGGCCAAATGCCGGAAGCCCCTCGCGGAGTGTCGCCGGGCAGTGGCAGACTGCATCCCTACAGGGTCCAACTGTTGGTTCGGCGCGGAGGTTTGCATGACGGGCCTGCAGACGGGCAGCGGTGCGACCGCGCGTCGCATCCAGTTGGGTGCCCAGTTGCGGCGCCTGCGCGAGGCCCGGGGTGTGACCCGGGAGGACGCGGGCTACTCGATCCGCGCCTCCGAGTCGAAGATCAGCCGGATGGAGCTCGGCCGGGTCGGCTTCAAGCAGCGCGACGTGGCGGACCTGCTGACGCTGTACGGCGTCGAGGACGAGCAGTCCCGGGCGGCGTTGCTCGGCCTGGTCGGCGGGACCAACGCCCCGGCCTGGTGGCACGGTTACGGGGACGTCATCCCCGGTTGGTTCCAGACGTACCTCAACCTGGAGGACGCGGCGAACCTGGTGCGCAGCTACGAGGTGCAGTTCGTGCCCGGGCTGCTGCAGACCCCCGAGTACGTGCACGCGGTGATGCGGGCGGGCAGCCCCAGCGCGCCGGAGGAGGAGATCACCCGGCGGGCGGCCGTCCGGCTGCGCCGCCAGGAGCGGTACCTCGCGGCGGACACCACCGCCCGGCTGGAGCTGATCGTCGACGAGACGGCGCTGCGGCGGCCGTGCGGCGGGCCGGAGGTGATGCGCGGTCAGCTGGCGCGGCTGGCCGAGCTGTCGCTGCGCGAGACCATCAGCCTGCGGGTGCTGCCGCTGGGCATGGGCGCGCTGGCGGCGGACAGCGGGGCGTTCACGGTGCTGTGCTTCCCGGAGCCGGACCTGGTGGACGTGGTGTACGTCGAGCAGTTCACCACCGCGCTGTACCTGGACAAGCCGAGCGAGGTCGCCGAGTACGCGGCCGCGCTGGACCGGGTGTCGGCGGCGGCGCTGTCCGAGGAGGAGACCCGGTCTCTTCTGGCGGAGATCCTCCAGGAGAGCTAGCCCGCAATTAAGATGATGATCCGTCAGTAGGTGATCGTTAGCGCCGAAAGGGATCGCATGTCCTTGATCGCGGAACTCGCCCAGCAGTACATCGACGGCCAGTGGCGGCCGGGAACCGGCTCCTGGGACATCGTGGACCTCGATCCCTTCAGCGGGGAGAAGCTGGCCTCGTTCACCGTCGCCACCGCCGAGGAGATCGACCAGGCCTACCGCGCCGCCGAGCGGGCCCAGCCCGCCTGGGCCGCCACCAGCCCCTACGAGCGCCGACTGGTGTTCGAGCGGGCACTGCAGGTGGTGGAGGCCCGCGAGGCCGAGATCCTCGAGGTGATGACCGTCGAACTCGGCGGCACCCTGATGAAGTCCGCGTTCGAACTCTCGCTGGTCAAGGACATGCTGCGGGAGTCCATGACGACCGCGATGCGCGTCGAGGGCAAGATCCTGCCCTCCCCGGTGCCCGGCAAGGAGAACCGCCTCTACCGCCTGCCGGTCGGCGTGGTCGGCGTGATCAGCCCGTTCAACGCCCCCGTCTTCCTGTCGCTGAAGGCCGTCGCGCCCGCGCTCGCACTCGGCAACGCGGTCGTCCTCAAGCCCCACCAGGACGCGCCGGTGGCCGGCGGCACCCTGATCGCCAAGATCTTCGAGGAGGCCGGGCTGCCCGCCGGCCTGCTCAACGTCGTCCTCACCGACATCGCCGAGATCGGCGACGTGTTCATCGAGCACCCCGTGCCCAAGGTGATCGCCTTCACCGGCTCCGACACCGTCGGCCGGCACGTCGCCACCGTCGCCGCGAGCCACCTGAAGCGGACCGTGCTCGAACTCGGCGGCAACAGCGCCCTCGTGGTGCTCGACGACGCGGACGTCGACTACGCGGTGGACGCTGCGGTGGCCAGCCGCTTCGTCCACCAGGGGCAGATCTGCATGGCCGCCAACCGGATCCTGGTGGACCGTTCGCTGTTCGCCGAGTTCAGCGAGAAGTTCACCGCGAAGGTCGCCTCCCTGCGGGCCGGCGACCCCGGCGACCCGGACACCCAGCTCGGGCCGCTCATCAACTCCGCGCAGGCCGAGTCGATCACCGCGGAGGTCTCCCAGGCGATCGCGGCCGGCGCTCGGCCGCTGCTGCACGGGGTGACCGTGGGCACGCTGGTGAAGCCGACGGTCCTGACGGACATTCCGGCGGACGCGCCGATTCTGCAGCGTGAGATCTTCGGGCCCGTTGCGCTGCTGATTCCGTTCGACGGCGAGGACGAGGCCGTCCGGATCGCCAACGACACGCCCTTCGGCCTGTCCGGGGCCGTTCACACCGCGGATATCGAGCGCGGCGTGCGGTTCGCGCAGCGCATCGACACCGGGATGATCCACGTCAACGACGGGACCATCGCGGACGAGCCGCTGGTGCCGTTCGGGGGGCAGAAGAACTCGGGGCTGGGGCGACTGAACGGTGAGACCAGCGTGGACGCGTTCACGACGGTGAAGTGGATCTCGATTCAGCACGGGCGGTCGCGCTTCCCGTTCTAGGAGTTGCCGCCCATCCGCAAGGTCGCGATCGACGGCAAGTCATTGCCCTGCGTCGCGATCTTGCGGTCGGGTCCTTCCGCTTCGCGCAGTGCCGCCCCCTCGGCTTCGCCTGGGGGTACCCCCAGCGCCCCCGGTTTCGCGCCCGCCAGCTACGTGTTGTAGGGCAGGCGGACCGAGATGGCGAGGATCGCGCCGTGCGCCGGGTACGCGGTGGAGAGCTGGGTGTGGCTGTACGGCTGCCAGTCCACGAAGTGCCTGGTCTCGAGCGTCAGGTCGTGCGCGGCCGTTCCGTCGTCGATGGTCGGCAAGTGGGGGGCCTGGGCCACCTCGACCGTCCCGATCGGGAAGGGGCCGCCGCCGGCGCCCGGTGGGACCGCGAAGGTGGAGGGGATCGGCAGGGTGTACCGCACAGTGGCCACGTTCGGTCGGGCGGCTGCCTCCGCGAGCTCGGCCGCGGTCGCGTCGCCGGGTGGGCGGTGGGTGTAGTCGAGGTCCGCGACCAGGCCGGGCTGATCCCCTGCATTGTTGGTGGGCTTCCATCCTTCGGCGGCGAGGGCTGTATCGAGCTGGGCGAGGTGCTCGCGGAAGTCGCCGTCGAAGGCCAGGTAGGCGGTGCCGGTTCTGGTGCACATCACCGGGGTCCAGGTCCGGCGGGTGAAGCCGGTGTTGGCCGGGTAGGTCTCGCAGATGTCCGCCACGGTTGTCCCCAGGTGGGTCGCCCAGGGCAACGCGGTGCGCAGCTGGGCGAGTTGCTGGTCCACGTGGGCGGTGACCAACAGGTCCGCCGCGCGGGCGGTGTGCGACCGGGCGGCCTTGGCGACGTCGGGCTGCGGGTCGCCCTGCATGTACACCGCGATCCAGATGCCCGCCCCGGCCAACCCCGCGAGCAGCACGCCCACGATCACGGCGCAGCCTTGCGCCACGCCCCTCCATTCCGACATGAAGCCGTCCCCCCGATTCCCCGACCAGTGTGAGGTCGGACGCTCAACTCCGGCCGCCCGGTTGCGGGTGGGGTGTCAGTGCTGCCCGGGCAGTGCCTGCGGGCGGCCGTCGGCGAGGCCGAGGACGGCGCGGGTGCCTAGGGGGTGGGAGAGGCGGAACTCGACCGGGGTGGCGCGGAGGGCGGCGTCGCAGACGTGGTCGGGGTCGGGGGTGACGGTGGCGGTGCGGCCGATCAGGACGACGGCCTGGTCGGTCTCGTAGACCTCGCCGGGCAGGAGGGTGGAGCAAGTGCCGTGCGGGACAGTGGCGGTGAGGACCAGGCCGTCACTGGAGACCGAGCGCAGCCAGGTGGAGCCGGGTTCGGAGTTGGGGCCGTACGCGGGGCCGGCCGGGACCTGGGGGAGGACGGCGGGGTAGCGGAACGGCCGGTCGTAGCCGGTGATGGTGAACTCCCAGACGGGGATGGTCGCTTGGCCGCGGCTGGTGGCCACGGTGGTGGTCCCGGGCTGGACGGCGGTGATGGTCAGCCGGCCGCCGCAGTCGCCGGGGCAGACCCTGCCCTTCTCGGTCAGTGAGTCGAGGACGGCCTGTGCGGTGCGCTGTGGCAGGGTCAGCCGGGAGCCGTCCGCGAACTGCACCTCGGCGGTGCCGGAGACGGCGACCGGCAGGGTGGTCTTCAGGTCGAAGTGGCCGGAGTAGTAGGCGGCCTTGTCGTCGCCGCTGTGGAACGCGCCGCCGGCCAGCCACTCGGTGGTTTCCTCGGTGGGGAAGTAGCCGTGTTCCCAGGCCTGTTGGGCGGGCGAGCCGGGCCAGGCGGCCGTCACCTCCGCCGCCCGCCGGGCCGCGTCGCCGGTGGCGGGGTGCACCTCGGGGCCGGCGGTGACCAGGCTGGGCGCGAGTGCCGCGTTGCTTCCCACTGCCGGTGTCTGTGTCGGCGAGGTGCTCGCGCACCCGCCCAGCAGTAGCGCCACTGCCACCGTCGCCACGGCGATCCGTCCACGCATGTCCATCGTCCCCTCAACGTCCGTTTCTCGATCGCGAGTTGGACGGGGTGCCCAGTGATCCGGTTCCGCGGAACGCGGCGGGGTTCGGCTGCGCGCAGGTGCCGGGCCCCCGGATTCGCGCCCGCCTGTGTCTCGCCCCCTATCGGCCGAGGCGGAACGCCTCCAGCTCGGTGCCGTACCAGCGGTCGGTGCGGCCGAGTGGCGTCATGCCCAGGCGGTGGCAGACCGCCATCGAGCGGGTGTTGTCTGGGCGGACGACGGCGTACAGCTCCGTGAGTCCGTCGGCGAAGGCGCGGTCGCGGAGCGCGGCCGCGGCCTCCGTCGCGTAGCCGTGGCCCCAGCTGTCCGGGTGGAAGTGCCAGCCGATCTCGATCTCGCCGGCGCCGTCCGGTATCGGGATCAGCAGCAGCGTCCCGGCGATCACGCCGGTCTCGCGGACCTCGACCGCCCAGACGCCGTACCGGCCGTCCGGCGTGCAGCGGGAGCGGAAGCGGGCGATGATCCCGTCCGCTTCGGCGGGCTCGGTGAGGGCGCGGGGTTCGCGGCCGAGCCAACGGGCCACCTCCCAGCGGGAGTACAGGTCGAAGGCGCGGTCGCGGTCGGCGGGTTCCCAGGGGCGCAGGGTGAGGCGGTCGGTGATCAGCATGCGGTCAGGCTAGTGCGCTGCCACGGTCTGCGGGCGGCCGTCGCCGAGGCCGAGGACGGGGCGGAGGCCGAGGGGGCGGGAGAGGCGGAACTCGACCGCGGTGGAGAGCAGGATGGCGGTGCATGGCCCGTCGGACTTGTCCGGGGTGGTGCGGCCGATCAGGACGACGGCCTGGTCGGTCTCGTGGACCTCGCCGGGCAGGACGGTGTCGCAACTGCCGTGCGGCACCGAGGCGGTGAGGACCAGGCCGTCGGGGGAGGCCTTGCGCAGCCAGGTGGTGGCCGGGTCGGTGTCGGATCCGGGCGCCGGACCGGCCTGGGCCTGGGGGAGGACGGCGGGGTAGCGGAAGGGGTGGTCGTAGCCGGTGATGGTGAACTCCCATACCGGGATGGTCGCTTGGCCGCGACTGGTGGCCACGGTGGTGGTGCCGGGCTGGACGGCGGTGACGGCCAGCCGGTAGCACTGGGCGGGGCAGGGGTTGCTGTGTTCGGTCAGTGAGTCGAGGACGGCCTGTGCGGTGCGCTGCGGCAGGGTCAGCCGGGTGCCGTCCGCGAACCGGACCTCGGCGGTGCCGGACACGGCGACCGGCAGGGTGGTCTTCAGGTCGAAGTGGTGGGAATAGTAGGCGGCCTTGTCGTCGTCGCTGTGGAACGCCCCCTCGGGCATCCACACGGTGGAGTCCTCGGTCGGGAAGTAGCCGTGTTCCCAGACCTGTTGGGTGGGCGAGCCGGGCCAGGCAGCGGTCAGTTCCGCCGCCCGCTTGGCCGCCTCGCCGGTGGCGGGGCGCACCTCCGGTCCGGCCGTGATCAGGCTCGGCCTGGGTGCCGCCTTCGGGCTGCTCCCCGGTGTCGGCGTCCCCGAGTTGTTCGTGCACCCGCCGAGCAGCAGTGCCACCGCCACTGTCGTCATCGCGATCCGTCCGCGCATGTCCATTGCCCCCTCAATGTCCGTGCCTCGATTGTGAGTTGGACGGACCAAGGGGCACAACGGTTCCGGAGACCGGACAGGGGCCGTCCGGACGACTGTCCGAACGGCCCCTGCGCGAGCGGGACTTAGAAGACCGGCACGCCGGCGCGGACCAGGCGCCAGCCGGACTGGCCGTAGAAGTCGGCCGGGTCGATGACGCCCTTGGCCTTCACCCAGGCGATCATGGTGTTGCGGATCTCCTCGGAGTTCGCCCACACCTGCTGCGCCTTGGCGACGTGCGGGAAGTTGCCGCCGCCGTTGGCCCGGTAGTTGTTGACGGCGAGGACGAACTGCGCGGTCGGGTCGACCGGCTTGCCCTGGTACGACAGGTTGACGATGCGGCTGCCGACGGGCTGCGCGATGTCGATGTCGTAGCTGACGCCGTAGAGCGAGTCGTAGTTGTAGTCGGGCGTGTTGTTGGCCTGGTTGGTCAGGGTGTCCAGGTTGATCGGCGCGCCCGGGGCGACCTGGGCGAAGTACTTGGCGGAGTACTCCAGGTAGTCCTTGATCTGGGCGCCCGTCAGGATCCGGGCCTCCAGGGTGTTCTCGTAGATGTACAGGCCGGCCGCGTCGCGCAGCTTGACCTCCCCGGCCGGGATGACCGCGGTGCGGTTGAACGGCGCGGTCTGGGCGATCACCGGCAGGCTCGCGTACTGGCCGCCGGCCAGCGCGGTGCGCACGGCGTCGGCCTGGACGCGGCCGATCAGGTCGATGATCGGGGTGTCCTTGAACCGGGACTCGGCGATGGAGAGGCTCTCCTTGCAGGTGCCGATGACCTGGTTGACGTACGCGACGACCTTCTTGTGCTGGGCGTCGACCAGCTTGACGATCTTCTGGTCCTCGGCGACGGTGTTGGAGTTCAGCAGTCGCGAGGTGACGCCGGTGACGGTCCACTGGCCGCGGGCGAACTCGACCTCGAAGTCGAAGCAGGTCAGGCGCTCGCCCCAGCACAGCGGCTCGGACAGCACGACGTTCTTGCCGGTCTGGGTGTTGACCACGATCCGCTGCGCGATCTCCTTGTGGGCGTGGCCCACCAGCACCGCGTCGATGCCCGGGACGGTGGCGGCCATCGCGGCGCCCGCGTTCTCCGCGTAGGGCAGCTGGTCGCCCCAGGAGGACGGGTCGTCGACGCCGGTGTGCGCGGAGACCACGACCACGTCGGCGCCGGCGGCGCGCAGCTTCGGCACCCACTTGGCGGCGACCTCGGGGATGCCCGGGAAGGTCAGCTTGCCCTGGACGTTGGCCTTGTCCCAGATCGCGATGCCCGGGTTGGTGAGGCCGAGGATGCCGACCCGGATCGGGCGGCCGTGGCCGAGGTGCAGCTCGCGGATCACGTAGGGCGGGAAGGCCGGCTTGTCGTCCTTGGCGTTCAGCGCGTTGGCGCCGAGCAGCGGGAAGTCCAGCTGGTCCTGGTAGGCGCGCAGCAGCGGGATGCCGTAGTTGAACTCGTGGTTGCCGAGCGCGGCGGCGTCGTAGCCCATGGCGTTCATCGCGGCGGCCATCGGGTGGACCGGGGCGCGCTTGCCGGTGATCGGCTCGACCCGGGCGTAGTAGTAGGACAGCTGGGTGCCCTGGATGGTGTCGCCGGCGTCGATCAGCAGGGTGTGGCCGCGGCCCTTCTCGGCGCGGACCTGCTCGACCAGGGTGGAGACCTTGGCCAGGCCGACGTCGTTGTGGGCCTTGTCGTCGAACTCGGAGTCGGTGAAGTACTCCCAGTTGAAGACGTGGCCGTGCAGGTCGGTGGTGCCCATCACGGTGAAGCTCGCCTTGAACGGGACGGGGCCCCGGCCGCGGAACTCGTCCTGGTTCTGGTCCGCCGCGGCGGCGGGGGTGGCCACGGCGGCGGTCAGGCCGCCGGCCAGGGCGGCACCGGCCGCGGTGGCGGCGGAGCGGGTGACGAAGTCACGGCGGTTCAGGGACATCAAGACTCCAAGTCGGGCGTACGGGCCGTCAGGCGGGCATGGCGGCGGGACGGCTGACCCCCCGCCACCTGCCGCGACGCGCGTAGAAAACGCGTGTGGCAGTCTGCCCTCTTCTCGCCTCCGGTACCAGCCCCGCGAGCTTTCCAACAGGTGAGATCTGGGCAACTCATCCGTGACGCCGCCCCATCCGCCCGCGCGACTGTGCGTCAATCGAAGGCGTGGGAATTCACCCGGTTCCGGCCGCCGGTCGTGCAGGCCGGAGGGGTATGCGCGACGGTGCGTCCGGCCGGCGAAAACCGAGCCGACCGGCGCCTGCCGCCGGGCCGGCGGGAAGTCAGGTCTGTGGAGCTGATGTGAGACCGATGGGCGGCGCTCCGTCCCACAGCCGGTGACCCGGGTCGGCAGCCGGCTGCGAAGCAGAAAGCCCGACTCGCGAGGGCCGGCGGCCACCGGTTCCGGCCGGTGGAAGATGTCAACAAATCTTTCGCCAACTGTCATGGGAGGATTGGCCGGAAGCGCGTTGTTACGGCTCGGTAATGCCATAGTTTCGGAGCCATGCGCCGAGCAAAAATCGTCTGTACTCTCGGGCCTGCCGCAGACTCGTACGACCAGATCAAGGCCCTGGTCGACGCCGGCATGGACATCGCCCGACTGAATCTCAGCCACGGCTCCCACGCGGAGCACGAGGAGCGTTACCACCGGGTCCGCAAGGCCTCGGACGAGACAGGCCGCAGCGTCGGGGTGCTCGCCGACCTGCAGGGCCCGAAGATCCGGCTGAGCACCTTCGCCGACGGCCCCGTGCTGCTGGAACGCGGCGACGAGTTCACCATCACCACCGACGACGTCCCCGGCGACCGGGACATCTGCGGCACCACGTACAAGGGCCTGGCCGCCGACGTGTCGCGCGGCGAGCGGATCCTGGTCGACGACGGCCGGGTCTGCCTGGAGGTCACCCACGTCGAGGGCCCCCGGGTGCACTGCATCGTCATCGAAGGAGGTCTGGTCTCCGACCACAAGGGCCTCAACCTGCCCGGAGTCGCCGTCTCCGTGCCCGCGCTCTCCGACAAGGACGTCGAAGACCTGCGCTGGGCACTGCGGACCGGCGCCGACATCATCGCGCTGTCGTTCGTGCGCAGCGGGAAGGACGTCGAGGAGGTGCACCGGGTGATGGCCGAGGAGGGCCGCCGGATCCCGGTCATCGCCAAGATCGAGAAGCCGCAGGCGGTGGACAACCTGGACTCCATCGTGGACGCCTTCGACGGTCTGATGGTCGCCCGCGGCGACCTCGGCGTCGAACTCCCGATGGAGCAGGTGCCGATCGTCCAGAAGCGGGCGATCAAGCTGGCCAAGCGCAACGCCAAGCCGGTGATCGTCGCCACCCAGATGCTGGACTCGATGATCAACGCCTCCCGGCCGACCCGCGCCGAGGCGTCCGACGTCGCCAACGCGGTGCTCGACGGCACCGACGCGCTGATGCTGTCCGGCGAGACCTCGGTCGGCAAGTACCCGGTGGAGACGGTCAGGACCATGGCCCGGATCGTCGAGGCCGTCGAGTCCGACGTGCTGGCCGCCGGGCTGCCGCCGCTCACCGGGAAGGGCAAGCCGCGCACCCAGGGCGGCGCGGTCGCCCGGGCCGCCGCCGAGATCGGCGACTTCCTGGACGCCAAGTACCTGATCGCGTTCACCCAGAGCGGCGACACCGCCCGCCGGCTGACCCGCTACCGCTCGCCGATCCCGGTCCTGGCGTTCACCTACGAGCCCGCCGTGCGCAGCCAGTTGGCGCTCACCTGGGGCGTGGAGACCTTCCTCGGCCCGTACGTCACCACCACCGACGAGATGGTCGCCCAGGTCGACGCCCAACTGATCGGCCTGGGCCGCTGCGAGCGCGGCGACATCGTGGTGATCACCGCCGGCTCCCCGCCCGGCCTGGCCGGCTCCACCAACCTGGTGCGGGTGCACCACGTGGGCGAGCTGGACAACTGACGGCGCAAGGGCCGCCCCCCGGAGGGCGGCCCTTCGTGTCAGACCGTCAGGACGATCTTGCCGCGCAGGTGGCCGTGCTCGCTGATCCGGTGCGCCTCGGCCGCGTCCGCGAGCGGCAGCACCCGGTGGATCGGCAGCACCAGGGTGCCCGCCCCGTGCAGCGCCAGCGCGGCCGCGAACGCCCGCGGGTGGTACTGCTCGACCTCGTCGCCGCCGGTGAAACGGACGCCGTGCTGCTGGCCGGCCATCGGCGAGGTGATGGTCAGCACCCGGTCCGCGCTGCCGGTCAGTTCGATCGACACCGGCACCTCGTCGGCCTTCCCGGACGCGTCCAGCGCCCGGTCCACCCCGCCCGGGGCCGCCGCCCGCACCCGCTCGGCCAGACCCTCGCCGTACGCCACCGGGATCGCGCCCAGCGACCGCAGGTACTCGTGGTTGGGCTCGCTCGCGGTGCCCACCACGGTGATGCCGCGGGCCCGGGCGAACTGCAGCAGCAGCGTGCCGACACCGCCGGCCGCACCGTGCACCAGCAGCGTCTCGCCAGGCCGCACACCCAGCACGCCGAGGATCCGCTCGGAGGTCTCCGCCGCCACCGGCAGCGCCGCCGCCTCCGCCCAGCTCAGCGAGGCCGGCTTGCGGGCCAGCAACTCGGCTTCCACCAGGGCGTGTTCGGCGTAACCGCCACCGTGCACCGAACCGAACACCTCGTCCCCGACGGCGAACTCGGTCACCTCCGCGCCGACGGCCTCCACCACGCCCGCCACCTCGTGGCCCGGCACCCACGGGAAGGAGATCGGGAAGAAACCGTCCAGCATGCCGCTGCGCAGCTTGTGGTCCAGCGGGTTGACGCCCACCGCACGGATCGCGACCCGCACCTGGCGCGGGCCCGGCACGGGCAGGTCGAGGTCGATCGGGCGCAGCACGTCCGGGTCGCCGTACTGTGCGAAAGCAATGGCCTTGGTCATGGCAATGTCCTTGGAATCGAGGGGAGTTGGTTGCTCCGACGAGTTCCATCCTGGTCCCGCGGCAAGCGCTGCCCGGCCAGCCTTTCGGCCAGTTCGACCTGGCCGAAAAGCCAGGGCCGACGCGCGGCGCCCGAACTAGGCTGACGGGTATGGACGAGACCGCCCCCTGGGCCCGCCCGCAGGACGCGCTGGCCCGCGTCGTCGAGGTGCTGCGCGAACCCCGCCCCGGCCTGCTGGCGCGGCTGTCCGAGGTGCTCGAACCGCTGGTCCCGCACGTCGCGGCCGCCCAGCTCAGCGGCGTCTGCGCGTACTCGCCGGCGAACACCGTCGGTCCGCCGGAGTTCGCCGACGCCTTCGGCAGCCTGGTGATCTCCCGGCTCGGCGAGCGCGCCCTGACCGAGGCCGGGCCCGGCCGCCCCTGGCAGGGGAAGGCCCAACTCGCCGGGGCCGAGCGGCCGTTGGTGGTGATCACCACCACGCCTGGCTCCGGCAAGGGCGCCGTCCTGGTGCTGGTCCGGCCGGACGACCGGCCGCTCGCGACGGACGCGCTGGAGATTCTGCAACCACTGTGGGACCTGCTCGTCGCCCACTCCGAACACCGCGCCACCGACGCCGCCCCCGCCCAGGCCGCCGTCTCCCGGGTCTCCGCCAACGCCCGCGCCTGGGCCATCGCCAAATCCACCGGCGCCCACAGCGCCGCGCTCACCGCCATCCTCGCCCCGCTGCGCTCCGCCGACCTGGACGACGCCGCCGCCCGCCGCGCCGCCACCGAACTCGCCGTCACCGCCCTGCTCGACGTGCGCCGCTCCGCCGACCTGGACCGCACCCTCAGCGAGGAACCCGCCGACGCCGCGTTCGCCCGGCTGGCCCGCGAACTGCGCCCGCTGCTGCGCCACACCCGGATCCGCCTCGACGTCGCACCTCCGGCCGACGCCGCCCGCTCCGTCCCCGCCGACCTGGCGCACACCGCGCGGGACGCCGTCCGGGCCGCCGTGCTGGTGATGCTCGACCAGGAGAGGCCCGCGCGGCTGCACGTCAGTTGGCAGTTCACTCCCGACGCGATCCTGCGCGCGGTGGTGCGCGGCGACGGCCTCGGCGTGCTGGCGGCCGACGCGCTGGGCGTGCACCGCACCGCGGAGCGGATCGCCGCGCTGGGCGGCCGCAGCACCGTCGAGGCCGTCCCCGGCTGGGGCGCCACCGTCACCGTGGACCTGCCGCTCGCGCTGCCCGAACCCGCCGCGGCCGGCGGCCCGCTGGACGGCCTTCAGGCCCGCGAGTTGGAAGTCCTCGACCAGCTCGCCCGGGGCCGCCGCAACCGGGACATCGCCGCCGCGCTGCACATCAGCGAGTCCACGGTGAAGTTCCACGTCGCCAACATCCTGGCCAAACTCGCCGTCACCTCCCGCGGCGAGGCCGCCGCCCTCGCCCACCGGGCCGGCCTGCCCGGCGGACTGCACCTGGCGTCCTAGGGGCTGTCTCGCTGGGTGAGACGGTCGGTCCGCAGAAACAGCAACGCCGCCGCAGTGATGATCACTACGGCGGCGCACACTCCAAGGTCGGTGACCATGGAATCGAAGAGAAAGTGCCCCGAGTGGGATTCGAACCCACACCGGACGGTGTTTGAGACCGTTGCCTCTGCCGATTGGGCTATCGGGGCCCAACGGTTAGAAGGTCAAACCCCCCACCGTGGTGAACCAAACATACCGTGTCTGGGTAGGCTCGTGCATGCAGCACCCCGCCGGACCGAGGAGCCCCGTGAGCACCGCCGACGAGCAGGCCCAGCCGCTTGACACCGACTTGCCCCAGATCACCCGAATCGTCATCGCCGAGGACGAGGCACTGATCCGCCTCGACCTCAAGGAGATGCTGGAGGAGGAGGGCTACACCGTCGTCGGTGAGGCCGGTGACGGTGCGACGGCGCTCCGGCTGGTCGAGGAGCTCAGGCCCGACCTGGCCATCCTGGACGTCAAGATGCCGGTGCTGGACGGTCTGTCCGCCGCCGAGCGGATCCACGAGCAGCACCTGGCCCCGGTGCTGATGCTCACCGCCTTCTCGCAGCGCGAACTGGTCGACCGGGCGCGCGACGCCGGCGCGATGGCGTACATCGTGAAGCCGTTCAGCAAGAGCGACCTGGTGCCGGCGATCGAGATGGCGGTCTCCCGCTACACCGAGATGCGCACCCTGGAGCAGGAGATCGCGGACCTCTCGCAGCGCCTGGAGACCCGCAAGCTGGTCGACCGGGCGAAGAGCGTGCTGCAGACCAAGTTCGGACTGAACGAGCCCGCCGCGTTCCGCTGGATCCAGAAGACCTCGATGGACCGCCGGATGACCATGGCCGCCGTCGCCGAGGCCGTGATCGAGGAGGGCGCCGCCCAGGACCGCAAGCAGGCCGAGGCCACCGAGGGCTGAGCCCGCCCGAACGCCGAGGTGCCCGCCGTCGGAGGTCCGACGGCGGGCACCTTGCTGACGCAGGGTCAGTCCTCGCCCAGGTACGAGCGGCGCACGGTGTCGTCGCGGAGCAGTTCCGCGCCCGTGCCGGAGAGGGTGATCTCGCCGGTGGTCATCACGTACGCGCGGTCCGAGAGCGACAGCGCGGCCTGCGCGTTCTGCTCCACCAGCAGGATGGTGGTGCCGGTGGCGCGCAGTTCGATGATGGTCGCCATGATCTTCTGCATCATCAGCGGCGACAGGCCCATCGACGGCTCGTCCAGCATCAGCAGCTTCGGACGGGACATCAGCGCCCGGCCCATCGCCAGCATCTGCTGCTCGCCGCCGGAGAGCGTGCCGGCGGCCTGCTTCCGTCGTTCGGCGAGGATCGGGAACAGCGTGCAGGCCCGTTCCACGTCCTCCGTGATGCCCGCCTGGTCGCGGCGCAGGAACGCGCCGAGCAGCAGGTTCTCCTCGATGGTCATCCGGGGGAAGATGTGCCGGCCCTCGGGGGAGTGGGCCAGGCCCAGGGCGACGATCCTGTGCGCGGGCACGGTGTCGATCGGCTCGCCCTGGAAGGTGATCCTGCCCGCGGTCGGCCGGAGCAGGCCGGACAGGGTGCGCAGGGTGGTGGTCTTGCCGGCGCCGTTGGTGCCGATCAGGGTGGTGACCTCGCCCTGTTCGACGGTGAAGCTGATGCCCTTGACGGCCTCGATCTTTCCGTAGGCGACGCGAAGGTCCTCGACCTCCAGCAGAGCGGTCACTGGTCGGCCTCCGTTGCGGTGGTGTCTTCGAGCGGGGCACCCAGGTAGGCGGTGACGACCCGCTCGTCGTTCTGGACGGTCTCCCGGTCGCCCTCGACGATCTTCTGGCCCTGCACCAGCACCGCCGTGCGGTCGCACAGGTTGAAGATGAACTTCATGTCGTGCTCGATCACCAGGATCGCGATGCCGAGGTCCCGGATCGCGAACACCAGCTCCTCGGCGGCCCGGGTCTCCTGCGGGTTCATGCCCGCGGTCGGCTCGTCCAGCAGCAGCAGCCCGGGCTCGGAGGCCAGCGCCCGGGCGATCTCCAGCTTGCGCTGCTCGCCGTAGGGCAGGTTGCGGGCCAGGTGCTCGGACTTCGCGGCCAGGCCGCAGAACTCCAGCAGTTCCATGGCCCGTTCGCGGCTCTCGGCCTCGGCCCGCCGGTAGCCGGGGCCGCGGACGATCGCCGAGAACAGGCCCTCCTTGGTGCGGGTGTGCCGGCCCACCAGGACGTTCTCCAGCACCGTCATGTTGGAGAACAGCCGGATGTTCTGGAAGGTCCGGGCGATGCCCGCCTGGGTGACCAGGTGCGGCTTGGGCGGCAGCACCTTGCCCTTGTACATGACGGTGCCCGCGGTCGGGACGTACAGCCCGGTCAGGCAGTTGAAGAAGGTGGTCTTGCCGGCGCCGTTCGGGCCGATCAGGCCGACGATCTCGCCCTGGCGGACCGTCAGGTTGACCTGGTTGACGGCGGTCAGGCCGCCGAAGCGCATCACCACGTTGCTGGCGGTCAGCACGGGTTCGGCGAGCGGCGCGGCGGGCGCGGTGTCGGTGGTCATAGTGCTCACGCCCCTGCCTTCGAGAGTGCGTCGTCGGTCGGGCCGCCCTGCGCGGGCAGCTCGGCCTCGTGGAACTCCAACTTCTGCCGGCGGTTGGCGATCAGCCCCTCGGGGCGGAAGCGCATCAGCAGGATCAGCGCGACGCCGAACGCCAGCAGCTGGTAGGACTGCAGGAACTGGAGCTTCGCCGGGATCAGGAACAGCAGCGCCGCGCCGACCAGCGGACCGCTGATGGTGCCCATGCCGCCGAGGATCACCGCGGCCAGCAGGAACGCCGAGTTCGGCGGGACCGGCCCGGCGAACTGGTACTGGTCGGGGGAGACCGCGCCCGCCACGTGCGCCTGCACCGCGCCGGCCAGACCGGCCAGGGTGGCGCCCAGCGCGAAGGCGATCAGCTTCACCCGGAAGCCGTTGATGCCCATCGCCTCGGCCGCCGTCTCGTCCTCGCGGATCGCCACCCAGGCGCGGCCGATCCGGGAGTTGGCGACCCGGCCGAACACCACCACGACGATCGCGGTGACCACCAGCATCAGCAGCAGGTAGTTGCCGAACTTGCCGAGCTGGACGAAGCCGAAGTCGTGCGGCTGACCGAAGTCGAAGCCGAACAGGTTGACGTCGGGGATCGCCGCGACGCCGTTCGGGCCGTTGGTCAGGCTCGGGCCGGAGCGGCCGTCCAGGTTGTTCATGGCGATCCGGAAGATTTCACCGAAGCCGAGCGTGACGATCGCCAGGTAGTCGCCGCGCAGCCGCAGCGTCGGGGCGCCGATCACCACGCCGAACACCAGCGCGGCCAGCGCGCCGATCAGCACCGCGAGCGGGAACGGCAGGTGCAGGCCGCGGAACACCGAGTACGGCGAACCGGAGACCAGCGCGGCCGCGTAGGCGCCGACGCCGAGGAAGGCCACGTAGCCGAGGTCCAGCAGACCGGCCAGGCCGACCACCACGTTCAGGCCGAGCGCCACCGTGGCGAAGATCAGGATGTTCGCCCCGATCAGTACGTACGTCTCGCTGCTCTGGGTGAACGGGAACGCGCCCGCGGCGGCGAACGCCGCGCCGGTGGTCACCGCGCGGTGCCGGGTGGTCAGTTCGCTCAGCCGGCCGACCGCGCCGCTGGCCAGCAGGGCGGCGGTGGCGAAGACCGCGAGCAGCAGGAAGCCGATGAACAGCTCGCCGTACTCGGTGGAGATGCCGAACTCGACCACGCCCAGGCCGAGCGCGAACACCGCGGTGATCACCAGGATCTCCGCCCAGGACGGCAGCGCGCGGGCGGCGGGCAGCGGGCGCTCGATCCGGCCGATCCGCAGCCAGGCGTCCAGCAGCTGCCAGAGCCGGAAGCCGAGGATCACGACCGGCACCGCGACGAAGAACCACAGGTTCTCGCTGAAGATCGGCCGGATCCCGGGCGGAACGGCGTTCAGCGCCCAGCCCTGGCCGAAGCCGACCCGCAGCACCAGCGCGACACCCGCGACCAGGTACCACCACCAGGCGACGGGGGCCTGCTTGACGGTGCGGCGGCGGTCCAGCGGCAGGCCGAGCGCGCCGAGCACGGCGAGCAGCGAGCCGACCGCGGCGACCCAGCCGCCCGGGTCGAGGTTGACCAGGCCGTCCAGCTCGACGGAGATCGCGATCACCGAGTACCAGCACACCGCGAGGGTGCCGAGGGCGGCGAACAGCACGCCGTTGTGGCTGCCGGACGGGCTCAGCCAGCGCAGGCCCTTCAGCCCGCGGGCGGCGAGCGCCAGCAGCGCGGTCAGCAGGCCGCCGGCCAGTGCCAGCCACTGCAGGCCGGCCGGGGAACCGTAGTAGGTGAGGTCGCCGGGGAACCGGTCGGTCCAGGTCCAGGACATCGCCGCCGACGCGGCGGCCAGCACCCCGCCGGCCACCGCGGCGGCGAGCGCCGCGGTGCCGGGCAGCGGCAGAACGGGCTTGGTCTCGTGGGAAGTTGCTTTCATGGTGTTCACGCCCGATCCGCGACGCGCTCGCCGAGCAGGCCCTGTGGCCTGACCAGCAGCACGACGATCAGCAGGACGAACGCCCACACGTTGGCCCAGGCGCCGCCGCCGAGCTGGTGCATGCCGGGGACGTTCTGGATGTACGCGGTGGCCAGCGATTCGGCGACGCCGAGGACCAGCCCGCCGAGCATCGCGCCGTAGATGTTGCCGATGCCGCCCAGCACGGCGGCGGTGAAGGCCTTCAGACCGGCCAGGAAGCCCATCATGAAGTCGACCTGGCCGTACCGCAGACCGTGCGCCACGGCCGCGACCGCGGCGAAGGCCGCGCCCAGTGCGAAGGCGATCACGATGATCCGGTCGGTGTTGATGCCCATCAGCTTCGCGGTGTCCGGGTCCTGCGCGGTGGCCTGCATGGCCCGGCCGGTGCGGGTGAAGCGCACGAACGAGGCCAGGATCAGCATGCACAGCGGCGCCGCGGCCAGCAGGAACAGGTCGTTGCGCTGCAGGTGGAACAGGCCGAGGCTGACGTTGGCGCCCTCGAACTGCGGGAAGGAGATGGCCTTCTTGGCTCCCGGGTAGAACGCCCAGACCACCTGCTGCAGCGCGATGGACAGGCCGATCGCGGTGATCAGCGGGGCCAGCCGGGGCGCGGTCCGCAGCGGCCGGTAGGCGAACCGCTCGGCCGCGGTGGCGGTGAGCACGGAGGCGATCACGCCGCCCAGGATCATGACCGGCAGCGCCAGCCAGAGCGAAGTGCCGTGCGGCAGCGCGGCGTAGGCGGTCAGTGCCCCGAAGCCGCCGATCATGAAGATCTCGCCGTGGGCGAAGTTGATGAGTTGGACGATGCCGTAGACCATCGTGTACCCGATGGCGATCAGGCCGTACATCAGGCCGAGCATCAGTCCGTTGGCCAGGTTTTGCGGCAGTTCGTGCACCGCGGGCCTCCGTGGATAGGGGGGTATGAGGAGGCGGGGGGCACTTGTGGCGCCCCCCGCCGGACATCGGCTGGTGCGGTGCGGAATCAGCCGGTGTAGGTACCGCTCTTGACCGCCTTCCACTCCCCGCCCTTGACGCTGTAGACGGTGAGCTGCTTGTTCGTGGTGTCGCCGTACTGGTCGAAGGAGACCTGGCCGGTGACGCCGGAGAAGTTCACCTTGGCCATCTCGGCCAGCACCTTGGTGCGCAGGTCGCTGGGCACCTTGCCGCCGTTGTGCTCGACCGCGGCCTTGACGGCCTCGATGAGCGACCACGCGGCGTCGTACGAGTAGCCGCCGTACGCGGAGTACGCGTCCTTGTAGCCGGCGGCCGAGTAGTCGGAGATGAAGGCCTTGGCGGAGGGCAGCTCCTCCACCGGGGCACCGACCGAGGTGGCCAGGTCGCCGTCGCTGTTGTTGTTGGAGAGCTTGATGAACTCGGCGTCGAAGATGCCGTCGCCGCCCATCAGCGGGATCTTCGCGCCGGCCTTCTTGATCTGGTCGGAGAGCGGGCCGGCCTCCGGGTACTCGCCGCCGTAGTACACCGAGTCGGCGCCGGAGGCGGCGACCTTGGTGGCGACCGCGGAGAAGTCCTTGTCGTCCGGGTTGATGTGGTCGGTGCCGGCCACGGTGCCGCCGAGCTTCTTGAACTCCTCCTGGAAGATGGCCGCCAGGCCCGCGCCGTAGGTCTTCTTGTCGTCGATGACGTAGACCTTGGTCTTCTTCGCCTCGGTGAACAGGTACTGGGCGGCGTACTTGCCCTGCACCACGTCGGTGGTGGCGGTGCGGAAGTACGAGGCGTACGGGCGGGTGAACTTGCTGCTGCCCCAGTCCGGGCCGAGCGACAGCTCGGGGCTGGTGTTGGCCGGGGAGACCTGGGTCAGCTTGGCGTCGTTGAAGACCTTCTGCATGGTCTGCGAGACGCTGGAGTTCAGCGGGCCGATCACGCCGATGACGTCCTTCATGTCGACCAGGGCGGTGGCGTTCTGCTTGCCGGAGGTCGGGTTGGCCTGGTCGTCCTTGGCCTCGATGGAGAAGGTGACGCCGGGGACCAGGTTGTCCTTGTTGGCCTTCTTGGTGGCGAGTTCGGCCGAGTTCCTGATGCCCAGGCCCAGCGCGGACAGCTTGCCGCTGATCGGGGCGTCCACACCGATGACCACCTTGGTGGTGCCGCCGGCCTTCCCGCCCTCCGTGGACTTGTCACCGCGCGAGCCACAGGCCGAGAGGGTGAGCGCTCCGGTAACTGCAATGGTCACGACAAGAAGTGAGCTCTTTCGCACGACGGGGGTCTCCTTCTGGACGGAAGACACGCGCACAGGGCTGGCGGTGCCGGAACGCGTCGACCGAGCCCGAAAATCGGACAGACGGTGACTGGGCGTGACTCTAGACCGGGCGCGGCGGCTCGGGCAGAGGGGCGAGAGAGGCTGTGATTCTCTTGTTATGACCACGCCGGAAGTTGATCTCTGTGCGCGGTCGAAAAATCCCAGGTGGAGCCCTCGATTCCGGGCCCCACTCCGAGGAGTGAACGGTGAGGGTTCTCAACTCCCTGTTCAGGCTTGGGAACTCCGCTTATCGAACAGGTTTGTCCGGCGCGGTCGGGCTGGTCGTCGGCGTCCGATTATCGGGACTGTCGCAGGTGGCGTGCAGGGCGGTGGACAGGTCGCGGGCGTACGAGTCGCCCAGGATCTCGCTCTGGGTCTCGATGGCACGCGTGTTACGCAGCGTGACGTCGAGGAAGGGCATTCCGGCGTCCGCCGGGGCGGCCGAGCAGTCCGTCACCCGCAGGCCGACCCGCAGCGAGACCGTCTGCCCGGGCGGCACCGTCTGCGGCAGCAAGCCCGCCACCGCCACCGACAGCCCGCGGTAGCCCTGGCTCACCGCCAGCACGTCCACCGGGCCCGCGCTGGTGTTGTGCACTGTCAGCGACAGCGCGAACGAGTCCTGCCAGGCCGGCAGCGGGCCGCCGTATTCGAACCGGGTGGCCTGCGAAGGGAACGGCAGTGCGAGCTCCGACGGCGCCGGGCCGGCCGCCGCCGAGCGGTCCAGCGCGTGACGGACGGTCAGGGCGAGCGCCAGCGCCAGCAACAGGCCGACCACCAGCGACTTCTGACGCAGGCTCAGCAGGCGTGGCGGCTGGTCGGCGTTCCTCCGGAACTGCGTCCAGGTACCCTCGCCCGGCTCCACCGGGCCGAGGAACCCTCCTGGTTCGCCCGGTCTTTCGCTCTCTGCGGACATGACGGCGCCCCCTCGTCCAGCCGAGATTTCCCCTGCCGGGGAGTGGCCAAACACCGGGGGCGCGTAGGGAGTTGGGGATCTACGGGTTACAGGTCGCGCAGCATGCAGGTCAGTCGGCAGCTGGTGATCCGGCGGCCGGTGTCGTCCGTCACCGCGATCTCGTAGGTCGCCGCGGTGCGGCCCTTGAACACCGCCGTCGCCACGCCCGTCACCAGGCCGGAGGTGGCCGAGCGGTGGTGGGTGGCGTTCAGGTCCACACCCACCGCGTAGCGGCCCGGGCCGGCGTGCAGCATCGCGCCGATCGACCCCAGGGTCTCCGCGAGCGCGGCCGAGGCGCCGCCGTGCAGCAGCCCGTACGGCTGCTGGTTGCCCTCCACCGGCATGGTGCCCACCACCCGGTCCGGGGAGGCCTCGACGATGGTGATGCCCAGCTTCTCGCCCAGGTGCCCGCCGGAGAAGGTCTCCGGGCTCACCCCCAGCTTCGCGAAGTGGTCCAGCACGTCCTGGGGCACGTTCAGTACGGGCGCCGCGTCGGTCATGGTGCTCCTGTTCGGGGGTTCACTTCGTCTGTGCGCGTCGATCGTACGACTGTCTACCCGCCAGTAGGGAGGTGCTCCGCGCCGCGCCGGGAGATGTCGGCCACGGGCCATAGGATCGTGGAGGCAGTGCAATCCGGCAGGAACAGGACGTGACGTGGCGACACAGGGTGCAGGCAAGAGTGCGGCCGAACGGCCCCGGCTGATGCTGCTGGACGGGCATTCGATGGCCTACCGGGCCTTCTTCGCCCTGCCGGTGGAGAACTTCTCCACCACCACCGGCCAGCACACCAACGCGGTGTACGGCTTCACCTCGATGCTGGTCAACACCGTGCGCGACGAGGCACCCACCCACCTTGCGGTCGCCTTCGACCTCTCCCGGCAGACCTTCCGCGCCGCCGAGTTCCCCGAGTACAAGGCCAACCGCGCCAAGACGCCCGACGAGTTCCGCAGCCAGATCCCGCTGATCGGCGAACTCCTCGACGCGATGCGGATCCCCCGGCTCACCGCCGAGGGCTTCGAGGCCGACGACATCATCGCCACCCTGGCCACCGCCGCCGCGGCCGAGGGCTTCGAGGTGCTCATCGTCACCGGCGACCGGGATTCGCTGCAGCTGGTCAACGAGCACGTCACCGTGCTCTACCCGACCAAGGGCGTCTCCGAGTTGACGCGCTACACCCCCGAGAAGGTCGCCGAGAAGTACGGCGTGCGCCCCGACCAGTACCCGGACCTCGCGGCGCTGCGCGGCGACCCGTCCGACAACCTGCCCGGCATCCCCGGCGTCGGCGAGAAGACCGCCGCGAAGTGGGTCAACCAGTTCGGCTCCTTCGAGGAGTTGGTCAACCGGGCCGACGAGGTCAAGGGCAAGATCGGCGAGAAGCTCCGCGAGCACCTCGACTCCGTCAAGCGCAACCGGGTCCTCACCGAGCTCGTCCGGGACGTCGAACTCCCGCTCGCCGTCCCGCAGTTGGAGCGCACGCCGTTCGACCGGGAGGAAATCGCCCGGCTGATGGAGGCGTTGGAGTTCCGCAACCCCAACTTCCGCGACCGGGTGCACGGCATCGACCCGGCCGGCGCCGAGAGCGCCGCCGCCGAGATCCCCACCGGCCCCGCCGTCGAGGGCGACCTGCTCACCGAACCCGGCGCGCTCACCGCCTGGCTGGAGGAGCACACCGGCAAGGGCGAACGCACCGCGCTCGCCGCCGACTACGCGTGGGCCCTCGGCGCAGGCGAGGTCAAGCAGGTCGCGCTCGCCACCGGCACCGCCGCCGCCTGGTTCGACCCCGCCACGCTCGACGAGAACGACGACCGGGCGTTCACCGCCTGGCTCGCCGACCCCGAGCGCCCCAAGGCCCTGCACATCGCCAAGCAGGTCATCCGCGCCTTCGCCGAACAGGGCTGGCAGTTCGCCGGCGTCAGCGCCGACACCGCGCTCGCCGCCTACCTGGAGAAGCCCGGCCGCCGCACCTTCACCCTCGACGTCCTCGCCGAGGAGTACCTGGCCCGCTCGCTCGCCCCCGCCGCCCAGGCCGAGACCGGCCAGCTCAGCTTCGACGCCGACGAGCCCGACCCCACCGCCGGCGCCCAGGCCCTGATGACCGAGGCCCGCGCCATCCACGACCTCGCCGAACTCTTCGACACCCGGCTCGCCGAGGTCGGCGCCGACAAGCTGTTCCACGACATGGAACTGCCCATCGCCGAACTCCTCGCCCGGATGGAGCGCTACGGCATCGCCGCCGACCGCGCCTGGCTGCAGGGCCTGGAAGCCCAGTTCGCCGCCGAGATCCAGCGCTGCGTCGAAGAGGCGCACGCCGCCGCCGGCCGCGAGTTCAACCTCGGCTCGCCCAAGCAGCTCCAGGAAATCCTGTTCGGCGACCTCAACCTGCCCAAGACCAAGAAGATCAAGACCGGCTACACCACCGACGCCGACGCCCTCACCTGGCTCGCCACCCAGACCGACAACGAACTCCCGGTCATCCTGCTCCGCCACCGCGACCAGGCCAAGCTGCGCACCACCGTCGAGGGCCTGCTCAAGACCGTCTCGCCGCAGGGCCGCATCCACACCACCTTCAACCAGATGGTCGCCGCCACCGGCCGGCTCTCCTCCCAGGACCCGAACCTGCAGAACATCCCCGTCCGCACCGAGGAGGGCCGCGCCATCCGCCGCGCCTTCGTGGTCGGCGAGGGCTACGAGTCGCTGCTCACCGCCGACTACTCGCAGATCGAACTGCGCATCATGGCGCACCTGTCCGAGGACGAGGCCCTGATCGAGGCCTTCGCCTCCGGCGAGGACCTGCACACCACCGTCGCCTCCCAGGTCTTCGCGGTCTGCCCCGACTCCGTCGACGCCGAGATGCGCCGCAAGATCAAGGCCATGTCGTACGGCCTCGCCTACGGCCTGTCCGCGTACGGCCTGTCCCAGCAGCTCGGCATCAAGCCCGGCGAGGCCCAGGGCCTGATGGACACCTACTTCGAGCGCTTCGGCGGCGTCCGCGACTACCTGCAGAACGTCGTCGAGGAGGCCCGCGCCGTCGGCTACACCGAGACCCTGCTCGGCCGCCGCCGCTACCTGCCCGACCTCACCAGCGACAACCGCCAGCGCCGCGAGATGGCCGAACGCATGGCTCTCAACGCCCCCATCCAGGGCTCCGCCGCCGACATCGTCAAGATCGCCATGCTCCGCGTCGACGAAGCCCTCCGCGCCGCCGACCTGAAGTCCCGCATGCTGCTCCAGGTCCACGACGAAATCGTCCTCGAACTCGCCCCCGGCGAGCGCGAACAGGTCGAAACCCTGGTCCGCGAACAGATGGCCGCCGCCTACCCGCTGCGCGCCCCGCTCGACGTCTCGGTCGGCATCGGCGCCAACTGGGAGGCCGCCGCCCACTGATCCCTTGCGGCGCGGCCCGGCCGGTCCCGAGACTGGCCCGGTGACCGAATCGCGCACCCCCTTCGCCGACAGGCCCACCCTGGTGGGCGAGAAGGTCCTCCTGCGTCCCGCCCGGCCGCAGGAGGACCAATCAGGCGATCTGGCACGCGATCTGATCCGGCCGTCCAAATAATCCGATTGCGGTCGGTCGGCCGGTCCTCCGAGACTGGCCGAATGACTGATCAACTTCCCGCCCCCGCCGCCACGTTCGCCGACAAGCCGACGCTGGAGGGGGAGCGGATCGTTCTCCGGCCGGTCAAGGCCGAGGAGGACCTTCCCTGGCTGCGCGTCATGCTCAACGACCCGGAGGTGCTCAAGTACACCTCGAGCGAGTACACCCCCGTCGCGCCGGAGTGGGACGAGGTGATGGAGAAGCGCATCGTCGCGTGGTACTCCACCCGCAACACGCAGACCGACCGCCTCGACCTGATCATCGTCGACAAGTCGACCGGCCGAGGCGTCGGCGAGGTCGTCCTCAACGAGTGGAGCGAACCCAACCGCTCCTGCAACCTTCGGATCTGCATCGGCCCCGACGGCCGCGACCGGGGCTTCGGCACCGAGGCCGTCCGGCTCGTCACCGACCACGCCATCCGCGCCCTCGGCCTGAACCGGGTTTCGCTGGGCGTCTACGCCTTCAACGGGCGCGGCCAACGGGCCTACGAGAAGGCCGGGTTCAAGGTCGAGGGCGTCCGCCGGCAGGTCCTGCGGTACGGCGACGAGTGGATCGACGACATCGACATGGCCGTCCTCGCGGAGGACTGGCTGTAGTCACTTGCGTGGGTTGGCCCGGCGGGTGGGTTCGGCGGTGGTCGGGTCCTCCGGCCAGGGGTGGCGGGGGTAGCGGCCGCGCAGGTCGGCGCGGACGGCGCGGTAGCCCTCGCGCCAGAACGCGGCCAGGTCGCCGGTGACGGCGGCCGGCCGGCCCGCGGGGGAGAGCAGGTGGACGGTGAGCGGGGCGCGGCCGTCGGCGAGGGCCGGGGCGGCATCCCAGCCGAACAGCTCCTGGAGCTTGACGGCGAGGACGGGGCGGTCGCCCGAGTAGTCGACCCGGATCCGGCTGCCGGTGGGCACGGTGATCCGCTCGGGGGCCAGCTCGTCCAGCCGGCTGGCCTGGCCGCTCGCCCACGGCAGCAGGCGTTGCAGCGCGGCGGCGGTGTCGATCCGCTCCAGGTCGGCGCGGCGCCGGGCCCGGGACAGTTCCGGCTCCAGCCACTGCTCGGCGGCGACCAGCAGCGCCGCGTCGCTCACGTCCGGCCAGACCCCGCCGAGGGTTCGGTGCAGGAACGCCAGCCGCTCGCGCAGCCCGGCCGCGGCCGGCGGCCAGTTCAGCAGGGCGGAGACGCCCTCGCGGGCGAGGCCCTCCAGCAGCGCGTCGCGCACCAGCGCCGGGTCGGGCGCCGTCAGCGGCACCGCGGCGAGTTCGATTGCGCCGAGGGTCTCCACCCGGCGGGCCGTCACCTCCCGCTGCCGGGCCGACCAGCCGACCTCCTCCCGCCCGTCCAGCAGCGGACCGCCCGCCCGGCGGGCCGTCGCCTCGTCGATCGCCACCGCCCGCAGCACCCGCGCCGACGGCGACCCGGCGGGCCGGTCGGCCACCGCGATCGCCAGCCACCCGCCGGCCGGCAGCCGCGATCCGGCCTGCACCTGGGCCGCCGTCCCGGAGGCCATCAGGTACGCGCCCTCGCCGCCCTCCCGGGCCCGGGCGATCCGTTCCGGGTACGCCAGGCCGACCACCAGCCCGACGGCCGCGGCGTCGGGGAGCCCGCCCGACGGCCCGTCGACCTGCTGCTCCAGCCGCCGGGTCTCGTCCTTCCACCGGCGTGCGTACGGGTCGTTGCTCTGCTTGACGGTGCGCCAGATGTGGGCCAGGTCGTCGCCGAGGGCGCGCGGCGGTTCCTCGGACAGCAGTGCGACCAGCTCGGCGGCGCGCCGCGGGCCGACGGCTGCGGCGCCGTCGAGCAGCGCGCGGGCCAGCCGGGGGTGCAGGCCGGTGCGGGCGATCGCCCGGCCGCGGTCGGTGGGGCGGCCGTCGGCGTCCACCGCGTCCAGCGCGCGCAGGGTGGTGCGGGCGGCGGCCATCGCCCCGGCGGGCGGCGGGTCGGGGAGGGCGAGGCCGGTGGCGTCCGGGTCGCCCCAGCAGGCGGCCTGCAGGGCGAACGAGGTCAGGTCGGCGAGCGCGATCTCCGGCGTCGGGAAGCGCGCGGCGCGGGCGTCCTCCACCTCCGCCCAGCACCGGTACACCGTGCCGGGGGCCTCGCGCCCGGCCCGGCCGGCCCGCTGCCGGGCGGCGGCCAGCGAGGTGCGGACGGTGACCAGCCCGGACAGGCCGCGGGCGTGGTCGGTGCGCGGCTCACGGGTCAGCCCGGAGTCGACCACCACCCGCACGCCCGGCACCGTCAGCGAGGACTCGGCGACCGAGGTGGCCAGCACCACCCGCCGCCGCTGACCGGCCGCCAGCGCCGCGTCCTGCACGGCCTGCGGCGCCTGCCCGTGCAGCTGCAGCACCTCGACGCCGTCCAACTGCCCCGCCACCCGGGCGATTTCGCCCACGCCCGGCAGGAAGCACAGCACGTCCCCGGCGCGCTCGGCGAGCGCCCGGCGGACCGTCGCCGCGACGTGCGCGAGCAGCGCCGGATCGACCTTCGTCCCGTGCGGCGGGCGGACGGTGCCGGGCGGCGGCGCCCACACCGTCTCCACCGGGTGCGAGACACCCTCGGCGGCCACCACCGGCGCGCCGTCCAGCAGTTCGGCCCAGGCGTCGGTGTCGGCGGTGGCCGAGGCCAGCAGCAGCCGCAGCTCCGGGCGGAGCGCCGCCCGGACGTCCAGCAGGAACGCCAGCGCGGTGTCCGCGTCCAGGTGCCGCTCGTGGCACTCGTCGAGCACCACCACGTCCACGCCCGGCAGCTCCGGGTCGCGCTGCAGCCGCTGCAGCAGGACGCCGGTGGTGACCACCTCGACCCGGGTGTCCGGGCCGACCCGGCGCTCGCCGCGCACCGTGAACCCGACCCGGCCGCCGATCTGCTCGCCCAGCAGCCAGGCCATCCGCCGCGCCGCGGCCCGCACCGCCAGGCGGCGCGGCTCCGCGACCAGCACCCGGCGCGGCGGGCCCGGGAAAGCGTCCAGCAGCCCCGCCAGCGCGAGCGGCACCAGGGTGGTCTTGCCGGTGCCCGGCGGCGCGGACAGCACCGCCGCGCCGCACTCCTCCAGCGCCTCGGCCAGCGCGGGCAGCGCGCTGCGGACCGGCAGTTCGAGCCCCCCGGTGCGCACCGTCAGCCGTCCCGGCGGGCGACGAAGATCGCCGTCCCGGGGATGTGCTGACCGCGCAGCGGACTCCAGCCGCCCCACTCCTGCTCCAGCTCCTCCGGCCACTCCGGCTCGATCAGGTCGAGCAGCACGAACCCGGCCCCCACCAGCTCCCGCACCCGGTCGCCCAGCGTCCGGTGGTGCTCGACGTACGTCGCCACACCCTGCTCGTCCTGCTCCACGTACGGCGTCCGGTCGAAGTACGAGGACGACGCCGTCAGGCCCTCCTCCCCGGGCTCGTCCGGGAACGCCCAGCGGATCGGGTGCGTCACCGAGAACACCCACCGCCCGCCCGGCCGCAGCACCCGGTGCACCTCGCGCATCAGCCGCTCGGTGTCCGCGCTGAACGGCACCGCGCCGTACGCCGAACACGCGTGGTCGAACGAGCCGTCCGCGAACGGCAGCGCCGCGCCGTCCGCCTGCACTACCGCGACCGGCTCCAGACCGCGGCCCAGGTCGATCCGCCGCGAGTGCTGCAACTGCCGGTACGAGATGTCCAGCGCCACCGGCCGGGCCCCCTGCGCCGCCAGCCAGCGCGAACACTGCGCGGCCCCCGAACCGATCTCCAGGATGTCCGCACCCTTCAGCGCGGCCGGCTCACCGAGCAGCCGCACCTCGGCCTCGTCCACCCCCTCCGGACACCAGGTGAACCGGTCGTCCCCCAGGAACTCCCCGTGCTCGTCCTGGTAGTCGTCCGCGTTCCGGTCCCACCAGTGCCGACTCGCCCGGCTCGACTCCACCTCACCGACCTCCCGGCGCAGCGCCTCGTCGCCGTCGTCCTCCTGATCGGACTCGACGTGGTAGGCGCTCGGGACGTCGTACCCGGCAGGGTCGTAGTCGCTGGGCTCGATGGGACCGGGGGTGGTGGAGTGGTTCATGGAATCCGTCACGTAGGCTATGGATCGCGGAAGCGCCACTGCCGCGGAGCCGGTCCTTTGCTGGGCCGGGTCGGGCTGTGGCATCCGGGGTAGGGCCGGTGTTCGAGCCGCCGCGAGGTGCGCCTTCGGAGGATATGGCCTGATCCGTCCCGGCCTCTACCGGTCTCGCCGACTTCGGCATTGACCGTGTCCGGGTGTCCCCGTATGCTACAAGTTGCGCTGCGGGCCTGCGCGCCTCGGACGGAGCAGGTCGCGCTCGCATCTGTCGAAGACCCCAACGGTCGTCAGACGGACATCGGGATTCCGATCGCAGGAATCGTTTCGGTGGCCGTTTTCTGGCCTGTACGGCTTTCGGTGGGAGCGATCAGGGCCCTCCGCGTGGCATTACTACGACTTCATGTCCGTACCGGAGCCCTTTTCCTAATGACGAGCCCCACCGACACCTCTGTCAGCACCACCCCGCAGGTTGCGGTCAACGACATCGGCGACGCCGAGGCCTTCCTCGCCGCCATCGACGAGACCATCAAGTACTTCAACGACGGCGACATCGTTGAGGGCGTCATCGTGAAGGTCGACCGTGACGAGGTGCTCCTCGACATCGGTTACAAGACCGAGGGTGTCATCCCGTCCCGCGAGCTCTCGATCAAGCACGACGTCGACCCCCACGAGGTTGTCGCGGTTGGCGACAACATCGAGGCCCTGGTTCTCCAGAAGGAGGACAAGGAGGGTCGCCTGATCCTGTCCAAGAAGCGTGCGCAGTACGAGCGCGCCTGGGGCACGATCGAGAAGATCAAGGAAGAGGACGGCATCGTCACCGGTACCGTCATCGAGGTCGTCAAGGGTGGTCTCATCCTCGACATCGGCCTCCGCGGCTTCCTCCCGGCCTCGCTGGTCGAGATGCGTCGCGTCCGCGACCTCCAGCCCTACGTGGGCAAGGAGCTCGAGGCGAAGATCATCGAGCTGGACAAGAACCGCAACAACGTGGTCCTGTCCCGCCGTGCCTGGCTCGAGCAGACCCAGAGCGAGGTTCGCCAGACGTTCCTCACCACCCTGCAGAAGGGCCAGGTCCGCTCCGGCGTCGTTTCCTCGATCGTCAACTTCGGTGCGTTCGTGGACCTCGGCGGCGTCGACGGTCTGGTTCACGTCTCCGAGCTGTCCTGGAAGCACATCGACCACCCGAACGAGGTTGTCGAGGTCGGCCAGGAGGTCACCGTCGAGGTTCTCGACGTCGACATGGACCGCGAGCGTGTCTCCCTGTCGCTGAAGGCGACCCAGGAGGACCCGTGGCAGCAGTTCGCCCGCACGCACCAGATCTCCCAGGTCGTGCCGGGTAAGGTCACCAAGCTGGTTCCGTTCGGTGCGTTCGTCCGCGTGGACGAGGGCATCGAGGGCCTGGTCCACATCTCCGAGCTGGCCGAGCGCCACGTCGAGATCCCGGAGCAGGTCGTCCAGGTCGGCGACGAGATCTTCGTCAAGGTCATCGACATCGACCTCGAGCGTCGTCGCATCAGCCTCTCGCTGAAGCAGGCCAACGAGTCCCTCGGTGCCGACCCGGCGTCGGTCGAGTTCGACCCGACCCTGTACGGCATGGCTGCCTCGTACGACGACCAGGGCAACTACATCTACCCGGAGGGCTTCGACCCCGAGGCGAACGACTGGCTGCCCGGCTTCGAGAAGCAGCGCGAGGAGTGGGAGCGGCAGTACGCCGAGGCCCAGGCCCGCTTCGAGCAGCACCAGGCCCAGGTCATCAAGTCCCGCGAGGCCGACGCGGCTGCCGCCGCCGAGGCCGGCGAGGAGGCCCCGGTTTCCGGTGGCGGCTCGTACTCCTCCAGCAGCGACGAGGGCTCGGGCGCGCTGGCGTCCGACGAGGCCCTGGCCGCTCTGCGCGAGAAGCTGGCCGGCGGCCAGAGCTGAATCGCTCTCGCTGAGTAGCTGACGCAACAGGAACCCCCTGTCCAGGCTTGTCCTGGGTGGGGGGTTCCTGCTTTTGCGCCCACCCGCCGGCGGAGGATGATGCGCTGCGCGCGGCTGTGCCCGCCCACCCGCCCGGGCACCCGCCAGCGAAGGGTGCGCTGCGCGCGGGGGAGGGCGGATCGCGGCGCGGTGCACGGTGCCGTGATGCGCTGCGCGCGGCTGCGCCCGCCCACCCGCCCGGGCACCCGCCAGCGAAGGGTGCGCTGCGCGCGGGGGAGGGCGGATCGCGGCGCGGTGCACGGTGCCGGGGCCCGGTGCGCGCAATGCCCCCGTCCCGGCCTGCCTCGCGCGGCGTGTCTTCTGCGGGTGGGTGCCCGGGTGCCCGGGTGCCCGGTTGCTCGCGCAGCGCCGGCCCCCACGCTCCCGACCGGCCCCGACCTGCCTCGCGCGGCGCTTCCGTCCCGGCCCGCTGCGGTCCCGCCACGGCCTGCCGCCCGGCGCTCCCGCCCCGGCCTGCCTCGCGCGGCGTGTCCTCTGCTGGTGGGTGCTCGGGCGGGTGGGTGGGTGTGCCTGGCTGCGCGCCCCCGCCCGGCCGCTCGGGCGGTGCCTGCTCCCCGCGCTCCCGACCGGCCCCGGCCAGCTTCGCGCAGCGCCCCCGTCCCGTCCCAGCCCGTTGCGGTCGCGCCGTGGCCTGCCGCGCAGCGTCCCCGTTCCACCAGGGTTTGCCGTGCGCAGCGTTCCCCTGCCGCCCAGCGCTCCCGCCCCGGCCTGCCTCGCGCGGCGTGTCCTCTGCTGGTGGGTGCTCGGGCGGGTGGGTGGGTGGGAGTGGGGGAGCTTAAGTGGCGTTTATGTGAAGGGAATTGTGAGATGCGGCTCATCGTCCGGCTATAGGACGTTCGGGAAGTCACGCATACATTGAGGTGACTTGTCCGAAAGGCTCCCCGCATGCGCAGCTGTCGCTCCACCGCAGCAGAGGTCGAGGTTTCCCAGGTATCCGGCCGGTTGGCGGGGCTTGGGCGAGTGTGTTTCCGGCACCGGCGTTGGGTGTTGGGGGTGTGGGCGCTGGTGCTCGTGGCGGGGGTGCTGATCGGCGGGCGGGTGTTCGAGGGGTCGGTGGCGGGGACGGGGAGTGGCGGGTCGGAGTCGGCTCGTGGGGTTGCGGTCGTGCAGGCGGCGGATCCGGTGCAGGGCACCGTGACGGCGGTGGTGGGCGGGCCGCAGGTGGGTAGCGAAGGCGTCAAGGGCGCCGTCCAGCAGGCGAGTGCGGAGGTGGCGAAGCTCCCGGGGGTGCTCTCGGTGGCGGACACGTATTCGACGCAGGGGCAGTTGACGGCTGACGACGGCCGGGCGTCGCTGGTGAACGTACGGATGGCGGACGGGGCGAGCGCCAAGCAGATCGGCGCCGTGACCGACCGGCTGGAGCGGATCACCGCGGACGGGGCGCACACCGTGGTGGGCGGCGATCTGGTGCTGCAGCAGGAGGTGAAGGACCAGACCGCGAAGGACACCCGGTTCGGGGAGATCGTGACGCTGCCGCTCACCCTGATCGTGATGGTGCTGGTGTTCGGCGGGCTGGCCGCGGCGGGGTTGCCGGGGATCGGGGCGGTGGCTTCGGTGGGCGGGGCGCTGCTGGCGATGTTCGGGTTCAGCCGGATCATGGACATCGACACCAGCGTGCTGCCGATCGCGACGGTGCTGGGGCTGGGTCTTTCGATCGACTACGCGTTGCTGATGGTGAGCCGTTTCCGCGAGGAGCGCGGCCTGGGCGCGACGATCGCGCAGGCGGTGGAGCGGACGTCGGCGACGGCCGGCCGGACGGTGGCGTTCTCGGGGCTGACGGTGGCGGTGGCGCTGAGCGGCTTGTTCGTGTTCACCAGTCCGGTGTTCCGGGCGGTCGCGGCGGCGGGGGTGAGCGTGGTGGTGATCGCGGTGGCGGCGGCGCTGACGCTGATTCCGGCGCTGCTGGGTTTCATGGGGCGGCGGATCAAGGCGCCGAGCGCGCCCGTCCCGGACGAGGGGTTCTTCTCCCGGACGGTGCGCCGGGTGCAGCGGCGGGCGGTGCCGGTGATGCTGGCGTGCGTGGCGCTGCTGCTCGCGGCGGGGGCGCCGTTCCTGGGTTCGCACTTCCGCAACTCGGGTGCCGACGTTCTGCCGAAGAGTTTCGCGTCCCGGCAGGTCGCCGAGGCCGTGCAGGAACGTTTCCCGGCGCAGGCCCCGGCCCCTGTGCAGGTGGTCGTCGAGGGCACGCCGCAGCAGGCGCAGCACTACGCGGACACCGTGGTGGCGGCGCTGCCGGGCGTGTCGGGGGTGCGGGCCGTCACCCCCGTCTCGGACGGGGTGCAGACCGTGGACGTGCTGGTGAAGGGCGACCCGCAGGGCGCGGAGGCCAAGCGGGTGGTCGGTGAGCTGCGCGAGCACCGGGGCGGCCTGGAGACGTACGTGACGGGGGACGCGGCGTCGCTGGTGGACTTCCAGCACGAGATCGGCTCGCGCGGGCCGTGGGCGGTGGGCCTGGTCGCGGCGGGGACGCTGGTGCTGCTGTTCATGATGACCGGGTCGGTGGTGCTGCCGGTCAAGGCGCTGCTGATGAACGTGCTGTCGCTGGGCGCCTCGCTCGGGGCGCTGACGCTGGTGTTCCAGCACGGGTACTTCAGCGGGCTGCTCGGGTTCACCCCGACCGGCGGCCTGGAGACGATGATCCCGGTGCTGGTGTTCGCCTTCGCGTTCGGGCTGTCGATGGACTACGAGGTGTTCCTGCTGTCCCGGATCAAGGAGCTGCACGACCAGGGCCACGGCTGTCTGCGGTCGGTGGAGCTGGGACTCCAGCGAAGTGGTCGGATCATCACCTCGGCCGGGCTGCTGATGGTGATCGTGTTCGCCGGATTCGCCGCCGGACAGATGCTGATGGTCAAGCAGATGGGCATCGCGCTCGCCGTCGCCGTCGCCGTGGACGCCACCCTGGTGCGCACCCTGCTGGTGCCCGCGACCATGTCGCTGTTCGGCCGGCTCAACTGGTGGGCGCCCGCCCCGCTGCGCCGCCTGCACCGGATCATCGGCCTCAGCGAGCACGTCGAACTGCCGCCGCTGCGCCCGGCAGCGCTGCCCGCACCGCGCACCGCCGAGCAGCCCGCGCTGGTGCCTGCGTCCTAGGCTGCCGCGCACCGCCGAGCAGCCCGCGCTGGTGGGTGCGCCCTAGTCTGGCGGTATGCGACTGACGAAGTTCGGCCATGCCTGCGTCCGGATCGACCATGCGGAAGGGGCGGTGCTGATCGATCCCGGCATGTTCACCGGCCCCGAGGCGGTGCGGGACGTGAGCGCACTGCTGATCACCCACGAGCACGCCGACCACTTCACCGAGCCACAGGTCCGGGCCGCCGTCGAGGCCAACCCGGGGCTGCGGGTGTACAGCAACCGCTCGGTGGCCCGCCAGCTCGAGGGCATCGGGACGCACGTGACGGTGGTCGGCGAAGGCGACGCGTTCGAACTGGACGGGCTGCCGGTGACGGTGCACGGCGAGTGGCACGCGGAGATCCACCCGGACATCGAGCGGATCCCGAACATCGGCTTCCTGCTCGGCGGCCGGGTGTTCCACCCGGGCGACGCGCTGACCGTCCCGCCGGACACCGTCGACACCCTGCTGCTGCCGCTCGGCGCGCCGTGGCTGCGGGTCGGCGAGCTGGTCGACTACCTGCGCGACGCCCGGCCCCGGCAGGCGGTGGCGATCCACGAGGAGACGCTCAGCCAGGCCGGGCGGGCCGTCCACGGGCGGCTGCTCGGCCCGCAGGGGCCCGGCACCGGCGGCGTGGTGTACCGGACCCTCGACGTCGGCGAGTCGGTCGAGCTGGCCTGACCGGTCAGTGCACGGGCGCGGCGGCCGTGAACGGGCGGCCGTCGAGCGTCCAGTGCGAGTCGGGGACGATCTCCAGTGCCGCGTACACGTGCGCCGCGACGTCGGTGTGGTGCAGCGGGCCGACCGGCGCGCCCGGGGTGATGCCGGGGCCGAACGCGGCGATCCACGCGGTGCGCTCCAGTTCGCTGCGGCCGCCGTGGCCGCCCGCGTCCACGTGGCCGTGGTCGGTGACCACGATCACCGTCCACTCCTCGGCGGCGTACGTGGAGCGCTCGCGCAGGGCGGCCAGCAGGCGGCCGAGGCGGACGTCGGCGGCCTCGATCGAGCGGCGGTAGTCCTCACCGCAACCGCGGAAATGCGCCGTCTCGTCGACCGCGCCGAGGTAGACGAAGGACGCCTGCGGGTCGTCGTCGGAGCGGGCCAGCACGTACTCGGCCTCGGCGGTGACCCGCTCGTCGCAGACCTCCCACGCCTCCGGGGTGTCCTCCAGCGGCGCGATGTACGAGAGCCGGCCGGGCGCGTTGAACAGCGGGCCGCCGTCGCGGGCCAGGAACAGCGGCTCCCAGCCGCCGACCGCGAAGGTGCGGCGGCGGTGCTGCTTGGCCAGGCGGGTGGTGAAGTCCGGGAAGACGTCGAGCCGGTGGCCGCCGAAGTGGTTGCCGAGTACGCCGTGCTTGGCGACGCCGACGCCGGTGGCGATGGTCGCCCAGCACGGTCCGGACATGGTCGGGGTGGCGTCGTCCACCTCGACGGTGCCGAGGAAGCCGGCGGCGGCGACCGCGTCCAGGTGCGGGGTGTGCAGCTCGGGCAGCAGGTCGAGACGGACGCCGTCGATGCCGACGACCAGGACCCGGCGCGGGCCGGCGGGCCAGTTGCTGGACACGGGTGGTGCTCCGATCGTTCGAGGGTGGTGCGGGTGTTCGGAACCCTAGCGGCCGGATCGGGCCAGCGGAGCTGTATGGACAACTTTTCCCGGACGCCCCTTGGGGAGGCGGTCGGAGAGTTCCCGCGGATTTCGCTCGGCGTTCGTTCTGCCGGGGCTGCAACCGGCGCCCTCGTACGGGCCGGTAACCTGACGGCATGCTGAGGATCGGACTGACGGGCGGCATCGGCGCGGGCAAGAGCGAGGTCTCCCGCCAACTGGCCGCGCTGGGCGCGGTGATCGTCGACTCGGACGTGATCGCCCGCGAGGTGGTCGCCCCCGGAACACCCGGACTGGCCGCCGTGGCCGCCGAGTTCGGCCCCGGGGTGCTGCTGCCCGACGGCTCGCTCGACCGCCCCGCGCTCGGCCGGATCGTCTTCGCCGACCCCGCCCGGCTGGCCGCGCTGAACGCCATCGTGCACCCGCTGGTGCGGGCCCGCTCCGCCGAACTGGAGGCCGCCGCCGGACCGGACGCGATCGTCGTGCACGACGTGCCGCTGCTCGCCGAGAACGGCCTCGCCCCGCTGTACGACCTGGTCGTGGTCATCGACGTCCCCGACGCCGAACGCCTGCGCCGCCTCACCGCCCTGCGCGGCATGCCCGAGGACGAGGCCCGCGCCCGGATGGCCGCCCAGGCCACCCGCGAGGACCGGCTCGCCGTCGCCGACCTCGTCCTCGACAACAGCGGCGACCTCGACGGCCTCACCACCCGCGTCCGCGAACTGTGGCGGCAACTGGAGCAGCGCAGCGCCTGACCTGGGCTTTTGTGCCCATGACGGGCGGGCGGGCGGCCCCGGCCCGATGCTGGGACGAGGAGGGCGGCGCGGACGGCCCCGCCCGGGGTCGTCGACTGGGGGCCGGTCGCGATGAGTTCCGGCACGAGATGGTCCGCGCTGCCGTGCGGGCGGCGTCGGAAGTGGGTGGTGCTCGGCCTGTGGCTGGTGCTGCTGCTGGTCGCCGCGCCGCTGGCCGGGAAGCTGATGGGCGCCGAGAACAACGAGGCGTCCAGCTGGCTGCCCGCCAACGCCGAGTCGACCCGGGTGCTGGACGCGCAACGCCGGTTCCAGCCGGTCGAAACCGCCGAGGCCGTCGTGGTGTACCAGCGGCCGGGCGGCATCACCGCCGAGGACCACGCCAAGGCGACCCGCGACGCCGAGAGCTTCACCACCGCGCCGCACGTGGTCGCGCCGGTGGTCGGGCCGATCGTCTCCGCGGACGGGCAGGCGATGCAGACCGTGGTGCCCGTCGCGGTCGGCACTACCGGGTGGAACAACCTCAAACCGGCTGTGGACAGCTTGCGCGCCACCGCCGCCGCCGGCGCGCCCGCCGGGCTGGTCACCCACGTCACCGGCCCCGGCGGGATCGCCGCCGACCAGGCGAAGGTGTTCTCCGGCATCGACAGCACGCTGCTGTTCGCGACAGTCGGCGTGGTGATCGTGCTGCTGCTGCTCACCTACCGCAGCCCCGTGCTGTGGCTGCTGCCGCTGCTGTCCGCCGGGGCGGCGCTGGCGGTGGCCGAGGCCGTCATCTACCTGCTGGCCAAGCACGCCGGACTGATCGTCAACGGGCAGAGCGCCGGCATCCTGATCGTGCTGGTGCTCGGCGCGGGCACCGACTACGCGCTGCTGCTGACCGCCCGCTACCGCGAGGAACTCAGACTCCACCAGGACCGGCACGAGGCGATGGCCGCCGCCCTGCGCCGGGCCGGGCCGGCCATCCTGGCCAGCTCGGCGACCGTCGTCGCGTCCATGCTCTGCCTGCTGGTCGCCGAGATGAACTCCACCAGCGGCCTCGGCCCGGTCTGCGCGATCGGCGTGGTCGTCGCCCTGCTCGCCATGCTCACCCTGCTGCCCGCGCTGCTGGTCGCCTTCGGACGCTGGGTGTTCTGGCCGGTCCGCCCGGGCTACGGCACACCCGAACCGACGAAGACCGGACGCTGGGCACGCATCGGCGCCTGGATCGCCGTCCGCCCCCGCAAGGTGTGGATCGGCACCGCGCTCGCCCTGGCCGCCTGCACCGCCGGGCTGACGTCGCTGAACGCGACCGGCCTGAGCGCCGCCGGATCGTTCACCGGCACACCCGACTCCGTCACCGGCCAACAGGTCCTGGCCGCGCACTTCCCCGGCGGGACGGGCGCGCCTCTGTCGGTGATCAGCAACGCCGGGCCGCCACTGGAAGCCGTCCGGCAGGCCACCGCGAGCACCCCCGGCATCGCCGGGATCGGCCCGGCCGACGTGCGCGGCGGCGAGGCGTTCTTCCAGGCGACACTCACCGACCCACCCGACAGCGCCGCCGCCCGCGCCACCGTCGACCGCGTCCGGGCGGCCGTGCACGCCGTACCCGGGGCGAACGCGCAGGTCGGCGGATCCACCGCGGTGGTCCTCGACGCCGGACGGGCCGCCAGCCGCGACAACCGGGTGATCATTCCGCTGGTGCTGGCCGTGGTCCTGGTGATCCTCGCCGCCCTGCTGCGCGCGGTGGTGGCGCCGCTGATCCTGATCGCCACCGTGGTCCTCTCGTACGCGGCGGCGCTCGGCATCAGCGCGTTCTTCTTCGCGCACGTCTTCCACTTCGAGGCCCAGGACCCGGCGTTCCCGCTCTTCGTCTTCGTCTTCCTGGTGGCCCTCGGCATCGACTACAACATCTTCCTGATGACCCGCGTCCGCGAGGAATCCGCCCACCTCGGCACCCGCCGCGGCGCCGTCGCCGGCCTGGCCGCCACCGGCGGCGTCATCACCTCCGCCGGCCTCATCCTCGCCGCCACCTTCGCCGTCCTCGGCACCCTCCCCCTGGTCGGCTTCGCCGAAATCGGCTTCGCCGTAGCCCTCGGCGTCCTCCTCGACACCCTGGTCGTCCGCTCCGTCCTGGTCACCGCCCTCACCGCCGACCTCCGCCACCACATGTGGTGGCCGGGCCGGCTGTCCCGCGCAACGCCCCCGCAGGGCTCGACGGGAGAGTGACGGCACTGGCCCCGTGCGTGAGCGGCTCGGGCTCACCGGCGGCCGGTCAACTGCCGGTGGCTACTGGGAGGTTGGTTTCCGGGCGGCCCCAGTCGGACCAGGAGCCGTCGTAGACGCTGGGGGTGGGGTGGGTGGTGAGGTGGGCGGCGAAGGCGAGGATGCAGGCGGTGATGCCGGAGCCGCAGGTGGTGATGAGGTGGGGGCGGTGGGCGGTGGCGGTGGTGAGGCGGGTGTGGAGGGCGGGGAGGGGGAGGTAGTGGCCGTCGGGGGTGAGCAGGTCGGTGAAGGGGAGGTTGGTGGAGCCGGGGAGGTGGCCGGGGCGCAGGTGGGGGCGGGGTTCGGGGGCGTCGCCGGTGAAGCGGTCGTGGGAGCGGGCGTCCAGGACGGTGGTGTCGGGGTCGGTGAGGGCGGCGGCCACGGCGTCCCGGTCGGTGAGCAGGCCGGGGCGGGGGTGGGCGGTGAAGTCGCCGGGGGAGTAAGGGGATTGGAGGTCGGTGACGGGGTGGCCGGCGGCCTGCCAGGCGGGGAGTCCGCCGTTCAGGACGGCGGCGCGGTCGAAGCCCATGGCGCGCAGTATCCACCAGGCGCGCGGGCTGGAGTAGATTCCGGCGCCGTCGTAGACGACCACGGTGGAGCGGTCGTTGACGCCGAGGGCGCGCAGTTCGCGCTGGAAGTCGGCGGCCGGCGGCATGGTGTGCGGCAGGTCGGAGCGGTGGTCGGAGAGTGCCCCGTCGAGGTCGAACGGGCGGGCGCCGGGGATGCGGTGGGCCGCGTGGCGGTGGGCGCCGATGCTCGCGTCGAGGACGACCAGGTCGGGGTGGTCGAGGTGGTCGGCGAGCCAGGCGGCGTCGACCAGGGGTGGGGGCGGCGGCAGTGCGGTCACGGGGGGCTCCAGAGGTGAGGGAGACAGCATGATCGCACCGCCGCCGTCGGGCAGTTGAGGTGGTGTCAGGGCTTGCGGGCGACGCCGGCCCAGATGGCGACCTGGCCGTCGGTGTCCTGCGGGGCCTGGTCGGGGCGCCACTGCGGGGCGGTGACTAGGCCGGGTTCGAGCAGTTCGAGGCCGTCGAAGAAGCGCAGCACCTGTGCGCGGGTGCGCATGGTGAGCTGGGCGGTCGCGGAGCGGTAGATGGCCGGGCCCTTTTCGGCGTGTGCCGGGTCGATGAAGTCGGCGGTGGCGTGCGAGAGCGCCAGGTAGCTGCCGGAGGGCAGGGCGTCGATCAGGGTGCGGACGAGGGTGTACGGGTCGTCGGCGTCGTCGATGAAGTGCAGGATCGCGAACAGCATCAGGGCGACCGGCCGGTCGAGGTCGAGCAGTTCGCGGACGGCGGGGTCGGCGAGGATCGCCTTGGGGTCGCGCAGGTCGGCCTGCAGGACGCTGACGCTGCCCTGCTGGGCGCCGGCCAGCAGGGCCCGCCCGTGCACCAGCACGATCGGGTCGTTGTCCAGGTAGGCGACCTTGGCGGTGGGGTCGACGGACTGGGCGATCTCGTGGGTGTTGCCCGCCGTGGGTATGCCGGTGCCGATGTCGAGGAACTGGCGGATGCCCTGTTCGGCGGCGAGGGTGCGCACCGCGCGCTGCAGGAAGGCCCGGTTGGCGAGCGCGCTGATCCGGACCAGCGGGCTGAGCGCGACCACCTGCTCGGCGGCGGCCCGGTCGGCGGGGAAGTTGTCCTTGCCGCCCAGGTAGTAGTCGTACATCCGGGCGGGGTGCGGGACCTCGGGTCGCAGCTCGGAGGACGGCGGCGGACTCTGGTCGCCGGACATCCAGCCGAGCGAGATCTCCTGATGATCGGTCATTTCCGGCCCCCCGTCAGTTGGAACGCGCTTTCGGGGGCAGCATAGACGGCCGGGAAACCGGTACGACCACGGATGGCCGAAACCGGTCGGTCCGGCGACGCGGCCAGGCTACCGGTCGGGTGCGACAGCCGGTCCGCTGACGGGTGCGACAGCCGGTCCGGTGACGGGCTCGGCGACGGGTTCGGCGGCGGGCTCGGGCCCGGTCTCCGGGTCGCGGGTGAGCAGGTAGCGGGCGCCCGGTCCGGCGGCGCCGGCCCGGTCCTCGGCGTTGTACAGCGTGCAGCGGCTCAGGGAGAGGCAGCCGCAGCCGATGCAGCCCGTCAACTTGGCCTTCATCAGCTGGAGTTCGGCGATCTGCCGGTCGATGCGGTGCTGCCAGGTGGCGGCCACGGTGTGCCAGTCGCGGGGCGAGGGGGCGCGGTCCTCGGGCAGCCGGGCGAGCGCGGTGCGGGCCTCCTCCAGCGAGAGGCCGACCTGCTGGGCGGCCCGGACGAAGGCGATCCGGCGCAGCGCGGCGCGCGGGTAGCGGCGCTGGTTGCCGCTGGTGCGTTCGGCGTGAATCAGACCGAGGCTCTCGTAGTAGCGCAGCGCGGAGGTGGCGAGCCCGCTGCGCTGGGCGAGCTGGCCGATGGTGAGGCGGTCGTGCCGGGACGGCGTCATGGTCCGGAACACTACCCCCGCGAGCGCCCCTTGACCTGAAGCGGACTTGAAGTTGGATGCTCATCGGCATGACGAGCGAAGCAACGAGCACTCCCGGCAGTCAGAAGGACCCGGCCGCCACCCACCCGGCCGCCACCCACCCGGTCGCCACCGATCCGGCCGCCACCCACCCGGTCGCCACCGATCCGGTCGCCACCGATCCGGTCGCCACCGATCCGGCCGCCACCGGCCTGGGCTTCACCGACCTGCCGCACCTGATCTCGCTGATGACCGGCGACGAGAAGCACACGCCGGCCGCCACCTCCACCCTGGACGCCCTGTGGGTGCTGTACGACCAGGTGCTGAAGGTCGGCCCGGCCACCGCCGACGCGCCCGAGCGGGACCGTTTCCTGCTGTCCAAGGGCCACGGCCCGATGGCGTACTACGCGGTGCTGGCCGCGAAGGGCTTCTTCCCGGTGGAGCTGCTGTCGAGTTTCGGGTCGTACGACTCGCCGCTCGGCCATCACCCGGACCGGCTGCTGGTGCCCGGCGCGGAGATCGGCTCCGGCTCGCTGGGGCACGGACTGCCGCTGGCCGTGGGCACCGCGCTGGGCCTGCGGGCGCAGGGCCTGGACGCCCCGGCGGTGTGGGTGCTGCTCGGGGACGCCGAGTTCGACGAGGGAAGCAACCACGAGGCGCTGGCGTTCGCCGGCGCGTACGGCCTGGAGCGGCTGCACGCGGTGGTGATCGACAACTCCTCGGCCACGCACGGCTGGAGCGGCGGCATCGCGTCCCGGTTCGCCGGCGCGGGCTGGTCGACGGCCTCCGTGAACGGCCGCGACCACGAGGAGCTGTACCGGGCGTACACCGCCCCACACCCCGGCCGCCCGCACGTGGTGGTGGCCCGCACCGAACCCAAGTACAGCTGAGAGCGGAGACAACAGGCCATGACCACCCAGGAATTGACGATGCGCGACCAGTTCGCGCTGACCACCACCGAGCTGCTCGCCCGGGACCCGCGCACCGCCCTGGTGCTCGCCGACGTCAGCGCCGCCCAGTTCCCCGAGGCGGCCCGCGCCCACCCGGACCGGGTGGTGAACGTCGGCATCCGCGAGCAGTTGCTGATCGGCGTCGCCGGCGGCCTGGCGCTGACCGGGATGCGCCCGATCGCGCACACCTTCGCCAGCTTCCTGATCGAGCGGCCCTTCGAGCAGGTGAAGCTCGACCTGAACCACCAGGGCGTCGGCGCGGTGCTGGTCAGCGCGTACGGCTCCTACGACTGGGCGGCCGGCGGCCGCACCCACATGGCGCCCGGCGACATCGCCCTGCTGGACACCCTCCCCGACTGGAACGTGCACGTCCCCGGCCACCCCGCCGAGGCCGACCTGCTGCTGCGCCACGCCGTCGCGGCCGGCGACAGCCTGCAGTACGTGCGGCTGTCCGCCCAGCAGAACCGCGAGGCCCGGCCGATCGTCCCGGGGAAGTTCCTGACGGTTCGCGAGGGCAACCGCGGCGTGGTGCTGGCGGTCGGCCCGATGCTGGACGCGGTACTGGAGGCCACCGAGACGCTGGACGTGACGGTGCTGTACGCCGCCACCGTGCGGCCGTTCGACGCGGCGGGCCTGCGGGCGGCGATCGGCGACCGGGCCGACGTGGTGCTGGTGGAGCCGTACCTGGCCGGTACCTCGGAGCGCGAGGCGCACCGGGCGCTGGAGCAACTGCCGCACCGTGTCCTCGGGTTGGGCGTGCCGGTGGCGGAGCACCGGCACTACGGGTCGATGGCCGAGCACCTGACGGCGTACGGCCTGGACGCGGCCCACCTGAACGCCCGGATCGCCGCCTTCCTGTGGTGATGTCGGTAAAGCCTCAGGCCGTGCGCAGCACCGCCGCCGAGTCCGGCCCGAGCAGCACCGCGCCGTCCGGCCCGGGCCGCACCTCGCCGAACGCGGCCTCCAGCGCGGCGAGTTCACCTTCCAGCGGGACGGCGGCGGGCCCCTCGCCGCCGATCCTGGCGAGCACCCGGTAGCGGCCCCGGTGGACGGCCAGCCAGCCCGCCGCCGCGTCGTGCCGCACCCGCACCGCCGCCAGGTCGCCGGACGTCAGCTCGGGCGCGGCGCGCCGCAGCCGGATCAACGCCCGGTACCAGCCGAGCAGTTCGGCGTGCGGGGCGCGGCCGGGCTCCGACCAGTCCAGCGTGGAGGCGCGCACCGTGGCCGGGTCCTGCGGGTCGGGGACGTCCTCGGCGCGCCAGCCGTGTTCGGCGAACTCCCGGCGCCGGCCCTGCCGGACGGCCTCGGCGAGCTGCGGGTCGGTGTGGTCGGTGAAGTACTGCCACGGGGTGGACGCCCCCCACTCCTCGCCCATGAACAGCATCGGCGTGAACGGGGACGTCAGCACCAGCGCGGCCGCGGCGGCCAGCCGCCCGGGTGGCAGCGAGGCCGACAGGCGGTCGCCGGTGGCCCGGTTGCCGATCTGGTCGTGGGTCTGCGCGTAGCCCAGCAGCCGGTGTCCGTAGGCGGCGGGGAACGGTCGGCCGTGCGAGCGCCCCCGGAACGAGGACCAACTCCCGTCGTGGAACCACCCGTTGGTGAGCGTCTTGGCGAGCGCCGTCCACGGGTCGGCCGCGAAGTCCGCGTAGTAGCCCTGGCTCTCGCCGGTCAGCAGCGCGTGCAGGGCGTGGTGGAAGTCGTCGCTCCACTGCGCGGTCAGTCCGAGGCCGCCGGCCGGGCGGGGCGCGGTGGTGCGGGGATCGTTCAGGTCCGACTCGGCGACCAGGAACAGCGGGCGTCCGGTCGCCTCCGCCAACCCCTCTACAGAATGGGCGAGTTCCTCCAGGAACGGCAGCGCCCGGTCGTCCGCCAGCGCGTGCACGGCGTCCAGCCGCAGCCCGTCGATCCGGTAGTCGCGCAGCCAGGCCAGCGCGCTGCCGATCAGGTACGCCCGTACCTCGTCCGAGCCCGGTGCGTCCAGGTTCACCGCCGCGCCCCACGGCGTGTGGTGCCGGTCGGTGAAGTACGGGCCGAACCGGGGCAGGTAATTGCCGGACGGGCCGAGGTGGTTGTGCACCACGTCCAGGATCACGCCGAGGCCGCGCTGGTGCGCCGCGTCCACCAGGCGCTTCAGCCCGTCCGGGCCGCCGTACGGCTCGTGCACCGCCCAGAGGGACACCCCGTCGTAGCCCCAGCCGGAGCGGCCGGGGAACGGGCAGACGGGCATCAACTCGACGAAGTCCACGCCGAGTTCGACCAGGTGGTCGAGGCGGGCGGCGGCCGCGTCGAAGGTGCCCTCGGCGGTGAAGGTGCCCACGTGCAGCTCGTAGACCACCGTGCCCGGCAGCGGGCGGCCCCGCCAGGCCGTCTCCGACCAGTCGAACGCGGCGTGGTCGACCGGGCGGCTCAGCCCGTCCGGGCCGAACGGCTGCCGGGGCGAGCGCGGATCGGGCAGCGCCGAACCGCCGTTCAGCCGGAAGCCGTAGTCGCCGTCCGGGCCGTCCCCGTGCCACCAGCCCGGGTGCGCCGGGTCCCGCTCCAGCAGGTACGGGATCGCCCCGACCTCCACCTCGACCACCTTGGCCGCCGGCGCCCACACCCGGTACCGCATCAGGCCCCCTCCACCAGCAGCGCCACCGGCAACTGCTGGAACAGATACGACAGTTCGACCGGCCCGCCGACGAAGTGGCGGCCCGTGAGCCGGTCCGTCCAGCGGCCCGGCGGCAGCTCCAGCAGGGTGCTGCCCCAGCCGCCCGCCCGGTGCAGCCCGTACGGCAGCCGGGTCGCCGCGCCCAGCACCCGCCCGCCGCGGGCGAACGCCACCAGGTGGTCGGCCGCCGGGCCCACCCCCGCCAGCGGGCGGTAGCGGCCCAGCGCGCCCTCCCGGCGCAGGTGCAGCGCGGTCCTGGTGAGGTGCAGCTTCTCCCGGGCCAGGTCGCCGGGGCGCGGCGCGGCCGAGTCGGTGAGGCGCACCGCCAGCGCGTCCAGGTCCACCGGCGCCCGGTTGTCCGGGTCGACCAGCGTGTACAGCGGCTCCTCGCCGCCCTGGAACACGTCCGGAACGCCCGGCACCAGCAGGTGCAGCAGGGCCGCCGACAGCGAGTTCACCCGGGCGAACGGCTCCAGCATCCCGACGAACCCGGCGATCCGCGGACACAGCCCCGGATTGGCCAGCGCCCCGCGCACGTACTGGGCGAGCCGCCGCTCGAAGGCCTCGTCCGGCTCCGTCCACGAGGTGCGGCGCTTGGCCTCCCGCACCGACTTCAGCAGCACCCCCAGCAGCCGCTCCTCGGACAGCGGCCACGCCGCCAGCAGGGTCTGCCACAGCAGCCACGCCGAGGCCCGGTCCGGGCACGGCCCGGCCGCCACCGTCCACGCCGCGCACTCCGCCGCCCACGCGTCCGGCAGCTCGGCCAGCACCGCGAGCCGGGCCCGGGCGTCCGCGCTGCGCTTGGTGTCGTGCGTGGACAGCGCCGTCATCGCGTGCGGCCAGTGCTCCTCCTGCCGCTCGCACCAGCGGTGGAAGTCCGCGGGCGGTACGCCCGGGTGCTCGGGCAGGCCGCCGACCTCGTTCAGCGACAGCAGCGCGTTGAACCGGTAGAACGCGGTGTCCTCCACGCCCTTGGCCGCCACCGCCGAGGCGGTCTGGCCGAAACGGTGGCAGAACTCGTCCTTGGCGGGGGAGCGGCCCAGCTCCCCGAGGGCCAGCAGGTGCACCAGCCGCTCGGCGCCGGACGCCTCCTCGGGCAGGGCGAGCGCCCGGACGGCGTCGGGCGGGGCCGCCTCGCCCGGCACCACGTACGGGCGGTACACCGGGTACTCGGTCAGCAGGGTCTCCAGCGCCCGGCGCACCGCCAGCGGCGAGTGGTCGGCCAGCTCCGGGCCGTCCGCGCAGATCCGCTCCACCAGGCGCACCAGCCGGTCGGTCTCGGCCGACAGCGCCCCGTCCGGCGCGACCATCTCGGCCCGGCCGATCAGCGCCGACGCCGCCGCGTCGGCCCGGTCGCCGACGTCGCGCCGGTAGGAGACCGCCAGCTTCTCCGCGCCCCGCCGGTCGGTCAGCACCCCGTCGATCCGGCGCAGCGCGTCGTAGCCGGTGGTGCCCGCGCACGGCCAGTCCTCGGGCAGTTGTTCCTCGCCGGTGAGGATCTTCTCCACCACGGTGTACGCGCCGCCGGTGGCCTCCGCCAGGCGCCGCAGGTAGCCGCGCGGGTCGGCCAGCCCGTCCGGGTGGTCGATCCGGAAGCCGTCCAGGACGCCCTCGCGGTGCAGGCGCAGCAGCACCGCGTGCGTCGCCTCGAACACCTCGGGGACTTCCATCCGCACCGCGATCAGCTCGTTCACGGTGAAGAACCGCCGGTAGTTGACCTGCTCGTCGGCGAGTTTCCACCAGGCCAGCCGGTACCACTGGCGTTCCAGCAGCTGCGGCAGCGGCAGCTGGGCGGTGCCGGGGCGCAGCGGGAACTCGTGCTCGTGGTAGCGCAGCACCTCGCCGTCCACCGTCAGCCGGTCGATCTCCACGCCGAGCCGGTCGCCGAGCAGCGGCAGCAGCAGCCGGCCGCGCCCGGGGGCGTCGATCGGGCCCGGCTGGGACGTCCAGTCGATGTCGAACCAGGCGGCGAACGGGTCGTCCGGGCCGTTCGCCAGCACCTGCCAGAGCGGCCGGTTCAGCTGCTCGGGCACGGGCAGCGCCATGTGGTTGGGCACCACGTCGGCGATCAGGCCCAGGTTGTGCCGCTGGGCCGCGGCCGCGAGCTCGCGCAGCGCCGTCTCGCCGCCCAGCTGCTCGGCGATCCGGCCGTGGTCGACGGTGTCGTAGCCGTGCGTGGAGCCCGGTACGGCTTCCAGCAGCGGCGACAGGTGCAGGTGCGAGACCCCGAGCGCCGCCAGGTACGGCACCGCCCGGCGGGCGTCGTGCAGGGTGAACTCCGGCTGCAGCTGGAGCCGGTAGGTGGCCGTCGGGAAGCGGGCCGTGGAAGGGCGCGCGGCGGCTGACGTCATAGCCGAATCCCTACCCGGACCGGCGGAGGCCTACCGCAGATTGCCCCGAACGGGCGGTGTCAGGCCGGTCGTTGGAGGACCAGCAGGGAGTAGTCCGGCAGGTGCAGGGTGTCGCCGGCCTTGGCGCGCGGGCCGGTGCCGGGGGCGGGGAGGGCGGGCAGCGAGGTGTCGACGACGACCTGCCAGACCTCGCCGTGGCCGGCCGGGACGGTGAAGGCGATCGGCTCCGAATGGGCGTTGAACATCAGCAGGAACGAATCGTCGACGATCTTGCCGCCGCGCCGGTCCGGTTCCGAGATGGCGTTGCCGTTCAGGAAGACCGTCAGCGACTTCGCGTACGAGGTCGACCAGTCCTGCTCGGTCATCTCCTCGCCGCCCGGGGTGAACCAGGCGATGTCGGTCAGCGCGTCGTGGGTGCCGGAGACCGGGCGGCCGTGGAAGAAGCGGCGGCGGCGGAAGACCGGGTGGTCGCGGCGCAGCCAGATCATGCCCTGGGTGAATTCCAGCAGCCGGGTGTCGGCCTGCCCGCCGTCGCGGGTCGGCCAGGTCAGCCAGGTCAGTTCGGAGTCCTGGCAGTAGGCGTTGTTGTTGCCGCGCTGGGTGCGGCCGAGTTCGTCGCCGTGGGAGAGCATCGGCACGCCCTGGGAGAGCATCAGGGTGGCGATGAAGTTGCGCTGCTGGCGGGCGCGCAGTTCGAGCACCCCGGGGTCGGTGGTCTCGCCCTCGGCGCCGCAGTTCCACGACCGGTTGAAGGATTCGCCGTCCCGGTTGTCCTCCCGGTTGGCCTCGTTGTGCTTGTCGTTGTAGGAGACCAGGTCGCGCAGCGTGAAGCCGTCGTGGCAGGTGACGAAGTTGATCGAGGCGATCGGGCGGCGGCCGTCGTCCTGGTACAGGTCGGAGGAGCCGGTGAGCCGGGAGCCGAACTCGGCCAGGGTGGCGGACTCGCCGCGCCAGAAGTCGCGGACGGTGTCGCGGTACTTGCCGTTCCACTCCGTCCACAGCGGCGGGAAGTTGCCGACCTGGTAGCCGCCCTCGCCGAGGTCCCACGGCTCGGCGATCAGCTTGGCCTGCGAGACCACCGGGTCCTGCTGGACCAGGTCGAAGAACGAGGACAGCCGGTCCACCTCGTGGAACTGCCGGGCCAGCGTCGCCGCCAGGTCGAAGCGGAAGCCGTCCACGTGCATCTCGGTGACCCAGTAACGCAGCGAATCCATGATCATCTGGAGTACGTGCGGCGAGCGCATCAGCAGCGAGTTGCCGGTGCCGGTGGTGTCCTCGTAGAACCGCTGGTCCTTCGCCAGCCGGTAGTACGAGGCGTTGTCCAGGCCGCGGAAGGACAGCGTCGGCCCGAGGTGGCTGCCCTCGGCGGTGTGGTTGTAGACCACGTCGAGGATCACCTCGATGCCGGCCGCGTGCAGCGCCTTCACCATCGACTTGAACTCCTGCACCTGGTGCCCGCGGTCGCCCGTCGAGGAGTACGAGGAGTGCGGGGCGAAGAAGCCGATCGTGTTGTAGCCCCAGTAGTTGGACAGCCCCAGGTCGCGCAGCCGGTGGTCGCGGACGAACTGGTGCACCGGCATCAGCTCGATCGCCGTGACGCCCAGCTTCGCCAGGTGCTCGATCACCGCCGGGTGCGCCAGGCCCGCGTAGGTGCCGCGGATCTCCTCCGGGATGCCCGGGTGCAGCCTGGTCAGGCCCTTCACGTGCGCCTCGTACACCACCGTGCGGTGGTAGTCGGTGCGCGGCGGCCGGTCGGTGCCCCAGTCGAAGTACGGGTTGATCACCACCGAGTGCATGGTGTGCGGCCCCGAATCCAGGTCGTTGCGGCGCTCCGGCGCGCCGAAGTGGTAGCCGTACACCGACTCGTCCCAGTCGATGTGGCCGCCCATCGCCTTCGCGTACGGGTCCAGCAGCAGCTTCGAGGCGTTGTGCCGCAGGCCCAGACCCGGCTGGTACGGGCCGTGCACCCGGAAGCCGTACCGCTGGCCCGGCAGCACGCCCGGCAGGTAGGCGTGCCGGACGAAGGCGTCGGTCTCGCGCAGTTCGACGGCCGTCTCGGAGCCGTCCTCGGCGATCAGGCAGAGCTCGATCCGGTCCGCGCTCTCGGAGAACACCGCGAAGTTGGTGCCGGCGCCGTCATAGGTGGCGCCGAGCGGGTAGGGCTGCCCCGGCCAGACCTGCATGTGTCCTCGACTCCCAGTGCCAGACGCCAATCGGCGCCCCTACGGGTGACCACCCGGCGGAGCGCCCGAACGTGTGCGGGGCGTCGGTGGCGCGACGGGCCGGACGCACGGCACACCCGCATACTCCCCGCCGGACGGCCGAACGCCGCGCCCATCCGGTCCCATTCGCCCGTTGTTCGCCCGAACGGGTGTCCCGGATGTCGGGCCGGACAACCGCGTACTGACGGCCCGTCGACTGCCGGTGCGCGTGCTGTCAAGAGGGCTGTGTCGGGGCCACGGGGGGCGATACCCTTGATCGTCCGGACCGCGAGAACCCCGGGCCCGTACGGCCGGCGACCAAGGGCCGTCATGGTGGAGCGAGTCAGCGGACAGACCGGCGGCCGAGTGGCGGCGGGCGAGAGGTGAGGTAGCGGATGGCGTTCCCCGCCGACGGCGACGGACCCGACCCGCGGGCCGGCGGCAGCGAGGCCCCGACGCTGGTCGTCCGCACCGGCGTCGGACGCGGGGCGCTGCCCCCGCAGGGCGGCCCCGCCGAGGGCATGCCGCCCGCCTGGGCCGCCGACCAGTGGGACGGCGCCTACCGCCGGGTCCGGCTGGCCGGCCGCGCCTACGTCTGGCTCAACCTGGTCGAACAGCGGATGCGCGCCCTCGTGCACGAAGTGCTGCACCCCGTCTACGCGCCCGCGCACGGCGAGGAGTGGGTCACCGCCGCCGCCGGACCGGCCGGCGAGGAATGGGTGCACCGGGCCGCCGCCGTCCGCGAGGTCTCCCGCCGCAAGGGCTACCTGCTCGACCCCGTCGACGACGACCCGCTGGTCTTCCTCACCCTTCCGCAGCTGCGCGAACTGATGGTCCAGCACTGGCCGCTGTTCGAACCGCACCTGGTGGACCGCCGGGAGATCGAACTCGCCCTCGACGAACTCGAGGTCGCCCGGCACGTGGTCTCCCGCAACCGGGCCCTGACCAAGACCGTCCTCGACCAGACCGAACGGGCCGCCGCCCGGCTGCTCGCCCTGCTCGACGGCACCCACGGCGGCGTGCCCGCCGACGTGGTCGAGGAGCTCGTGGCCGGCCGCTACGCCGACGTGATCGCCGTCCACCCCGACCGGGTCCGCCTGCAGCGCGACCTGCCCGTCGAGGACCTGCTCGACGGCGCCCGGCGCCTGGACGCCGTCGGCATCGGACTCGGCATGCTCTGCCAGAACTACACCGGCAAGCGCCTGGTACGCCTCGCCAGCGACGGCTGCCGGGTGCGGCTGCTGTTCCTCAACCCGGCGAGCAGCGCCGTCCGCCGACGTGAACGCGAACTCGGCCTCGGGCGCGGCGAGTTGGGCCGCTCCGTGGAGATGAACATCATGCACGCGCGGCGGGTCCGGGCCCGGCTGCGCGACCCCGGCAGCTTCGAGATCCGGGTCTTCGACGAACTGCCCCGGTTCACCGCCTACCTGGTGGAGGGCCCGCGGACCACGGGCGCCGGCGGACGGCGGCGCTCCACCGACCTCGGCGTCATCCAGCCCTACCTGCGCAAGGCCCGCGGCATCGAATCGCCCGCCCTGGTGCTCCGCGGCGGCGCCGGGCAGGAGGCCGGCGGCACCGAACCCGGGCTGCTGGAGGTCTACCGGGAGGAGTTCGAGGACCTCTGGGGGGACTCCCGCGCAGTGTCCTGACCAGCACGGTCGCCCCCGCCAGGGCGGACGCGCCGTCGGCGCTGTCACAGCGGCGCGCGATGATGGTCCGCATCTTGGCAGTGCTGACGGAAGGACACACCCCATGACCTGGTGGAAGGGGCCACTCACCGGATTCGACCTGGAGACCACGGGCACCGACCCGCAGGAGTCCCGGATCGTCACCGCCGCCGTGGTCGACACCCTCGGCGGGCGCGTCGAAACGGCCACCAACTGGCTGATCGACCCCGGCGTCCCGATACCCGCCGAGGCCACCGCCATCCACGGCATCACCGACACCGAGGCCCGCACCCACGGCCGGCCCGCCGCCGAGGCGATCGAGGAGATCGCCCAGGCCCTGCACCAGCGGCTCGCCGCCGGACGGCCCGTGGTCGCCTTCAACGCGCCCTACGACCTGTCGCTGCTCGACGCCGAACTGCGCCGCCACGGCCGCCCCACCCTCGCCGAACGCCTCGGCGGGCCGGTCACCCCCGTGGTCGACGCCATGGTCGTCGACCGCGCCCTCGACAAGTACCGCAAGGGCTCACGCACCCTCCAGCGGGTCTGCGAGGTCTACGGCGTCGAACTCCACGACGCCCACGAGGCCGGCAGCGACGCACTCGCCGCCGTCCGGGTCGCCGTCGCCCTCGGCCACCGCTACCCCGAACAGGCCGGCGACCTGCCGCTCGACGAACTGCACCGCCGCCAGATCGTCTGGCACCGCGACTGGGCCACCGGCCTGCAGGACTGGCTGCGCCGCAAGGACCCGGCCGCCACCGTGGACCCGCGCTGGCCGCTCAAGGCGGCGTCCTGAGGGGCGGTCAGCCCCGGCGGCGGGAGAGCGAGAACCGCTGCCGGGGAAGGTCGACCTCGCGGATGCGCACCGTCAGCCGGTCGCCGACCCGGTGGGCCTCGCCGGCCGACTCGGCGGCGGGGAGCAGCCCCTGGAGGCCGTCGGGCCGGTCCTCGATCCGGACGAAGACGCCGAACGGCACCGCCTTCGTCACCACGCCGTCCACCAACTCGCCGACCCGGTCGGCCAGTTGCGCCATGGGGTTCTCCTGGAGGGCCTTCAGGGAGAGGGACAGCCGCTCGCGCGTCAGGTCGACGTCGAGCACCTCGGCCGTGATCTCCTGACCTGCCGAGACGACGTCCGACGGGTGGTCGAGCGGCCGCCAGGACAGCTCCGGAACGTTGATCATCGCGGTGAAGCCGTCGACGTCCACGAAGGTGACGTGGAAGTCGGCGATCTCGGTGACCGTGCCGGTGACGACCTGCCCGGGGCGCACGGACTTCAGGAACGCCCAGGCCTGGTCGCACGGCGACCAGGTGGTCCGCCAGCGGGCCCGCAGCACGCCGTCCTCGTCGGGGCGCACCGCACTGGCCAGCGGCCGGTACTCGTCGACCAGGGTCGGCAGCGCGGCGGCGGCCCGCGCGCCCGCCACCAGGGCCGTCAACTCCTCGAGATCGTCGGCTTCCGCGTCGACGCTGCTGATCGTGCCCGTCGGGTCCTCCCAGACGAACTCCACCGAGCTGTCCTCGGGGAGCGCGGCCAGCACGGCCGCGACGTCGGCGGACAGCGGCGGCCAGAGGGTCAGCATGGCGCGCGGGGTGAGGCCGGCGCGGACGGCGTCGATGGTCTCGGGCGTCAGCCGGTGCCAGCGGGAGGCGTTCTGGACGTAGCCCTCCTCCAGCAGGCCCGCCCGGCCTTCGGCGACCAGCCAGTGCACCCGGGCCCAGAACTCCTCGTCGGCGGGCCGCTGTTCGCCCGGCTCATCCGACTCCTCGGAGTACGGCGACTCCGGTATCGGCTCCGGGAACAGGCCCAGTCGGCGGACTCGCGCCGCGGCGCGCTCGCAGGGGCGGTCGGTGCCGATGTACATGTACTGGTCCCAGCCGATGTGCACGAAGAACCGGTCGCCGGCCTCCAGCAGGCACCAGCCCTCGCCGCCGCGCAGCATCATCCGCACCAGCTCCAGCGCGGTCTCCAGGGAGACCTCCGCGCCGTCGTGGAACCCGTGCAGCCCCGGGAAGAGGTCCTCCAGGCGGCCGCCGTCCTCGGGGGAGGCGAAGAACGCGGCCTCCGGGCGGCCGATCGTCAGCCGGTCGACGCCGCACTCCACGGCGAACGCGGCGGCCGCCTGAAGGTACGCCGCCTCGATCGGCCCGCGGTCGCTGTCGGTGTCGTCGTCGGCCAGGTAGTGGCCGCGCTCGTCACGGTTGGCGGGGTCGTACTTGGTGACGCGGTGCACGAAGGCGGGCACGGGGCTCCTGAAGGCCGAAGAGGCGCCCTGACAAGCCGTCAGGACGCCTCGGCAAGAGAGCCGGTCAGGACTGCGGGAAGTCGAAAGTGTAGCCCTGGGCCACCAGCCACGGCAGCAGCTGCTTCAGGGCCGCGACGGTCTGGGTGCGGTCGCCGCCGCCGTCGTGCATCAGGACCACGCCGCCGGGGCGGAGGTTCTGCTCGACGGTGGTGACGATCGACTGCACGCCCGGACGGGACCAGTCGCGCGGGTCCACCGACCAGCCGAGGGACTTCATGCCCTGGTCGGCGCCGATCTTCTCGTTCTCCGCGGTGAAGTCGCCGCCCGGGGCGCGCCACCAGGTGATCGGGGCGTTGCCGCCGGCGGCGTCCTCGATCTGGGTCTTGGCGTCGGCGATCTCCGCCACCTGCTGCTGGTGCGACTGGGTGTGCATCGGCTGCGGGTGGTCCACGGTGTGGTCGCACAGGCGGTGGCCCTCGGCGACGATCCGCTTGACCATCGCCGGGTGCGCCTGCGCGTTGTCGCCGATCTCGCAGAACGTCGCCTTGGCGTCGTACTGCGCCAGCAGGTCCAGCACCTGGCCGGTGGCCTGGCCCGGGCCGTCGTCGAAGGTCAGCGCCACGGTCTTGCCGCCCGAGGCGGTGTGCGCCAGCACGTGCGTGGCCGGGGCGTGGCTCTGCTGCCCGCCGGACGGCTGCGAGGCGCCGGTGCCGGGCGTGGACGGGGTGGTGCTCGGGGCGGGCGGTGCCGGCGTCCGGGTGGGCGCCGTCGGGTCCTGGCTCGGCGAGGCGAACGGGGACGGGGTGCCCTCGCTCGGCGTAGGCCGGGCCGCCACCGAGGAACCCCCGCTGTCGCCCGTGGTCGTGCTCGCGCTCGGCGTGGCCGGGTGCTGCGCGGCTGCCCCTGCCGCGGAGGGGGTGCCGTGCGCACCGCACGCCACCAGCAGGGCCGGGGCGAGCAGTGCGGCGGAGGCACCGAGAAGAAGAGAACGACGACGGGCGATTATGCGGGACTTCACCATGGACGACTCCTACGTCGTACCTGCCACATGGAGCGGGGCGTCCGGTCGACTACGACGACGCCAGGTACGACCGAGGTGGTTCCGTCCGGATGTGCGCTGCGCCACAAGGCGGGCACCGAACGGAAGCGGTCAGAACGCGAACCAGCGTACTTCCGCCTCACCGTCACGCAGTGAGTCGACACGGCGACGGAACTCCGTCCGGGCGGCCGGGTTTCCGGCCGTCTGCTGCGCCACCCAGGCGGCACTCGCGGTCTCCCGCGCGCCGCGCAGCACCGCGAAGCCGGGCCACTCGCGGACGTCCCACCCGTAGGCGGCGTTGAACGCCGTGACCTCCTCGGCCGGTACGCCGTACCGGTCCTGACTGAGGGCCAGCACCACCAGGTCGTGCTCGCGGAGGTCCGAGGCCATGTACTCGAGGTCGAGCAGTACCGGGCCGGCGGGGGTGATGTGCACGTTGCGCGGTAGGGCGTCGCCGTGGATCGGGCCGGAGGGGAGGTAAGGGGTCAATTCGGAAATAGCGGTGACAAAGGTCTCTTTCCGGTCACGGAGGAACGCCACGTCCGCCGGATCGATGTGACCCTCCGCGGTCGCCAGCCAACTGTCCACGGGGGCGAGGAGGTCGCGCCGGCCGAGCGGCACCGGCGGGGCCGGCTCCGCGGGCAGGGCGTGCAGGGCGCGCAGCAGCGGGGCGAGGTCCGCGGGCCGGGCCGGGCGGACGGCGGGCTCCAGCCGGTGCCACAGCGTGACGGGGTGGTCCTGGGCCAGGTGCACGACGGGGTCGGCGGGGCGGACCACCGGCACGCCCGCGCCGTCCAGCCAGCCGGCCAGCGCGAGCTCGCGGGCGGCCCGGTCGGCGGAGCCGGGGGCGCGGCCGACCTTGGCTACCAGGCCGAGCTCCGGCAGGTCGAAGACGGCGTTCTGGCCGAGCGAGATGAGCGCGGCCCCGGCCGGGTCGATACCGGCCGGGGCGCACGCCTGCTGGAGGAGGGCCCGGGCCCCCGATTCGTCGAAGATCACCTGCTCATTGTCGGCGAACCGGGGGCGCGTCAGGAGGGAGGGGGTGGGTCAGCCGATCAGCTCGTGGTCGCCACGGCCGCGGCGGGTGCCGGTGCCGGCGGGGGCGGCGGCGGGCGCCTCGCCCTCGATCCGGGGCAGCCAGTGCAGCCAGCGCGGCAGGTACCAGTTCCTGTCGCCGAGCAGGGACATCACGGCGGGGAGCAGGACGGCGCGGATCACCGTGGCGTCGATCAGGACGGCGGCGGCGAGGCCGACACCCATCTGCTTCATGGTCTGCATGGAGAGCGTCCCGAAGACCGAGAACACCCCGACCATGATCACGGCGGCGCTGGTGACCACACCGGCGGTGGTGCGGATGCCGTGGGCGACGGCCGCGCCGGTGGGCAGGCCGCGGTCGTGCGCCTCCTTGATCCGGGAGACCACGAAGACGTGGTAGTCCATCGACAGGCCGAACAGGATCACGAACAGGAACAGCGGGATCCAGCTCTCCACCGCGCCGACGCCTTCGGTGCCGATCAGCGAGGCGCCGATGCCGTGCTGGAAGACCAGCGCCAGCACACCATAGGCGGCGCCGACCGAGAGCAGGTTGAGTATCACGGCGGTGACGGCGATGGACAGCGAGCGGAACGAGCAGAGCATCAGCAGGAAGGCGAAGCCGACCACGAACCCGAAGACCGGGAGCATCGAGCCGGACATCTGCTTGTTGAAGTCGATCGAGGCGGCGGTGCTGCCGGTGACCGGGGCGTCGGCGCCGGCGATCCCGCCGACCGTGGCGGGCACGACCTGCTCGCGCAGCACCTTCAGGGCCTCGGCGGAGGTGGTGTCGTTGCCGCTGCCGTTGAGCGGGATGTCGACCGTGGCGACGTTCTGTTCGGCGTGCACCGTCAGGCTGGTGGGGCCGTGCATCCGGCCGGTGGCGAGGGCCTTGGACTGGAGATCGGCGAGCGCCTGCTTCATCTCGGGCGAGGAGATGTCCTTCGCCTTGATCACCACGGTGGCGGGGGAGGGGCTGCCGGGGAAGGCGTCCTGGATCCGCTGGGAGGTGGCCACCAGGGCGTTGTCCTTGGACAGCTGCTGCTGGAACGTCAGCTTGGCGGTGTGCATGGTGAGCGTCGGCGAGGCGATCGCCAGCAGGGCGACGGTGGCCAGCCCTGCGGCGGCCAGCGGGTGGCGCAGCACCGGGGTGAGCACCGCGTTCCAGAACCGGCTGCCCTCGTTCGTGTCACGGCGCAGGCGGTGCAGGAAGGGGACCCTGCCCTTCTCCACCCGGTCTCCGAGCATCGAGAGCAGCGCGGGCAGCACCGTCAGCGAGCCGAGCACGGCGGTGATCACGACCAGGATGGTGGCGAAGGACATCGCCTTGAAGGTGGCGATGCCGGTGAGGAACATGCCGCCGATCGCGACCACCACGGTGATGCCGGAGACCAGCACGGCGCGGCCACTGGTGGCGGCGGCGATCCGCAGCGCCGTCTCGGCGTCGTGCCCGGCGGCGCGCTCCTCGCGCTCGCGGCGCAGGTAGAACAGGCAGTAGTCGACGCCGACGGCGAGGCCGACCAGCAGCATCACCGAGGAGGCGTCGCCGCTGGTGTGCAGCAGGCCGGAGGAGAGCGCGACCAGGCCGGAGGCGGCGATGAAGGCGGTCAGCGCCAGCACCACCGGGAGGACCGCGGCCACCAGCGCGCCGAAGGCGATCAGCAGGATGCCGAGGGCGAGCGGCACGGCCGTCCACTCGGCGCGGGCGAAGTCCGAGGAGAACTGCTCGTCGAACCACTTGCCGGAGCTGGCCTGGCCGTACTCCTCGACCGTCAGCTCGGGGTGCTGCTTCTGAACGCCCGTCACCGCGTCCATGATCGGCGGCACGTTGGCGACGGCCGCCTTGTCGTCCTCCCCGATCACCGTGAACTGGAGCAGCGCCGAGTGCTTGTCGGCGGAGATCGCGCCCGTCTCGTACGGGCTGTGCAGCTCCCCGGCCTTGCCGGTGGCCCGGACGGCGGTGGCGACCTGCTCGACGACCGCCTTGAAGGACGGGTCGTCCGCCATCAGCGTGCGGCTCTGCACCAGGACGACCTCACCGGCCGGAGACTTGATGCCCGCGTCGTCCAGAATCCTGGCGGCCTGCGCGACCTGGCCCGGCATCTGCTCGGAATCGGTGATCTTGGTGGAGCCGTGCATGCCGCCGAGGTAGGCGGCGAGGACGACGAAGAGCAGCCAGCCGAAGACCGCGGTCTTTCTGTGGCGGGCGCTCCAGGCGCCCATCGAGGCGGCGATTCCATGCTTCACGGTGGTGTCCCCCAGGGGCTACGGGCGGGTGCGGGCCGCCCCGGTCGGTGGGCCTCCGGGCTGCTTCCGGCGGCACAACAGAAGCTATGAGCTGGGGTTCTGACGAACCATCCGGCTAGTCACCGACTTTTTCCTCCCCCTGTCCCCAGGAGGGAGTAGGGGGTTAACCCCACCCCCGGGGTCGGGGTCTCCTCCTTGAGGGCAGCCGGGCGTCCACCCTGAGGGGGAGCGATCTCCACCCCACGCACGAGGTGGGAGGGGGTGCGGGCGGGCGACGATAGTGCGGGGGCAGGTTCCGTGGCCGCCCCCAGGGGGCACACGCGAAACCCACTTGCCGGGCGGCAAGCAAGTTCCCGTAAACTGCCCGCTGTTACTTACCTGCCGACCGGCTAGGCCCTGTTGAGGGTTTCGCGCGCCGGTCCTGCCGCTGCCCGGTACCTGGTCTTTTTCGGCTGCGGTGAACCATGCCCAGGGGAGGCATTTCGATCATGTTCCACCGACTTGGACACTTCGTCGTCAAGCGGGCCTGGTGGGTGATCATCGCGTGGGTGATCGGCTCCATAGCCCTGATCGCCACCGCTCCGAAGATGAGCGCCTCGACCGACGAGTCGGAGTTCCTGCCGAAGCACTACGAGTCCATCCGGGCCGCGGTGGTGCAGCAGGACAAGTTCCCGGCCGAGTTCTCCCCGAGCGCACTGCTGCTGTTCGAACGCAAGGACGGCGCCGCGCTCACCGACGCCGACAAGGCCGACATGGCCAAGGTCGTCAAGGGGCTGACCGACAAGCACATCCCGCTGGTCGAGCAGATCATCCCCCCGATCGAGGGGAAGACCTTCTCGCCCGATGGGCAGTACGCCATGGGCATGGTCTCCATCGACAAGACCAAGATGCAGACCGACGAGTTCACCGTCGCCGCCAAGGACCTGCGCGAAGAGGGCAGGGCGCTGGCCGGCGGCACCGCGCTGAAGTACCAGGTCGGCGGCCCGGCCGCGATGGGGCTGGACCAGAAGGAGTCCTCCAGCGCCACCGACGCGATCACCATGCTCGCCACCATCGTGCTGATCGTGGTCATCGTCGGTGTGATCTTCCGCGGCATCCTGGTCGGCTGGCTGCCGGTGCTGCTGTCGATCTTCCCGATGATCGCCGCCAGCGGCCTGATCGCCCTCGTCACCAAGGCGTTCGACCTGAAGTCCTCGCCGATCGCCTCGGCGATCGACATCGTGGTGATCCTCGGCGTCGGCACCGACTACTTCCTGTTCCTGATGTTCCGCTACCGCGAGCGCCTGCGGGCCGGTGACGACCGCAAGGCCGCCGTGGCCAACGGCGTCGGCCGGGTTGGCGAGGCGATCGCCTCCGCGGCCGGCGCGGTCACCGTCGCCTTCGCGGTGCTGCTGCTCTCCGAGCTCGGCATGTTCAAGTCGCTCGGCCCGGCGCTGGCGATCTCCGTCATCGTCACCGCGCTGGCCTCGCTCACCCTGACCCCCGCGCTGCTGGCCGTCACCTCCACCAAGGCGGTGTTCTGGCCCGGCCGCAAGTGGATGCAGGAGCCGGAGGGCGCCCGCTTCCACAAGCTCGGCAAGGTGGTCGGCCGTCGCCCCGGCCTGATCGCGCTGGTCTCCGGCGGCCTGCTGGTGATCCTGTCGCTGGCCGGCCTCGGCTACCAGGGCACCTTCGACATGGCGAAGAGCATGATGCCGAAGGACAAGGAGTCCATGCTCGTCATGGACACCCTCAGCAAGAAGGGCGGCGAGGGTGCGGCCGACCCCACGCACGTCTTCCTGACCACCAGCACCAAGGACGGCGGCAAGCTCGACCCGGCCGGCCTGGACGGCTTCGGCGCGAAGCTCGGCCAGGTTCCCGGCGTCGCCGCCGTCCAGCCCGAGCCCAAGCTCAGCGAGGACGGCACCACCGCCGATTTCGTCGTGGTGCTCAAGGACTCCGCGGCCAGCAACGCGGCGATCGACAGCGTCACCAAGGTCCGCACGGCCGCCCACGCGGCCGCCCCCGCCGGCTCCGAGGCGCTGGTCAGCGGCACCTCGTCGGTGTACAAGGACATCAACCTGGCGATGGCGCACGACTACAAGCTGGTCTTCCCGGTGGCGGGCGTGCTGATCCTGCTGATCCTGGGCCTCCAGCTGCGCAGCGTGGTCGCGCCCTGGTACCTGATGGCCTCGGTCGGCCTCGGCTTCGCGGCCACGCTGGGTGCCACCACGGTGGCCTTCCTCAAGCTCGGCTCCGAGTCCGGCCTGATGTTCATGCTGCCGATCTTCATCTACCTGTTCGTGGTGGCGATCGGCACCGACTACAACATCCTGATCATCGCCCGGCTCCGCGAGGAGGCCCGCGAGGGCCGCAGCCCCCGCGAGGCGGCCAAGGAGGCGGTCCGGCACGCCGGTCCGACCGTCGCCGCGGCCGGCTTCATCCTGGCGGCGTCCTTCGCGACCTTCATGCTGGCGGGCAACGTGCTCTTCGCCGAGCTGGGCTTCGCGCTGGCCATCGGCATCGTGCTGGCGGCCTTCGTGATGGCGATGTTCTTCACCCCGGCGATCACCGCGCTGCTCGGCAAGAAGGCCTGGTGGCCCGGTCACGGCGCGATGCCCGACCACGGCCCCGAGGCCGTCGCCGAGCGCGAGCCGCAGGTGGCCGGCCGGGCCTGACGGGCTCGGCGGCGGGTAGCGCCGGGCAGCCCTGCGGGGGTACCGACGGGTAGCCCCGAGTAGGAGGGGGCATGCGGTCCAACGGGACCGCATGCCCCCTTGGCGTCGCACTGAAACGCGGTGTGACCAGCGGAACTTTTGCCGCCGTTGGCGAGGGGGACCGTGCTATTGTCGAAGCAGTTGCAGTATTGGTTCCCATGAACGTGTGTGTGCGCCTGCTGGTTCCAACCACAGGCGCATTTGTTTTGTCCGGTGTTTAGTCTCCGGATGGGGATCGCGGCTACGTGGGGCTCACGAGGTGTGTGCCCCAACGCCCCAGTGAAAGTGGAGACGGTTATGGCTACCGGCACCGTGAAGTGGTTCAACAGCGAAAAGGGCTACGGCTTCATCGAGCAGGACGGCGGCGGCGCCGACGTGTTCGCTCACTACTCGAACATCCAGTCCACCGGCTTCCGTGAGCTCCTCGAGGGCCAGAAGGTCGAGTTCGACGTCACCCAGGGCCAGAAGGGCCCGCAGGCGGAGAACATCCGCCCCATCTGAGTCCCGGCCTACGCCGACTCAGTGTGACGCAGGCGAGGGCCCGTACCTCCAAGGTACGGGCCCTTGCCCATGCCGCCCGACGGCCGGGGCGGCGCCTTTCTTCTCCCTGACGGCCGACACACCCGCCGCCGCGCCTCCGCGCGCGCCGGCCGAAGGCCCTCAGGAAGAGGAACACGCATGCCCGAGCAGTCCCGTCCGCGCGCCGAGAAGGCCGCGGCGCAGTCCGTTTCGCGATCCGGTTCGAAGTCCGTTTCGCAGTCCGGTTCGCGTACCGACCAGCCCCGTGCCGACAAGCCGCGCACCCGTAGCGGGAAGCCGCGCACCGGCGCCGCGCGTGGCGGTGCTCCGCGTACCGAGCAGCCGCGCGGCGGCGAGCAGGCCCGTACCGAGCGTCCGCGCCGGCCGCGCCGGAGTGCCGTGCCGTCGGTCGCCGCGCCCGCCGAGGACTTCACGCACGTGCAGGGCACCCCGTCCCGCCCGGCGGCGGAGAGCTTCGCCGAGCTGAACCTCCCCTCCGGGCTGATGAAGGAACTGGGCGCGCAGGGCGTGACCGAGCCGTTCCCGATCCAGGCCGCCACCCTGCCGGACGCGCTGGCCGGACGTGACGTCCTCGGCCGCGGCCGCACCGGCTCCGGCAAGACCCTGGCGTTCGGCCTGCCGCTGCTGGTGCGCACCGCCGGGAAGCGGGCCGGCGCCCGCCACCCGCTGGCCCTGGTGCTGGTCCCCACCCGTGAGCTCGCCCAGCAGGTCACCGACGCGCTCGCCCCCTACGCCGGGGTGCTCGGCCTGCGGATCACCACCGTGGTCGGCGGCATGTCGATCACCCGCCAGGCCAACCAGGTGCGCCGCGGCACCGAGGTGCTGGTGGCCACCCCCGGCCGGCTGGACGACCTGATCCAGCGCGGCGACGTGCGCCTGGACGACGTGGCGATCACCGTCCTCGACGAGGCCGACCAGATGGCCGACATGGGCTTCCTGCCGCAGGTCGTCAAGCTCCTGGAGCAGGTCGCCGAGGGCGGGCAGCGGATGCTGTTCTCCGCCACCCTGGACCGCAACGTGGACCGGCTGGTCAACCGCTTCCTGACCGACCCCGTCACCCATTCGGTGGACCCGTCGGCCGGCGCCGTCACCACCATGGACCACCACCTGCTCCAGCTCGACCCCGCCGACAAGGCCGAGACCACCGCCCGGATCGCCGCCCGCGAGGGCCGCGTGATCATGTTCGTGCACACCAAGCACGGCGCGGACCGGCTCGCCAAGCAGCTGCGCGCCCACGGCGTGGTCGCCGCCGCGCTGCACGGCGGCAAGTCGCAGCCGCAGCGCAACCGGGTCCTCGACCAGTTCCGCGACGGCCAGGTCACCGCGCTGATCGCCACCAACGTCGCCGCCCGCGGCATCCACATCGACGGCCTCGACCTGGTCGTCAACGTCGACCCGCCGATCGACCACAAGGACTACCTGCACCGCGGCGGCCGCACCGCGCGGGCCGGCGAGTCCGGCACCGTGGTCACCCTGGTGCTGCCCGAGCAGCGCCGCGAGGTCAACCGCCTGATGAGCATCGCCGGCATCCGGCCCACCATCACCAAGGTCCGCCCCGAGGACGGCGAGCTCAAGCGCATCACCGGCGCGAGGATGCCGTCCGGCGTGGCGGTCATGCTTCCGGTTCCGGCGACGGCGGTGGCTGTTGCCGCTCCCGTCTCCGAGGGGACGGAGGGCCGTGGCCGCGGGCGTGGCGGGGCCAAGCCGGCGGACGGCGAGGCGCGACGCCGCCCCGCGAAGCGTTCCGGCGGCCTGCCCAAGGACGTCGACATGAGCGGCAACCCGCGCCGCCCCCGGCCCAAGCAGCGCCCCGGCGGCGGGAGCTCGCAGATGGCGGCCGGGTTCATCGGCAAGTCGTCCGGGCGGGCGAAGCCGGGGTCCGGGACGAAGAGTGGCTCCAACTACGGGACGGGGCGGCAGCGGCGCAAGGCCGACTAGCGCTTCGCGGGACCGGGGAGAGCACCATCAGGGGCGCTGGGGGTACCCCCAGCGCCCCTGTTTTCGTGCCCATCCGCTCGCGCGAGTCTCCCCGCGCCCCTGATGGTGCTCTCTCAGGCCTTGGACATCTCGCGGACGGTCGCGACCAGGGGAGCCAGTTCGGGGCGCTGCTCCGCGGTGGTGAGGGCCTCGGCGAGGGCGGTGTCGTTGGTGGGGCGGGCCTGGGCGAGGAGGTCGAGGCCGGCCGGGGTGACGTTGGTGTAGATGCCGCGGCGGTCGGTGGGGCAGAGGTAGCGGGCGAGCAGGCCGCGGTCCTCGAGGCGGGTGACCAGGCGGGTGGTGGCGCTCTGGCTGAGCACGACCGCGTCGGCGAGCTGGTTCATCCGGAAGTGGCCGCCGTCGCCGTCGTGCTGCTCGCTCAGGACGTTCAGGACGGAGAACTCGCGGACGCTGAGCTCGTGTTCGGCCTGCAGGGCGCGTTCGACATGGGCCTCGATCCGGCCGTGCAGGGCGGTCAGGGCGCACCAGCCGTGGGCCAGGGCAGGATCAGGGCGGGTCATCGGACACGCTCCCTTCGGGGTCGCTTCACTCCGTACAAGCTTAGTCGAAATGCGCAAATTCCCGCGCCTGCAAGTATTCGGCGGGAGTCTGCGGGAGATGAGGAGACGTCGATGGAGCAGCACGTGCGGATGGACGCGCAGGAAGCGGCGCTGGACGCCCTGCTGGAGGCTCTCGGCGAGCCGGTGGGCGACACCTCGCAGGACGACCGGGTGGCGCGGCTCGACGCGCAGGCGCCGGGCTACGCGCAGTACCACCGGATCGGGCACAAGCGGCAGGCCGCGTACCGGCGGCTGAGCGCGGACCGGGCGGCCGCGCACCACTGCTACCCGCTGGTGCTGGCCGCGCTGCTGGCCGACGACGACCCGTCCTCGCCGCGCTGGCTGGCGCAGGTGCTGCTGACGGTGGGCGGTCGGCGGCGGCTGCAGGAGGAGCTGGTGGCGGCGGTGGAGGGCGGAGACCCGTTGCGGCAGGTGTGCGCGGTGGGTGCGTGGCGGTGGGCGGACGCCGGGGACGGGCCCGTGGCGGAGCGGTTCCTGGCGGTCCGTCGGGAGGCGGCCGAGCGCTGCGTCGACCCGTGGGTGCGGGAGCGGCTGGCCGACTGAGCGTCAGCAGGGCATGCAGGGGTACCACTTGGGGGCCGCGCCGTGTTAGCTTTTTTGCCAATTCATGGTCTGCGCATGGTGCCGCCTATGCCTTCGCCCATGCCATCGGACCTTGGCAACGGGGAAGAGGTACGCCGACATGGCGGGGGAGTTCACGGTCGATCCGGACGCGTTGCGCCGGTTCGCCCGCACCAGTACCGAACGGGCCGAGCGGCTGCGGGCGATCCGCGCCGAACTCGGCGGACACCAGCTGTCGCCGTCCGCCTTCGGGAAACTCCCGGAGTCCGACGAAACCGGCCGCGACTACGTGGAACGCTCCGAGGCGGCGATCGACAACGCCGGGGCCGCCTCCGACACCATGGACCGGATCGCCGAATACGCCGACGGCATGGCCGGCGCGTACGAACGCACCGACGAGGGCATCGGGCGCACCATGCAGGCGATCGCCGGAGGGCTGGGCGGATGAGCGGGCCGATCGCGGGCGCCGTCGACGCCTACACGAAGATCAACGACTGGATGACCCCGCTGGGCAGCCTGATCGACGAGATCATGCGCCCCATCGTGGAACCCCTCGCCGAGCCGCTGGAGTTCGTCACCGGCGACCCCGAAGGCCTGGAAGCCGCCGCCCAGTTGTGGCAGAAGCAGGCCGAGCAACTGCGCGAGGTGATCGCCGACCAGCGCCGCGACCGGGCCGCCCTGGCCGGCGAATGGCAGGGCGAGGCGTCCGAGGCGTTCCAGCGTGAACTCGCCGAGTACGAGCAGGCGTTGGAGGACGAGGCGGAGGACATGGAGGGCACCGCCGAACTCCTCACCGAAGCCGCCGCCGAAGCCCGGATGGCACAGGACCTGGTCGAGACGATCATTCGCGAGCTGATCGAATGGGCGATCATCACGCTCGCCGCGTCGCTCGCCTTCAGCGTGATCACCGCCGGCATCTCGCTGGCCGCCGAAGCCGCCGCGGCTGCCGCCGAGGGCGCCATCGCCAGCGCCCGGATAGCCAACCTGGTGCGCAAACTCGCCAGCGCGCTGAAGAAGATCGCCGACGCGATGAAGGCACTCAAGGCCGTCTCCAAGCGCCCACACCTCAACCCGAAGAAGCCCTGGACCTGGAACAAGCCGCTCGACGTCGAGGCGTACCTGGCCAAGACGGGCGTCAAGATGATCGGCAAGGGCGGCCTGCACGGCATCGGCCTGACCGGCAACCCGGCCGGCGAAGCGCTCCAGCAGATCACCCAGAGCGGCGCCGGAATCGTCGCCGACGAGGCCGACGACCGGATCAGCGGCAACCGCGGCCCCAGCACCGGCCTCCGTCAACGCACCGGCATCGCGCAGCCCGCCCAGGCACCCGACCTCAGCCCCGAGGAGCGCCGCCGCCGCTTCGAGGACGCCTTCGGCTGAGCCACCCACCACATTCAGGAGGACCACCGTGCTCGACCGGGACCGCCAGTTCGCCACGCCGTTCCTCGCCGCCGGCGAGGAGCTGCTGGCCGCTGCCCCCGTCTCGCTGGCGCCCGGCATTCCGCGACCGCCCGAGGCACTGCTGACCCCGCGCCAACCGGGCGAACTGGAACAGAAGTTGGCCAAGCCGTTCACCCTGCTGCGGCGCGCATACGCGGTGGTCAACCCCGTCTCCGCCGGCGTCGGCGCCGTCGAGGACCGGATGATGGACGCCGTGCCGGACTCCGTCTGGCACGGCAAGGGCATGGCCGGCGACTGGCACACCACCGCCGGCCGCCTGGTCGTCCGCCTCCACGAGGACGGCGCGAACGGCAGCGCGCTGCTCGTCCTCACCGGGCGGCGGCTGCTGCTGCTCGCCGACCGCGCCAAGCTCTGGCAGCTCACCGAACAGCACGCCCTGCAGTTCGAACTCCCGCGCGACGAGATCGCCGGGGCTCAGCGCAACGCGAAGGGCGTCACGCAGCGGGGCCGCCTCGACGTGCACTTCCGCGACGGCTCGTGGGTCGGCGTCACGACGCCGCTGCCGTCGGCGGCGGACGAACTGGCTGCGGCGTTCGGGGGCTGATGCCTCCGGTCGGAATTTCGTGGCGGGGAATGCTGTTCGGCCGGGGATGTCCCCGTGGCAGTGGTGACTTGGCCCCGCTGTGGTGAGGCGTCAGGCGGTGCGGGCCGTTGAGGTGGTGGCGGTTGCGGCCTCGTGGTGGCGGGTGAGGACGAGGCGGGCGAGTTCGGGAGCCGCGCCGAGAGTGGCTGCGAGGTGGTCGGCCGGGGCTGCGGCGGTGGCGATGCGGTCCGGGAGGAGGCCCGGGGCGAGGAGGTACGGGGCGACGGCGGTGGTGTGGACGGCCGGGTCGGCGCGGAGGGTGGTAAGGGCGTCGGCGACCGTCGGGGTGGTGGCGGAGGCGTAGGCGGTGGTGACCGCGGCCCAGCCTCGGGTGAATTGCCAAGTGGCGGCGACGGCGCGGGTGGTGGCGTTGGCGGCCGGGTCGGAGGAGCCGGCGGCGGCCAGGACGATGCCCGTGCGGGCGCGGACGGTGGGGTCGGTGACGTCGAGGCCGGACTCGGCGAGGCGGCGGTCGAGGGCGTCGAGGAGGAGCGGGGACGGGCCCAGGACGTCGGCGACCGGGATGGCGGAGCCGGCGGCGCGGAGGGCGGCCGGGATGTCGTGCTTGGCGTGGAAGGCGCGATTGAGGAGGAGGGGGACGGCGATCGCGTCGGTGAGGCGCGGGGCGACCTGGGCGATGCGAGGGGCGCAGTGGTCCAGGTAGGCGGTGGTGACGGGGAGTTCGGGGCGGAGGGCCCGGATCGCGTGGGCGAGGGCCTCGACGGTGGCGGCGTGGCGGGGGTCGCGGGAGCCGTGGGCCAGGAGGAGAAGCGGTGCGGCGGCAGCGGGGTGCGAGCGGTGGGTGGGGGTGGGGGCGGTGCGTGGCTGCGGCTCGGTGCCTTCCGCCGCGCGCAGTTCCGCCCCCTCGCCTTCGGCTGGGAGGTGCCCCCAGCGCCCCTGGCAAGGCTGGGCGGTGCGGGAGGGCTGGCGAGGTGGTTGGTCGGCTGCTGGGTGCGGGCGGTGGGTGGGGGTGAGCGCGGTGTCCGGCTGCGGCTCGTTGCCTTCTGCCGCGCGCAGTTCCGCCCCCTCGCCTTCGGCTGGGAGGTGCCCCCAGCGCCCCTGACGGGGCGCGGGGTTGGGGTGAGGCAGGTCGGTTCGCTCCTGATGGGGCGCGGGGTTTCGGGGCGTCAGGTCGCTGTGCTCCTGACGGGGCGCGAGGCTGCCGCCCGGCGGCAGGTCGTCGCCCGACTGACGGGACGCGGGAGTGCCGGTCGGGTCGCTGCGCTCGTGGCGGGGTGCGCGGGTGCCGCCCTGTTCCCGGTCGCTCTGCTCGTGGCGGGGCGCAGCCGCCGGGGTGGGGGGCTGTTGGGGGGAGGGGCGGAGGGCCATCGGTGTCAGCGGGTGGTGACGAGGAGGCCGCGGCTGCGGAGGACTCGGCGTTCGAGGGGGGAGAAGAAGAGGAGGTCGATGGCGACGCCGACGGTGAGGATGAGGAGGATGCCGAGGAGGACGCCGGACATGTTGGTGAACTCGCGCTGGTTCTCGAGGTAGCGGCCGAGGCCGAGGCCCAAGTCCGGTGAGGAGGCGATGAGTTCGGCGGCCATGAGGGAGCGCCAGGAGAAGGCCCAGCCCTGCTTGAGGCCGGCGAGGTAGCCGGGGAGGGCGGCGGGGAGCAGGATGTGGCGGGCGCCGGCCAGGCCGGTGGCGCCGAGGGTTTGTCCGGCGCGGAGGAAGAGCGGGGGGACCTGGTCGACGCCGGCGATGAGGCCGTTGGCGATGGAGGGGACGGCGCCGAGGAGGATGACGGCGTACATCGCGGAGTTGTTGATGCCGAGCCAGATGACGGCGGCGGGGACCCAGGCGACCGAGGGGAGGGACTGGAGGCCGGAGAGGACGGGGCCGAGTGCGGCGCGGACCGGCTTGACCTGGGCGACCAGGAGGCCGATGGGGGTGCCGATCAGGACGGAGAGCAGGAAGCCGGAGAGGCCGCGCCAGACGCTGGTCCAGATGATGGAGAACAGCGTTCCGGCGTACCAGAGTTCGGTGAGGGAGCCCCAGACGTCGGCGGGGCTGGGGAGCTTGTCGGGGGTGGTGAGGTGGAGGCTGTAGGCGAGCTGCCAGGCGGCGAGGACGAGGAGTACGCCGAAGACGGGCGGGAGGACCGACCGGCGCAGGACGACGGAGAGGGGCGCGCGAGTGGCGTGGACGGTTTCGAGTGCGTCGAGGCCGGCCTCGACACCCGCGGAGTCGTCGGCGGCGGGGAGGGTGTCAGTGCTGGACATGGCGGCGGATCTCCCCACGCAGTTCTTCGGTGATCTCGATGGACAGATCCGCGACCCCGGCGGATTCGATGCGGCGCGGCTGGGGCAGGTCGATGCGCCATTCGCGGGCGATCCGGCCGGGGCGGGAGGAGAGCAGGACGACGCGCTGGGCGAGGCGGACGGCTTCGCGGACGTTGTGGGTGACGAACAGGACGGCGAGCCGGCGTTCGGCCCAGATGCGGGTGATCTCGTTGTGCAGGACGTCCCGGGTGATGGCGTCGAGGGCGGCGAACGGCTCGTCCATCAGCAGGACTTGGGAGCCCTGGGCGAGGGAGCGGGCGAGGGCGACGCGCTGGCGCATGCCGCCGGAGAGTTCGTGGACGCGCTTCTTGTAGGAGCCGCCGAGGCGGACCAGGTCGAGCAGACGTTCGGCCTCGGTCTGGCGTTCGGTCTTGGGGACGCCGGCCAGGCGGAGGGCGAGTTCGATGTTCTTGCCCGCGGTGAGCCAGGGGAAGAGCGCGTGGTCCTGGAACATCAGGGCGGGGCGGCCGCCGGGGACGTCGATGGTGCCGGAGGTGGGCCGGTCGAGGCCGGCGACCAGGTTGAGCAGGGTGGACTTGCCGCAGCCGGAGGCACCGAGGAGGGTGACGAACTCGCCGGGGGCGACGGTCAGGTTGATGTCGTCCAGGACCGGGGCGGCGGTGCCGGGGCGGCCGAAGGTCTTGTGCACGTGCGAGATCCGGACGGCGAAGTCGCTGTCCGGGTGTTCTGCGCCGGGGGCGTCGGGCGAGGTGGTCAGTGCCGTGGTCACGGGCACCTCCTGCGGGTGTGGGCCGGGCAGGGCAGGGGCGGGGTGCGGTGGCCGGGGTCCGTCCCGCGCCCGCCCGGCGAGTGGGCATCGGGTGGGCGGGCGCGAGACGGACGCCGGGGCCTGGGAGGGCTTCCGGAGGGCTACTTGGCGCCGAGGCCGGCGTCGGCGACGGCGGGCTGCCCGGCCGCGGCGAGCACCTTGTTGAGCAGGGTCAGGTCGTAGATCCCGGCCAGGTTCGGCTTCTTGAGCAGGCCGGCGGTGACGGCGTGGTCGGCCTCGGCCTGCAGGGTGTTGGCCAGCGGGTCGTCGATGAAGTCGATGTCCTGCCAGGCCGGGTCGAGGACCGCGGCGTCCAGCGCGTTGCCGGCGTCGGCCTTGATCTGCTCGTTGGCGACGGCCTTGGCCTGGTCGGAGTTGGCCTTGATCCAGGCGTTGGTCTTCACCGAGCCGCGCAGGACGGCCTCCACCACGTCGGGGTGTTCGGTGAGGAACTTCTGCGACACGATGATGTTGGTGATGACGAACTTCTTGTCCGGCCAGACGTCCTTCTCGTTGAGCAGGACCTTCGCGCCGAGGGTGACCAGCTTGGAGGCGGTCGGCTCGGGGACCCAGGCGCCGTCGATGGAGCCAGACTTGTAGGCGTCGGGGGTGACCTTGTTGTCGCTGCGGATCACCTTGACGTCGCCGTCGCCGGTGTTGGCGTCGACCTTCCAGCCCTTGCCCGCAAGGTAGTTGAGCAGGGCGACGTCCTGGGTGTTGCCGAGCTGCGGGGTGGCGATCCGCTTGCCCTTGAGCTCGTCCACCGAGGTGATCTTCGCCGGGTTGACCACCAGCTTGACGCCGCCGGAGGCCGAACCGCCCACGATCTTCAGGGACTTGCCGCCGGACTGGGTGTAGCCGTTGATCGACGGGGAGGGGCCGATCCAGCCGATGTCGATGGAGCCGGCGTTCAGCGCCTCGATCTCGGCGGGGCCGGCGTTGAAGACCTGGGTCTTGATCTGGGTGCCGCCGAGTTCCTGCTGGAGGATGCCCTGCTTGAGGCCGACCAGCGCGGTGCCGTGGGTGAGGTTGGCGAAGTAGCCGATCTTCACGGTGTCGGCGGACAGCTTCGCGCCGGACGCGGCGGGGGCGGCCGAGGCCTTGTCGTCGCTCTTGGAGCCGTAGCCGCAGGCGGTGAGCAGGCCGGCCGCGGTGAGGACGGCGACGGTCGCGACGGCGGCGCGTCTGATCCGGCCGGCGGTGGGGCGGGCCTGGGTATGGGTGGGCAGGGAGCTGGGTGCCATGAGAGGTGTCCCGTTCGTGGAGAAGGAAGATGGCCGTGCCTGACCGGGGCCGGGCCGCCCCCGCCGTACCTGCTGTGGGAAGGTGCGGCGGGCGGGCCCGGTGACAGGGGCTAGGGCCTGACTTCAAACCCGCGTCGCAGCCCCGCGGCGTCTGGTGCGTGCTCTCGGCGTGCCGGGTGGAAGGCCTCGTACTGGGTGTACTTGGTCTTTCGCCCGGTGCGGCGAGAGTGCGTGCCAGGGGCTGTGGGGCAGGCGGGGGTTTGAAGTCAGGCCCTAAGTGCCCCTGTCAGCCCTCACATCGCGTCAGGCCGCCCTGGCCGCTGCCGAGGACACCGCTGCCGATGCGGCCGCCTTCCTTGTCCATGCCCGAGAACGCCTCGCTGGGCATCAGACCCAGTCCTCCTCAGTGGAAGCGTCGATGGTGCTGACGGGGGTGGTGTCGAACGCCTCGCCCGCCATGCCGGCGGTGAGCGTGGTGCCGTCGGCCGGGTCGATCAGGATGAACGAGCCGGTCCGCCGGTTGTCGCGGTACGGGTCGAGGGCCAGCGGCTCGGCGGTGCGCAGCACCACGTGGCCGATGTCGTTGACGTTCAACCCCTCGGCGCCGGAACGCTGTTCGAGAGAGTCGATGTCGATGCGGTAGCTGATCTCCTTGACGAGCGCGCGCACTGTGCGGGTGGTGTGCTTGAGCAGCACCTTCGCGCCGACGTGCAGCGGGCGCTCGTTCAGGTGGCAGACCGTCGCCTCGATGTCCTTGCTGGGCAGGGCAGTTGACCCGGACGCGATCAGGTCGCCGCGGGAGATGTCGAGGTCGTCGGCGAGGCGGACCGTCACCGACTGCGGGGCCCAGGCGAGTTCGGTCTCGACGCCGAGCGCGTCGATCGCCGCGACGGTGGTGGTGTGGCCCGAGGGCAGCACCGTCACCGGGTCGCCGACCCGCAGCACGCCGGAGGCCAACTGCCCGGCGTAGCCCCGGTAGTCGTGGTGCTCCTGGCTCTGCGGCCGGATCACGTACTGGACCGGGAACCGGGCCGGCTCGGTGCTCGGGTCGGAGCCGACCGGGACGGTCTCCAGGTGCTCCAGCAGGGTCGGGCCGCCGTACCAGTCCATGTGCCCGGACGGCTCGACCACGTTGTCACCGGCGAGCGCCGAGATCGGCACCGCGACGACGTCCTTGACCCCGAGCGAGGCGGCGTAGGAGGTGAACTCCTCGGCGATCCGCGCGAAGACCGGCTCCGCGTAGTCGACCAGGTCCATCTTGTTGACGGCCAGCACGACGTGCGGGACGCGCAGCAGCGCGGCGACCGCGGCGTGCCGGCGGGTCTGCTCAACGACGCCGTTCCGGGCGTCGACCAGGACGACGGCGAGTTCGGCGGTGGACGCGCCGGTCACCATGTTGCGGGTGTACTGCACGTGGCCGGGGGTGTCGGCGAGGATGAACCGGCGCCGGGCGGTGGCGAAGTAGCGGTACGCCACGTCGATGGTGATGCCCTGCTCGCGCTCGGCGCGCAGGCCGTCGGTGAGCAGCGCCAGGTCGGGCGCGTCCTGGCCGCGGCGGCGGGAGGCGTGCTCGACGGCCTCCAGCTGGTCGGCCAGTACCGACTTGGAGTCGTGCAGCAGCCGGCCTACCAGGGTGGACTTGCCGTCGTCGACGGACCCGGCGGTGGCGAAGCGCAGGAGGGAGGTGGAGGTGTCGGTGGTCACGGTTAGAAGTACCCCTCGCGCTTGCGGTCTTCCATGGCGGCCTCGGACAGCTTGTCGTCGGCCCGCGTGGCGCCGCGCTCGGTGAGGCGGCTGGCGGCGATCTCGGCGATCACGGCCTCGATGGTGTCGGCGTCGGAGTCGACCGCGCCGGTGCAGGACATGTCGCCGACCGTGCGGTAGCGGACGAGACGGGTCTCGGTGCTCTCGCTCTCTTTCGGGCCGCCCCACTCGCCGGCGGTCAGCCACATGCCGTCGCGCTTGAACACCTCGCGGTGGTGGGCGTAGTAGATCTCGGGGAGGGCGATGCCCTCGCGCTCGATGTACTGCCACACGTCCAGCTCGGTCCAGTTGGACAGCGGGAAGACCCGGACGTGCTCGCCGACCGCGTGCCGGCCGTTGTACAGCGACCACAGCTCGGGGCGCTGGCGGCGCGGGTCCCAGGCGCCGAACTCGTCGCGCAGCGAGAACACCCGCTCCTTGGCGCGGGCCTTCTCCTCGTCGCGGCGGCCGCCGCCGAAGACCGCGTCGAACTTGTTCGACTCGATGGCGTCCAGCAGCGGCACGGTCTGCAGCGGGTTGCGGGTGCCGTCGGGGCGCTCGCGCAGCCGGCCGTCGTCGATGAAGTCCTGGACGGAGGCCACGTGCAGGCGCAGGTTGTGCTGCGCCACGGTGCGGTCGCGGTACTCGAGGACCTCGGGGAAGTTGTGGCCGGTGTCCACGTGCAGCAGCGCGAACGGCACCGGGGCGGGCGCGAACGCCTTCAGCGCCAGGTGCAGCATGACGATGGAGTCCTTGCCGCCGGAGAACAGGATCACCGGCCGCTCGAACTCGCCCGCCACCTCGCGGAAGATGTGCACCGACTCGGCCTCCAGCGCGTCCAGGTGGGACAGCGCGAAGGGGGTGTCGTCGGTACGGACCGGGCTGTCGGTCACAGTGGTCACGCGAGGCCCCTCTCGGTCAGGAAGGCGTGCAGTTCGTCGGCGGACTCGGCCACCGTCCGCCCCTGCGTCTGGAGGCGCAACTCCGGCTTCCCGGGCGCCTCGTACGGGTCGTCGACGCCGGTCAGACCGGAGATCTCGCCGGCGGCCTGCTTGGCGTACAGGCCCTTCACGTCCCGCTCCGAGCACAGCTCGACCGGGGTGGCGACGTGGATCTCCAGGAACTCGGTGCCGTTCGCGGCGTGCCGCTCGCGCACCGCGGCGCGGGAGTCCGCGAACGGGGCGATCACCGGGGCGAGCACCTTGACGCCGTTGGCGGCGAGTTTCTCGGCGACGAAGCCGATCCGGGTGACGTTGGTGTGCCGGTCCTCGCGGGAGAAGCCGAGGCCCTTGGAGAGGAACTCGCGGATCTCGTCACCGTCCAGCACCTCGACCCGGTGGCCCTCGGCGCGCAGCCGCTCGGCCAGCGCGAACGCCAGCGTGGTCTTGCCGGCGCTGGGCAGCCCGGTCAGCCACACGGTGGCGCCGCGCTCGCGGCCCGCTGCCGGGGTGTCGGCGGTGGTCACGGTGGTTACTCCTGACAGTCGGTGACGGTGGATCAAGTGGTGCTCAGAGGTGGATGCCGCACTCGGTCTTGCCGGAGCCCGCCCAGCGGCCGGCCCGGCCCTGCTCGCCCTCGCCGGGCTTGGCGGTGCAGGACAGCGGCGAGCAGCCGATCGAGGTGTAGCCCTCCCACAGCAGCGGGTTCAGTAGTACCCCGTTGGCCTGCACGTAGGCGTCCACGTCGTCCTGCGTCCAGCGGGCGATCGGGGCGAGCTTCACCTTGCGGCGCTTGGCGTCCCAGGCCACCACCGGGGTGTTGGCGCGGGACGGCGACTCGTCGCGGCGCAGTCCCGTCGCCCAGGCGTCGTACCCGCCCAGGCCGCGGTTCAGCGGCTCGACCTTGCGCAGCGAGCAGCACAGGTCCGGGTCGCGGTCGTGCAACTGCGGCCCGTACTGGGCGTCCTGCTCGGCCACGGTGAGCTTCGGGGTCAGCGTGATCACGTTGACCGGCATGGTCGCGGCGACCGCGTCCCGGGTGCCGATGGTCTCCGCGAAGTGGTAGCCGGTGTCCAGGAACACCACGTCCACGCCGGGCAGCGCGGTGGACGCCAGGTGGGCGACCACCGCGTCCTCCATCGAGGAGGTGACGCAGAACCGCTTGCCGAAGGTGTCGGCCGCCCACCGCAGGATCTCCTGCGCGGAGGCCTCCTCCAGCTCCCGGCCGGCCCTGACGGCCATCGCTTCGTGGTCAGTCGCGGTCGTCATTCCCGGTCCCCCCGTCGGAAGTCGACAACAGCCCGAGGAACTTCAGCTGGAACCCCCGGCGGCAGGCCCGGCACTCCCAGGTGCCGTGGCCGCTCTCGGACGGGCGCAGGTCCTCGTCCCCGCAGTACGGGCAGTAGAAAGGTGCGGCGCGCTCGCTCACGACAGCTGCTCCTCGCTCGCCCGCACCGCCCACTGGGCGAAGCGCTCGCCGTCCTGACGGTCCGCCTGGTAGCGGGTCAGCAGGCGCTCGACGTAGTCGGGCAGTTCGGCGCTGGTGACCTTCAGGCCGCGGATCTTGCGGCCGAACGCGGCGTTCTCGAAGCCGAGCGAGCCGCCCAGGTGGATCTGGAAGCCCTCGACCTGCCGGCCGTTCTCGTCGGTGACCAGCTGGCCCTTGAGGCCGATGTCGGCGGTCTGGATGCGGGCGCAGGCGTTCGGGCAGCCGTTGATGTTGATGCTCAGCGGCTCGTCGAACTCCGGCAGGCGGCGCTCCAGTTCGTCGATCAGGGTGCGGCCGCGGTCCTTGGTGTCGACGATCGCGAGCTTGCAGTACTCGATGCCGGTGCAGGCCAGCGTGCCGCGCCGGAAGGTGGACGGGGTGACCCGCAGGTCGAGCGCCTCCAGGCCGGCCACCAGCGAGTCGATCTGCTCCTGCTCGACGTCCAGCACGATCAGCTTCTGCTCGACGGTGGTGGCCAGCCGGCCCGAGCCGTGCTCGGCGGCCAGGTCGGCGACCTGCTGGAGCAGCTTGCCGTTCAGCCGGCCGACCTTCGGCGCGAAGCCGACGTAGAAGCGGCCGTCGTTCTGCGGGTGGACGCCCACGTGGTCGCGCCAGCGTCCGGCCGGCTGCTCCGGGCCCGGGCCGTCCGTCAACTCCCGCTTCAGGTACTCGTCCTGGAGGATCTGCCGGAACTTGGCCGGGCCCCAGTCGGCGACCAGGAACTTCAGCCGGGCCCGGTTGCGCAGGCGGCGGTAGCCGTAGTCGCGGAAGATGCCGACCACGCCGGCCCACACGTCCGGGACGTCCGCCAGCGGCACCCAGGCGCCGAGCCGGACGCCCAGCTTCGGGTTGGTGGACAGGCCGCCGCCGACCCACAGGTCGAAGCCCGGGCCGTGCTCGGGGTGGACCACGCCGACGAACGCGATGTCGTTGATCTCGTGGACCACGTCCAGCAGCGGGGAGCCGGAGATCGCGGTCTTGAACTTGCGCGGCAGGTTGGAGTACTCGGGGTTGCCGATGTACTTGCGGTTGATCTCGTCGATCGCCCAGCTGCCGTCGATGATCTCGTCGGCGGCGAGGCCCGCCACCGGCGAGCCGATCACCACGCGCGGGCAGTCGCCGCAGGCCTCGGTGGTGGACAGGCCGACCGACTCCAGCTTCTCCCAGATCGCCGGGACGTCCTCGATCCGCACCCAGTGGAACTGGACGTTCTGGCGGTCCGTCACATCGGCGGTGCCGCGCGCGTACTGCTCGGACGCCTCGCCGATGGCGCGCAGTTGAGGGACGGTCAGCTGGCCGCCGTCGATCCGCACCCGGAGCATGAAGTACTCGTCCTCGAGCTCGTGCGGCTCCAGGATCGCGGTGCGGCCGCCGTCGATGCCCTGACGGCGCTGGGTGTACAGGCCCCACCAGCGCATCCGGCCGCGCAGGTCGGCCGGGTCGATCGAGTGGAAGCCGCCCTTGGAGTAGATCGTCTCAATGCGTGTCCGCACATTGAGACCGTCGTCGTCCTTCTTCATCTGCTCGTTGGCGTTGAGCGGGGTGTAGTGCCCCATCGCCCACTGGCCCTCGCCGCGGTGGCGGGTCACCTTGCGGGCGGCGGGGCGGGCCGCGACGGCGGCGCCGGCCTGGGGCTCGTCCGGCGCTTCCGGCTCGGGAGTGCGGGCCATGGTGTCAGTCCTTTGAGCGGCTTGGCAGGTGCGGGGGGTGCTGGCCGATTCCCGGGCGTGCCCCGCTCCCACCTGCGGAATTCAGCAGGCGGCGGGAGGGGTGACGCTGGGCCGGGTGTCGAGGGTGCGCGCATCCGCGACGGCGGGGATGGGCGGGCAGGGCGCCGGTGCGGGGCGGCGTGCGAGTGGGGCTCAGGTCACCGGACAGATGGCGCTGGACACGCGAAGGAGGTCGACGTGGAGTCGGCCAACTAGGGTGGTTCCGGCGCTAGACATGGCAAGAGATTCGCACGGCTGGCGACTCGCGGTCCACTAACGTCCGAATCCTGGACCTGAACGTTCCGCATTCCGGGACGGTCGGCCGGCCCGGGCCGTTCCGCGCCCTGCGGCCCGTCGGTTCCCGGCAGTGGCGCATCGGTCGGCGAGTGCGGGCCGATACCGTAGGGACGTGCAAGCAGCAGGCAGTACTCCGCATCCGCCCGGGGGGGCCGGTCCGACCGTCGACCGGCAGCCCCGTCGTCGCGGCGGCCGCCGCCGGGCCGTAAAGCGAACCACCTGGTACCGCACCCTGTGGGCGCTGGTGAAGGACACCACCAACACCTGCGTCGAGTACCGCGTCACCGGACTCGCGGCGGAGGCGGCGTTCTTCACGCTCCTCTCCATCCCGCCCCTGCTGCTCTGCCTGGCCGGCACCCTCGGCTACCTCGACGACATCCTCGGCGCCGGCACCATCGTGCGGCTCAAGGCGGACGTCATCTCAGCAGCTGGGACGGTGCTCTCACCGGGCTCCATCGACCAGATCGTCCAACCCCTGCTCGACGACGTCTTCGGCAGCGCCCGACCGGACCTGATCTCGATCGGCTTCCTGCTCTCGCTCTGGTCCGGCTCCCGGGCCCTCTACATCTTCATCGACACCATCACCGTGATGTACGGCCTCGACGGCAAACGCGGCCTGGTCAAGACCCGGCTGATGTCGCTCGGCCTCTACCTCGGCGCGCTGGTGATCGGCTCCCTGGTGCTGCCACTGCTGGTCACCGGGCCCGGACTGCTGATCAACACCTTCCAGAGCTGGGCCGGAGTGATCACCTCGCTCTACTGGCCCGCCGCGATCATGCTGCTGATCGTCTTCCTCACCACCCTCTACCACGTGGCCGTCCCCGTCAGCACGCCCTGGCGCGAGGACATCCCCGGCGCGCTCGTCGCCCTCCTCGTCCTGGTGGTGTGCAGCGTCGCCCTGCGGCTCTACCTGGTCAGCTCCGTCGAAGGCCACTCGGTGTACGGGCAGCTCGCCGCCCCCGTCGCCGTACTGCTGTGGATCTTCGTGGTGGCGCTCGCCGTCCTGATCGGCGCCGCGATGAACGCCGCCATAGACCGCCGCTGGCCCGCCGTCGAAACCGCCGACGCCCGCGCCGAGGTCGAACGCCTCACCGAGGACGCCGCCGTCCAGCGCGGCCGCGAGGCCGCCACTCGCCGCGCCGCCGAACGTGCCGAACGCACCCGCCAGTTCGGCCTCGCCGAAGGCCACGACGAGGACCTCTTCGACGAGGACGACGACGAGCCGGTGCCGAGCGAGTACCCCGAACGCTGGGCGAGCTTCCTCCCGCACGACGACGTCAAACGCCGGCTCGGCCGGGTGCGGCGCAGGCAGCGCTGAGATCCCGGGCTCCAAGGAGCGGCCCCCGTCGGTACCTTCCGGTACGGGCGGGGGCCGCTTCGCGTCTGTCGGGGATGTCCCGGACTTGCGTGTCAACTGCTCTGCGGTACAGGGGCGGTGAGGGCCCGCGCGGGTGGTGCGGAAATTCGGTGGCGGCGGGGGCGGGGGAGTACTAGCGTGGCGTCCGCCGATCGAGGGCGCCCCAGGGTGGGGTGCGCGAGGCGTGTCGCAAAAAGAGGAGGTGAGGACCGTGAGGCCTGTCCTTGCAGGTGTTGGTTCCCGCGTTCAGAAGTTCACCGAGTCCTGTACCCCTCGGTCCGCGGCCGACCTCGGACCGGTGTCGCCCATACGCTGACACCGCCGTCGCACGGCCGGGGCCACCCGTTCCCTGAAGGGTTCACCCCGTGCTTTCCACGACCTCCGCTGCCCACCCGCTCTCCGGCCTCGGCTGGGACGAGGACCGGGCCGCCGATTTCCGTCCGCTCGCCGAGGCGGGCCTGCTCCCCGGGCGGATCACCCGCATCGACCGCGGCCGCTGCGATGTGCTGCTCGTCGATCCCGAGACCGGCGAGCCCGCCACGCTGCGCGCCGACACCCGGCCGGTGACCAGCGCCGACACCATTCACAACCCGTGCACCGGGGACTGGGTGGCCATCGACCCGGCCGCCCGGCCACTGCCCGCCGTCACCACCGTGCTCCCCCGCACCACCGCGATCATCCGCAAGGGCGCCCACAAGCGCTCCGAGGGTCAGGTGCTGGCCGCCAACATCGACACCGTCCTGATCGCCGTCTCACTCGCCGCGGAACCCGACCTGGGCCGGGTGGAGCGTCTGCTCGCCCTCGCCTGGGAATCCGGGGCCGAACCGCTGATCGTCCTCACCAAGTCCGACTTGGTCCACGACGGCGACTTCGTCCGGGCGGACGTGGAGGCGGTCGCACCAGGGGTCCCCGTGCTGACGGTCAGCGCCGAGACCGGAGCCGGCATGGACGCACTGCGCGCCCTGGCCACCGGCTCTTGCGCCCTGATCGGCCAGTCCGGCGCCGGCAAGTCCACCCTCACCAACGCCCTCGGGGGCACCGACACCATGACGGTCCAGCAGGTCCGTTCCGTCGACGAGAAGGGCCGGCACACCACCACCACCCGCGAACTCGTTCCCCTCCCCGGTGGCGGCGCCGTCATCGACACCCCGGGCCTGCGCGGCGTCGGCCTGTTCGGTGGCGAGGGCATCGACCTCGCCTTCGCAGACATCGACCAGCTCGCGTCCGGCTGCCGCTACGACGACTGCTCGCACCGCACCGAACCGGCCTGCGCCGTCCGCGCCGCCCTCGCCGACGGCACCCTCCCCGAGCGCCGCTGGGAGTCCTACCTCAAGCTCCAGCGCGAGAACGACTGGATCGCCTCCCGCGCCGACGCCCGCCTCCGCGCCGAACGCGCCCGCCACCACAAGTCCCGTACCAAGGCGGCCCGCACAACCTACCGCCCCTGACCGCGGCCCGGGGCGGGTTCGTCGCGGCCGGTGCGCCGCACCAGGACGAACTCGCCCCGGCGCAGGGGTGATTGGGGCTGCGCCGGGTTGACGGGTGGTCAGAAGAGCTGGTCCGCGTCCTTGCCGTTCTCGTGGGCGAGCAGCCAGCGCTTGGCGTCGATGCCGGCGGCAAAGCCGGTGAGGCTGCCGTTGGCGCCCATGACGCGGTGGCAGGGGCGGATGATCAGCAGGGGGTTGGCTCCGACGGCGCCGCCGACGGCGCGGACGGCGTTCGGGGGCTGGCCTGCGGCGTCGGCGAGTTGGCCGTAGGTGACGGTGGTGCCGTAGGGGATGTCGTCGATGCTCTGCCAGATCCGGCGGCGGAACTCGGTGCCGACGGGGGCGAGCGGCAGGTCGAAGGTGGTGCGCTCGCCTGCGAAGTACGCGGTGAGCTGCTCGACGACGGGGGCGAGCGCGTCCGGGTCGGGCTGCCAGTCGGCGGCGGGCTCGGCGAGCGCGTACTTCTGGCCGGGGGCGGTGACGGCGGTCAGGGCGAAGCCGTGCTCCTCGTCGAGGGTGCCGCTGAGCAGCAGGGTGCCGAGCGGGCTGTCCATGGTGGTGAAGACGGTGGTCATGCCGGTTCCTTGCGGGTCTCGCGGATTCGGGTGGCGGTGTGGTGGGCGGAGGCCGCCGACCACAGGTGGTGCAGGGCGTAGGAGCGCCAGGGCGCCCAGGCGGCGGCGCGGTCGGCGGAGCTGCGCGGATCGCCGCTCTCGCCGAGGGCGCGCAGGCCGTCGCGGACGCCGATGTCGGTGGGGAGGAAGACGTCCGGGTCGGCGAGGGCGCGCATCCGCAGGTAGCCGACCGTCCACGGGCCGATGCCCGGGAGGGCGAGCAGCTCGGCGGCGGCCTGTTCGCGGTCCACGCCCGGGTCGAGCCGGACGGTGCCCTCGGCGAGGGCGGCGCACAGGCCGAGCAGGGCGCGGCGGCGGGCCTGCGGCATCGCCAGGTGCTCGGGATCGGCGGCCGCGAGCTCGGCGGCGGTCGGGAACAGCAGGCGCAGCCCGCCGTCCGGGGACGGCAGCGGGGTGCCGTACGTCTCGGCGAGCCGACCGGCCAGGGTGCGGGCGGCGGCGACGCTGATCTGCTGGCCGAGGACGGCGCGGACCGCGAGTTCGTGCGGGTCGACGTGTCCGGGGGAGCGCAGTCCGGGCCGGGCCGCGGCGAGCGGGGCGAGCAGCGGGTCGGCAGCGAGCCGGTCGTCGACCGCGTCCGGGTCGGCGTCCAGGTCGAACAGGGCGCGCAGCCGGTGCACGGCCGTGGTGAGGTCGCGCAGGTCGCTGAGCGTGAGCCGGCAGTCCAGCCAGCCGCGGGCCCGGTCGTCGCCCGGGGCGAGCCCGTCGACCTCGGCGATGCCGTGCCCGTACGGCAGTGCCAGGGTGCGCCGGTAGGTGCGGGTGCCGGGACGCGGGCCGGGGACGACCTCCTCGACGCCCGGGACGGCTCGCAGCGCGAGGAAGTCCAGCAGGTGCTCGGTGTCGACGGCGCCCCGGTACGCGAGCCGCAGACCCAGCGCGCCGGCCGCGACGGGGGCGCGGCGGTGGCCGCCGCGCTCGGTGCGCAGCGTGCTGGGGGTGCGGTCGTAGACCTCGCGGATGGTGTCGTTGAACTGCCGCACCGAGGCGAAGCCCGCCGCGAACGCCACGTCGGTGACCGGGAGTTCGGTGGTCTGCAGGAGCAGCCGGGCGGTCTGGGCGCGCTGCGCGCGGGCCAGTGCGAGCGGGCCGGCGCCGAGCTCGGCCGTCAGCTGGCGCTGGAGCTGCCGGGCGCTGTAGCCGAGCCGGTCGGCCAGCCCCGCGACGCCCTCCCGGTCCACCACGCCGTCGCCGATCAGCCGGACGGCCCGGCCGACCAGGTCGGCCCGGTGGTTCCACTCGGGCGAGCCCGGCACCGAGTCGGGCCGGCAGCGCCGACAGGCCCGGTAGCCCGCGCCCTGCGCGGCGGCCGCGGACGGGAAGAACGAGCAGTTGGTGCGCTTGGGAGTGGTGGCCGGGCAACTCGGACGGCAGTAGATGCCGGTGGTGCGGACGGCCGTGAAGAACACTCCGTCGAAGCGGGCGTCCCGGCTGTGCACGGCTCGGTATCTGGTCTCGTCGTCGATCACGCCATCCAGTCTGCGTCATCCCCGGAGGGCCGACTGGCGGAAATCGGACGTCGCCATGCCTCGGCTGGTGGCGCGGTGGGGTCGGCGTGCGGGGGCGGCGCCTGTGAGGGGGGCGAGCGCGGTGGGGTCAGCGTGCGGGATCGGTGCCCGCGAGGGTGTGGGCGAGGTGGTCGAGGCCGGGGAGGGCCTGCATGACGGCTGCGCGGTCGGCGGGGGTGAGGCTCAGGAGGGCGCTGGCGAGGCGGCGTTCGTGGGCGCTCTGCCAGTCGCGGAGCTGCTGGTGACCGGCCTCGGTGAGGGCGATCCGGGCGGTGCGGCGGTCCCCCGGGTCGGGTTGGCGGTCGACCAGGCCGGCGTCGAGGAGCTTGGAGATCAGACCGCTGACGGTGTTGGGCGCCAGGCGTTGACGAGCGGCGAGTTCGCCGACCCGCATGGGGGCGACGGCGAGGGTCTGGAGGAGCTCGACCTGGGCCATCGGCAGCGCCTCCCAGGGGAACTCGGACCGGATGGAGCTGCGCAGGGCACGGCGCAGTCGGGTGATCACATCGGTGAGCTGCTGGGCCCCGGCGAGTGCGTCGGGCGCGGGCTGGGGCTGCGAAGACATGGCGGACAGCGTAGCGCCAGGTGGTGTCGGTGCTGCTCCAGGTCCCGACGTTGACCAGCGAGGACGGTTGCCGGGGCGGTGCGGCGGGGCTGTCGCGGGGCTGTCGGGAGGGTGGATGGCTCGGGGTCGGAAACAGTCCTTGAGCGATTATGTCGGTGGCAGATATATTCGACTCATGGCCGAACCTGCCGTTGCCTCCAGGCTGCTCGACGCCCTGCAGCGCGCCGAACGCCCGCGCCCGCGCGCCGTCGCACGCTGGCCGCACGCGCACTGGCTGGCCGTCGGCACGGTCTGCCTCGGCGCGTTCCTCGGCCAGCTGACCGCGAGCGTCACCTCACTGGTGTTCCCCGCGCTGGAACGCCGGTTCGACGCGGGCTTCGCCGCCGTGGAATGGGTGTCGCTTTCCTACCTGCTGGTGCTGGTCGCCCTGCTGGCCCCGGTCGGGCGGCTGTCCGACCTGGTCGGCCGCAAAACCATGTACCTGGCCGGTTTCGCCGTGTTCGCGGCCGCCTCACTCGCCGCCGGACTGGCCGACAGCCTGGCCGTACTGGTGGCCTGCCGCGCAGTACAGGCCGTCGGCGGCGCGATGATGCAGGCCAACAGCGTGGCACTGGTCGCCCGCGGGGTACCGGAACGGGCGATGCGCACCGCACTCGGCATCCAGGCCGCCGCCCAGGCCCTCGGCCTCGCCCTCGGCCCGACCCTCGGCGGCCTACTGGTCACCCACGCCTCCTGGCGCTGGGCGTTCTGGGTCAACGTCCCGATCGGGGTGCTCGGCATCCTGGCGGGCTGGTTCCTGCTACCGCGAACCTTCCCGGACGGCGCGAGGCCGTGCGGCGGGCAGGTCGGGGACGGGCGGGCTGGGGGCGTGCGGGCCGAAGGCGGGCGGATCTGGGATGGGCAGGCCCAGGCCGGGGGTGGACACGTCGGCGTCGGGGGCGGACGGGCCGAGGGCTGGCGGATCGGCGGGCGGGCCGTCAGCGGGCGGGTAGGGGATCGACAGGCCGGGGGCGGGCGGGTAGGGGATCGACAGGCCGGGGGCGGGCGGGCCGAGGGCTGGCGGATCGGCGGGCAAGTCGGAGGCGGGCGGATCGGGGGCGAGCGGGCCGGAGGCGAACGGGCCCGTAGCGGGCGGGTCGACGGTGGATGGGCCGTGGGCGGTCGGATCGATGATGGGCGGGCCGATGGCGGGCGGCCCGAGGGCGGGTGGGCCGGGGACAGGCAGGTCGAAGGTGGCGGACGGTTCGACCTGGCCGGGCTGTTGCTGCTGGCCACCGCGTCGACGGCGCTGCTGCTGGCGCTGTCCGCCGCGTCCGGACTGCCGCTGCCGGGCTGGGCGGTGGCCGGGTTGGCGGTGCTCGCGGTTGTCGCGGCGGCCGGGCTGGTCCGGCAGGAGCGGCGTGCGGACCGGCCGATCGTCCCTCCCGGACTGGTGAACACCCCGGGTATCCGGGCTGGGCTGCTGGTGGCGCTGATCGGCTACCTGCTGCTGTTCTGTCCGCTGGTGCTGGAGCCCGTAGTGCTGGCCGGTCGCGGGGTGTCCGCCGGCACGGCCGGAGTGGTGATCACCGCGCTGCCGGCGGCGTTCGCGCTGGCCGCCACGGTCGGTGGCGGGCTGCTGCCGCGCGGCTGGAGCGACGCGGTGCGCTGCCGGGCCGGTGCGCTGGCCGCCGCGGCCGGACTGCTGGCGCTCGCCGCGCTGCCCGCGCCCGGAGCCGGCACGACGGTGCTGCCGCTGCTGGTGACCGGCTACGGCCTCGGGCTGCTGCTGCCCGCCAACAACACGCTGGTGATGCGGGCGATACCTGCACAGAGCTCGGCCGTGGGCGGCGGCCTGGTGAACATGGTGCGCAGCCTCGGCACCGCACTCGGCACCGCCCTGCCGGTGCTCGCCGTCCACCTCGCCGGACCGGCGTCCGGCGGCCGGGCGGTCCTGCTGCTGCTCGCGGCGGTCGCCGCACTGGCGGCCCGCCTGTCCGCCCGCTGACGCCATGCCGCGACCGCCCGCCAGGTGCACGGCCGGGAACGCCCGCCGGCGCCCGGCCGGGTTCGCCCGCTGACGCCGTGCCGGGAGCGCCTACTGGCGGACTGTCGGGTACCCCTGCAAGGCGCACGGCTGGGGACGCCTACCTGCGTGCTGCCAGGAACGACAGGTGACCTCACGTCGGGAACGTCCGCCGGCGCCCGGCCGGGTTCGCCCGATGACGCCGTGTCGGGAGCGCCGACCGGGGACTGTCGAGACCGCCCGTCAGACGTACTGATTTTGTCGGGTCATATGAGAGCCACTGCTTCGGTGTGATCGGGAGCCGGGTCTGGGCCGTTCGTGGCGGTGGTGTACTCGACTGCGGCGGGTGTTCTTCGGTGAGTTCGGGAGCCGTTTCGGCGAGATTGGGAGCCACTGATCGGGTGACCTGGTGGGTCTGGGCGGAGCGTCCACAGGGCTGGGAACGAGGCGTCGGTAGCCTGTGATCGCGGGCCCGGGTCGCCTCCCTGACAAGTCGCGACCGGGGCCTCGTCACAAGCTGACTACCTGACGCTGCTGGTCAGACCGTGGTCCCCGCAGGCACCGTGGCAGTGCTCAGTCGTGGATCTCCCAGGTGTCCCTCGGCAGCCAGTGGGGGAGGTCGTCGAGCGCCTCGGCGGGGAAGAACACCGGCCGGGTGAGGAGGCGGTCACCTTCCCGTTGCACGTTGATCACCACGCCCAGGGACTCCGAGCCGGGAACGCCCGCGCTCATGTAGGAAAGCTCCTCTTCGGGTGAGCGAGCCTCGGCTCGATCGAGCATCCACTGCTCCAGCACGGAGGGCACCCGGCCGACGAGTGCCGCACCATCTGCGGAGACCTGCGGTCCGCACAGAGCGTCGACCACAATGCCCGCAAGCTGTTCATCCCGGTAGTACAGGTGCAGGCCGAACTCCGGGTACTTTCCTTCCACGACTGTGTAGACGTTCGTATCCACCTCGCGCCGGCGGGTGTGTCGCTCGACCTCGGCAGTGAGGCCGCTCATGGCGTCCGCCACCTCAACAGGGCTCATACCGAAGCGCAGTGGCCCAACACCTACGAACGGCTCCAACAGCCACTGCTGCCGCTCTTCATCCGGCACGACATGCCACCAGCCCTTGAACATGATCACGGAGTCTATGACAGCTGCGGACGCTCACGTGCTGCGCAAGGTCTGCTGTCCACCCGAAACGCACGACCACCAAGATCCCGACAGCGTCAGGTAGTCAGTTCGGGGTGGGGAAGAGGGATTCCTGGGTGGCCTGGTAGCGGTAGGACTCGGTGCCGGTCTGGATCAGCGTGCATCGGAAGGTGATCCGGTCGGCGATGGCCGCGCAGAGGCGGGCGTCGCCGAAGGTCTTGTCCCACTCGGTGAAGGGCGAGTTCGTGGCGACGGCGGTGGCCTTGCGCTCCGCGCGTTCGGTGAAGATCTGAAACAGCAGCTTGGCGCCCTTGCGGTCCAGGTTGAGGTAGCCGAACTCATCCAGGCAGAGAAGGTCGATCTTGCTGTAGCGGGCGATCACGGAGGACAGGCGGCGGTTCGCGTGGGCCTCGGCGAGCTCGTTCACCAGCGCTGAGGTGGTGGTGTAGCGCACAGCCGCAGCGTGAACAGCACGCACTTGCGCCGCTGCCCGGCCAGGTCCAGCCAGAAGTCCGCGAAGTCGACCTCCGCCTCCTCGCCCGGCCTCTTCGCCTGCGGCACTATCCCGTCCAGGTGCCGGCGCCCCTCCAGGGCCTCCGCCTTGATCTCGGGGCGTCGCTTCCTTACGTACTCCCACACCGTGGTCTGCCGACCCAGCTCGAAGTCGTGCTCCGCAGCCAGGCGCTCAATGATCCGCGGGATCGTGTGCTTCTGCTTCGCCGGCGCATCCAGGTCCTCGCGCAGCATCGCGTCAATGAAGCCCTTCACCGGCTCCAGCACGCTCTTGCTCGGCGGCGGCGCCTTGCGTTTCGGCGGCACCGGCGACTCCAACGCCTTCTTCACCGTGTTCCGCGACACCTTGAACCGCGCCGCGAGCTCCCGCCCCCCGACAGCCCCTGCTCGCGGTGAGCCCGGCGAATCCTCTCGAACAGCCACTCACGTGACCTGTGCACCAGCGGTCTCCCTGACCTGGACCGTGATCAACAGGCACAGCGTGACGGCCGAATAGCCCAAGCCACCGCGATTACTCCGAAAGCGGCATGTTCCACACCATCACACCGACTGGCTCCCAAACTCACCGAAGAACCACTGGCTCCCCAACAGACCGAGGCCATGGTTCTACTTCACCCCGGTAAAAACAGACGTACGGCCGGTACGCCCGCCAGGTGCAGTGCCGGGGACGCCCATCGGCGTGCTGCCAGGAACGACTGCCGACCTCACGTCGGGAACGCCCATCGGCGCATGGCCGGGTTCGCCCGCTGACGCCGTGTCGGGAACGCCCCACCGGCGCGCGGCCGGGAACGCTCGCTACATGGCCAAGAATGACCGCCGACCTCATGTCGGGGACGCCCGCCGGTGTGCTGCCGCGGCCGTCGGCTGACGCCATGTCGGGATCGTCACCGGCATGCGGCCGGGACCGCCCGCCGGGCGCATGGCAGTGCCCGACTGCTGCCGCCACGCCGCGACCGCCCGCCGACGCGCCGCTGCCGCCACTGGCGCACTGTTGGAAATGCCCGCCAGGCGCGCCGCCGAGACCTCCCACCGCTCCGCCACCGCGACCGCCCACCGGCGCGCAGCCGCGACCGCCCACCGGCGCGCAGCCGCGACCGTCCGCCGGTGCCGTGCCGCGACCGCCCCCACCCCAGCGCCGCGCAGGATCGCGCGAGGGGCGCCGCCCGGGCGTTTCCGGGTGGCGCCCCTCGCGGGCGGTTGACGGCGTCAGGAACTCGGCGGTGCGCCGCGTTCCGTGAGCATGGTGGTGATCAGGTCGATCTCGGCCTTCTGGCCGTTGACCATGGTCTGCGCGAGCCGCTTCTCGACGTCGTTCTTCGCCGCGTCCACGTACGCCTGGGCCATGTCCGCGCCGCCCCTGTGGTGGGCGAGCATCAGCTGGAGGTAGAACACCTCGGCGTCCTTGCCGCTGAGGGTGCGGAGTTTGTCCAGGTCGGCGTTGGTGGCCATGCCGGGCATGAGCGAGCCGTCGTGGGCCTCGTAGGTGTGGCCCATCCAGGTCATCGGCTTGGCCGCGCTGGTTTGGGTGAGGCCCCACTGGTCGAGGTAGCCCATCAGCATGCCGCGCTGGTTGGCCTGCGTGTTGATGATGTCGAACGCCAGGGTGCGGACCGCCTGGTCCTGGGTGCGGTCGCGGACGATGAACGACATGTCGATCGCCTGCTGGTGGTGGGTGGCCATGTCGCGGGCGAAGCCGGCCTCCGCCGAGTCGGTGCTCGGGGTGGAGGAGGAGCTCCCGGACGCCGGGGTGCTGCTGGAGACCAGCGCGGGCACGCCGAGGCCGAGCGCGACGACCGCCGCCAGCGCGGCGGGCCACCACAGGGTGCGGCGGCGCCGACCGGTGGCGGGCTGCGACGGTTCCCGGTCGGCGGTCACATCGCGCCCGAGCTGCAGGAGGCGCCGGGCTCCTGGGTCTGCGGGCCCTGCACGTACTTGGTGAAGAACTGGTCGATCCGCGGGTCCTTCGAGTTGTCGACGATCAGCTGGGTGCCCCAGGCGCTCAGCGTGATGGTGCCTTCCTCGTCGGGGTAGGGGCTCATCAGGCTGTAGGGAGTGGCCTTGACCTTCTCGCTCAGCGCCTTGATGTCATCGGGGTTGGCCTTGCCGTTGTAGGTGACCCAGACCGCGCCGTGCTCCAGGGAGTGCACCGCGTTCTCGTTCTTCACCGGCTGGTCGTAGACGGTGCCCATGCAGGTCGCCCAGACCGGGTTGTGGTCGCCGCCGACCGGCGGGGTCTGCGGGTACTTGACCTCGGTCTGGACGTGGGTGCGGGACAGGTTGTCCCAGGTCTTGACGCCCTCGATCGGCGACTTCGCCGCCTCGGTCTGCTGGTTCTTCTTGTTCTTGGCGTCCAGCGCCAGCCAGGTGCCGCCGCCGACCATGGCGAGCACCAGCCCGGCCGAGAGGGCGATGGTGAGGATCTTGTTGCGGCGCTCACGGCGCTGCTCGATCGCGCGCAGCTCGGCGATCCGGGCCCGGCGGTCGGCCTGCTGCGCGGACTTGCTTCCCTGCCGGGGCTGCTTGTAGGCGGAACCCATGAGTGATGTCCTTGTCCCCGCCGTGCGGTTCACGGCGGTCTGCGGTGGGGTTGGGGCAGCGGAGCCGCCGACCGCCCCTTCGTCGGGGAAACGGGTCGGCGGTGGGTTCCGCTCAGGACCGGTGAACCTGGAGGACGTGCAGGTCGGGCGCGTGGTGCGGCGCCGGTCGGACGTCGCACGCCGGGGCGGCGGGCGACGCGGGGGGAGCCACCAACTGCGGCAGGACGACCGCGCCGGGCTGCGGGGGCGCGTTCGGGAGCTGCGACTCCGGGCCGCAGAAGGAGTGACTGGAACAGCCGTGACCGGGCACCCGGCCCGGGCCGTCCGCGGTGCACAGGATGAGCACGCCGGGGCCGTCCGGTGCCAGCGCGTGCTGGTGTCCGGACGGTGCGCCGACCCGGTCCCGGTCCGCGAAGACGGCGGCCGCCGCCGGAACGACGGTGGACACCGCCTGGACGGACGTGACGGGCGCGGGGGGCGCGGAGCTCGCCGTGCGGGCGTTCGCCGCGCACGGCAGCAGCGCCAGCAGGGCGGCCAGCAGCACGGACCACAGCATCGCCACGGGGCGGAATACCGCGTACGCGGTCCCTTCCCGGGGTCGAGTGCGAAGTCCTGGCGCGGTCATGCGCACATATTAATCAGCCGATCGGGTGAAGCGATGCCCCTCTTGGGCTCCGAATTTCCCCCGCGCGGCCCATCGCTCCGGCTCATTTCGACCGGCAGTGGCCGGAACCCCACCCCGGCGTCGGTGCGATGTTCCGATTCCCGGACACCGTCGTTGTGCTTCGGAAGAATGACTTGACGTCCGGCTATTCCACGGATCAATCAGGAGCCGTCAGTTGAACGAGCAGGGCGCACCCGGGCCGAGCCGACCCGACGACGCCTGGTGGCACACCGTCTACGCGGGCCCCGCCGGCACCCTCCCCGACACTCCCGACGCCGTCGCCGACACCTCGTCCGTGGACGAATGGTTCACCTCCGCCGTCGGCCTCTTCGACACCCAGGACGGGCCCGCCACCGAGCACACCCCCGTGGACGCGGTGGCGCACCCGGAGCCGTCCCTGCGCAGCTGGGCCGAGGCCGCCTGGCCCGAGATCCGCCCGACCGACGACGACGCACCGGCCGAGCAGCCGCACCAGCCGCACCCCACCGAACCGCCCACCGAACCGCCCGCCGAACCGCCCGCCGTTGCGGAGCCGGAGCCGGAGCCGGAGCCGGCCCCGGTGGCGGTCGCGGTGGCGGTCGCGGTACCCGAGGCCCCGGTGGAGCCCGAGGCCGTCGCGGAGCCGGATGCCGCAGTGGCCCCGCCGTCGGAGCGCGGCGCGCCCTGGCGCGGGCCGGAGGCGCCGGCGGTGCCGCATGTCGGGGAGCGGCCGCCGACGTACGCCGCCGAGCCGACCGCGCTGCCGGTCACCGACCCGGACGGGCTGGCCGGCATCGTGCCGGACACGGCCATCGACGGCGCCCAGTTCGCGGCGACCACGCTGCGGGCCGTGTCGATCCGCGGCGACTCCGCCCGCTACCGGGGCGAGCCGCGGCGCGACGCGCTGCTCACCGTCCGGTTCGGGGAGGCCGAGGACGGGCTGGTGCTGACGGTGCTCGCGGGCCCGGCGCGGCGGGCCGCCGCCGCGTCGGGTTCCGCCGCGGCGGCGGACGCGGCCCGGCAGTTGGCCGTCGCGATCGGGCGCAGCCGCGCCGAACTCGCCGCCGACCTGCGGGCCGGCGCCCGTGACAGGCTGCGGTACGGCCTGCAGCGGATCGCGCTCCAGGCGGCGGCCCGGCTGCGCGGCGACGCCGAGAACGCGGTGCCGGAGGGGGCCGAGCCGGAAGCCCTTCAGGAGACGCCGGCGGAGGAGACCGCCTCGCTGCACTGCCTGCTGATGTCCACCGACCCGGCGGCCACCCACCGGGCCGCGTTCGGCACCGGCCCGGGCGGGCTGTACCTGCTGCGGTCGGGGCACTGGATCGACGCGTACGCGGCCCGGCTGCTCCACCACCCGGACGGCCAGCCCCCGTTGCCCCCGGCCGCGCGGCAGGCGCCGCGCCCGTTCCGGTTCCGCCTGGTGCCGGCCACCTCCGGCGACATCCTGCTGCTGTGCACCCCGGGCCTCGCCGACCCGATCGCCGAGGAGCCGGCCGTCGCGCACTTCCTGTCCAGCCACTGGGCGCACCCGCACCCGCCGGGCACCGTCGACTTCCTCCGCCAGATCCAGGTCCGCGCCAAGGGCTACGCCGACGACCGCACGGCGGTGGCGGTCTGGACGGAGTGACGCCCGCGACGGGGGCTCCGCCCCGGGCGGCAGCCGCACGGGGATCCGGTGCGGCCAGGCTGGACCCGGTGGGTCCGTTCGGGCCGGTGCCCGTCGCCGCCTCGCTGCGCGCGCCCGTTGGCGTCGTGCGGGCTTCGTCCGGAGGAGTGGTAGCCGGGTGGCGCGGTGAGGCCCGGCTGGTGGCGGTGGGTCTGTCCTGGCCGGTGCCCGTCGCCGGGCCGCCAGGGGTGCCCGTCGGCGCTTCCGGTTTCGTGCCGGACCGGGTCGGCCGGGTGCGCGGGTGGCCTGCGGGTGGTGAGCGGCGGCTTCGCCGGGTGGCTCGGTGAGGCCCGGCCGGTGGCGGTGGGTCTGTTCCGGCCGGTGCCCGTCGCCGCCTCGCTGCGCGCGCCCGTTGGCGTCGTGCGGGCTTCGTCCGGAGGAGTGGTAGCCGGGTGGCTTGGTGAGGCCCGGCCGGTGGCGGTGGGTCTGTTCCGGCCGGTGCCCGTCGCCGGGCCGCTGCGGGTGCCCGTCGGTGCTTCCGGTTTCGTGCCGGGCCGGGTCGGCCGGGTGCGCGGGTGGCCTGCGGGTGGTGAGCGGTGGCTTCGACGGGTGGCGCGGTGAGGCCCGGCCGGTGGCGGTGGGTCTGTCCCGGCCGGTGCCCGTCGTCGGGCCGCTGCGGGTGCCCGTCGGTGCTTCCGGTTTCGTGCCGGACCGGGTCGGCCGGGTGCGCGGGTGGCCTGCGGGTGGTGAGCGGTGGCTGCGCCGGGTGGGGCGGTGGTTGCCCGGTGTGGCGCGGCATCCGATCGTGAACGCCCTGCCGCTTGCGTTCGTCGGCGGCCCGGTGCCCAACGGCCGGTGGCCGGTTGCCCGTGGCACGCCGCCGGTGGCCGGGCCTGTGCCGGTCGTTTTCCGTCGGCCCGTGCCGAAGCCGTCGCGCCCGTCCGACCGCTGCTCCGCTACTCCGCCGCCTTCGCCGGGACGCCGAGGAGGGCGTGGGCGGCGGAGGTGGCGTGGGCGGTGGCCTGGGGGCGGGTGGTGGCGGGGAGGCCGATGGCGAGGGGGATGGCGAGGCCGTCGAGGAGGGCGCGGAGCTGGGTGGCGCGAGCGGGAGCGGGGGTGTCGGCGACGGTTGTGAGGACGCCGGTGGTGAGGCCCTCGGTGATGAGTGCGGTGAGGTCGTTCTGCCAGGGGGTCTCGATGTCGGGCTGGCCCTGGCGGAGTTCCGCGGTGCCGGGGGAGCGGCTCCACACCTCGATCCACAGGATCCAGCGGGGGTCGCCGGGGCCTTCGGGCAGGTAGAGGTCGATGTAGCGGGCGAGCCGTTCGAGTACCGGCAGGTCGTGGCGGGCGAGTTCGCGGGTGCGGCGTTCGCCGAGCTGGGCCTCGCTCCAGCGGAGGGTCTCCAGCAGGAGCTGGTCCTTGCTGCCGAAGTAGTAGAGCAGGTGTCCGGCGCTCATGCCGAGCTGCTGGCCGAGGCCGGCCATGGTGAGGCGGGCGAGGCCGTGTTCGGCGATGGCGGCGCGGGCGGCCGCGTACACCTCTTCCCGCGGGCGGGCCGGGCGGCGGGTGCGTGGCGGGGCCATCCGCTCTCCTCGTTGCTGGCTGTCCGGCGTCCAGTTTCCCGTACGGGGCGGGGCGGGGGTGCGGCCGGGGGTCACCAGCCGCTGTGTTCGCGTCCTTCGGCGGTCTCCTGCCGGCCGTGGTCGAGGCCGGCCCGGTAGGCCTTGCGGAGGACGGCGGCGGCCTGTTCGCGGTCCAGTCCGGGGGCGAGGCGCAGCAGTTCGTCGGTGAGTTCGTCGAGCGTGGGGGGTGTCATGCCTCCATGACACCCCGGCGCGGCTGGGCCCGCCCCTCCTGTCGACGAAGGGGTGGGCCCGGCCGGGAGGTCAGCCGATGGTGGCGGCGTACGAGGTCTCCGCGCCGAAGCCCCAGGCGGGGGTGGCGTCCCACGGGTTGAGTTCGACGTCGTCGGTGGCGTACGCGTACCCGGCGCCGCGGGTGAACGCGGTGCTGAGGGCGGTCTTCATGGCGGTGGCGTTGGGCGTGGCGTGGATCAGGTGCCAGTAGGAGGTGCCGTCGGGGTCGAACCCGGCGCCGGGGTAGTAGCCGGCGGTCAGGTTGAAGACGTTCCCGCCCAGGTAGTGGTTGATGTAGTTGTCGTAGGTGCCTTCGAAGGTGACGAAGGTGTCGGCGGTGCGCTTGCCGGGCTCCAGGAAGCAGTCCTGGACGGCGGTGCCGGGGTTGTTCACCACCAGTTCCTGCACGGTCGGGTCGATCGAGTGGACGAGCGCCTGGACCTGGTGGCGCAGGTCGAGGTAGAAGTCGCGTTCGACGTTGTTGACGCCGCAGTTGCGGCTGCTGGTGTCGAAGAAGATGCCGTCGACGTGCAGCTTGCCGTCCGGGGTGACCAGGTAGTTGCGGACGTCCTTGAGTACGGCGTCCCGGTCGCGCCCGGTGGCTTCGGTGTGCACGTAGCCGATCACCTTGGTGTGCTCGCCGGTGGCGGTGGTCTTGGCGCGCAGCGCGTCGGCGCGGGCCTGCCAGTCGGCGGCGAACGGGGCTTCGCCGCTGCCCGGGTTGAGGATGACGACGGACGGCGCGGGCGTGGTGGCCTGGACGTTCAGCAACATCGGGTAGTCCGGGAAGCTGTAGGCCGGGATGCCGATCTCCAGGCCTCGGGTCGAGGCGGTGGTGGCGGCCGGGATGGTGCCGGCGCCGGCCTGCGGTGCGGCGGTGGCGCCGACGGCGAGCAGCGAGCCGAGGAGCAGGGCGGTGAGCCCCTTCGCGCGAATGCGCATGCGTGGATCCCCCAATGCTGGGCGGGCGCCCCCCTGGCGCCGCACGGGCATGCTAACCAGTGACGCGCGTTCCGAGGCCGAATACCGGAGATCGTTCGCAGGAGTTCACCGGCGACCGGACGGCCGGTCGGTGACGGAGCGTCGGCTCCACCACTGACCGGCCGTTCGATGCGTGAGGAGGCGTCAGGCCTTCGGCTGCTGCTGGGTGATGCAGTGGATGCCGCCGCCGTTGGCGAAGATCTCGCGGGCGTCGACCAGTTCGACGGTCCGGCCGGGGTACGCCTTCTCCAGGATGGCCTTGGCCTGCTCGTCGCGCGGGTCGTCGAAGGCGCACAGGACGACGACGCCGTTGGCCACGTAGTGGTTGATGTAGGAGTAGTCGACGGGCTCGCCGTCCTCGTCGAACAGGACGGTGGGGGCCGGGAGTTCGATGACCTCCAGGCTGCGGCCCCGGGCGTCGGTGGCGGAGCGGAGGATCCCGGCGAGCTCCTGGCAGACCGCGTGGTCGGGGTGCGCCGGGTCGGGCTGGGAGTGCACGACGACGGTGCCGGGGCGGACGAACGAGGCGACGATGTCGATGTGGCCGCGGGTGCCGAACTCGTCGTAGTCGCGGGTCAGTCCGCGCGGCAGCCAGATCGCCTTGGTGGTGCCGAGGTGCGCGTGCAGTTCGGCCTCGACCTGCTCGCGGGTCCAGTCGGCGTTGCGGCCCTCGCCGAGCTGGACGGTGTCGGTGACCAGGACGGTGCCCTCGCCGTCGACGTGGATGCCGCCGCCCTCGTTGATCAGACGGGAGGCGAAGCGCCGCACGCCGGCCAGCTCGGTGACGTGTTCGGCGATGTGCTGGTCGTTGTCCCAGCGGGCCCAGGACTGGGCGCCCCAGCCGTTGAACACCCAGTCGGCGGCGGCCAGTTGACCTTCGCCGTCGATCAGGAAGGACGGGCCGATGTCGCGCATCCAGGCGTCGTCCAGCGGGCGCTCGACGATCTCCACGTCGGGGGAGAGATAGGGGCGGGCGGCCTCGGTCTCGCCGGTGTTGACGACCAGGGTGACCGGCTCGTGGCGGACGATCGTGTTGGCGACCTCGGCCCAGGCGCGGCGGGCCGCGTCCAGCTGCTCCGCTCCGTCGAAGGTCGGGTTCGGGGTCGGGAAGGCCATCCAGGTGCGCTCGTGCGGGTGCCATTCGGCGGGCATCCGGAAGCCGAGCGAGGCGGGGGTGGGGGAGGTCATGAGGAATCAAGTCCTAGGAAAGTGAGGGGAGTTCACAGGAAGTACAGGCGGCTGAGGGAGACCGAGTCGGCGGGCGCGGAGCGCAGCGGCTCGCCGTCCAGCGAGACCAGGCCGGTCGCCGAGACGTCGACCTGTCCGAGCCGGCCGTTGCGCAGCATCGAGCGCGGGCCGATGCCCCGGGTGCCGCGCACTCCCACCCGCCGCCTGCGGGTGGGCAGTTGGTCGCCCGCGACGTCCAAGTAGGCGGAATCGGCGGCGGCTTGGGCGACGAACGCCACCGAGAGGTCCGCGGCGGTGGCGCCGTGCGCGCCGAACTGCGGCCCCAGCACCAGGGGTTCGCACCGGTCGGTGGAGGCGTTCGGGTCGCCGACCACGCCGTACGCGGGGAAACCGGCCTTCAGTACCAGCTGCGGCTTGGCGCCGAAGTGGTCCGGCCGCCACAGCACGATGTCGGCCAGCTTGTCGACCTCGATCGAGCCGACCTCGTGGGAGAGGCCGTGGGCGATGGCCGGGTTGATGGTCAGCTTGGCGATGTAGCGCAGCACCCGCTCGTTGTCGTCGCCGCCCTCGGCGGTGCCGTACGAGCCGGTGCCGTCCAGCGGGCCGAGTTCGGCCTTCATCTTGCCGGCCATCGCGAAGGTGCGGCGCACCGTCTCGCCGGCCCGGCCCATGCCCTGGGCGTCGGAGGAGGTGATGCCGATGACCCCGAGGTCGTGCAGCACGTCCTCGGCGCCCATCGTGCCGGCCCGGATCCGGTCGCGGGCCATCGCGGCGTCGCCCGGCAGGTCGGGCTTGAGGTCGTGGGCGGAGACGATCATGTCGTAGTGCTCGCCCAGCGCGTCCCGGCCGAACGGCAGGGTCGGGTTGGTGGAGGAGCCGATCACGTTCGGCACGCCCGCCATCTTCAGCACGTTCGGCACGTGGCCGCCGCCGCAGCCCTCGATGTGGAAGGCGTGGATGGTGCGGCCCTCCAGCACCGCGAGGGTGTCCTCCACCGACAGGCATTCGTTCAACCCGTCGGTGTGCAGGGCAACTTGGACGTCGTACTCCTCGGCGACCCGCAGCGCGGTGTCCAGCGCCCGGGTGTGCGCGCCCATGTCCTCGTGCACCTTGAAGCCGGACGCGCCGCCCTCGGCGAGCGCCTCCACCAGCGGAGCCGGGTCGGAGGACGAACCGCGGCCCAGGAAGCCGATGTTGACCGGCCAGGCGTCGAAGGAGTTGAACGCGTGCCGCAGCGCCCACGGCGAGTTGACGCCGACGCCCCAGACCGGGCCGAACTCCTGGCCGATGATGGTGGTCACGCCGGAGGCCAGCGAGGCCTCCATGATCCGCGGCGACAGCAGGTGGACGTGGGTGTCGATGGCGCCCGCGGTGGCGATCAGGCCCTCGCCGGAGACGATCGTGGTGCCGGTGCCGACCACCACCTCCACGCCGTCCAGGGTGTCGGGGTTGCCGGCCCGGCCGATCGCCGAGATCCGGCCGCCCCGGATGCCGATCGAGGTCTTCCGGATGCCCTGCACCGCGTCGATCACCAGCACGTTGGAGATCACCACGTCGCAGGTCTCGCGGACCGCGGCCGGCTTCAGGTGCAGCCCGTCCCGGGCGGTCTTGCCGAACCCGGCGAGGAACTCGTCGCCCGGGGCCTGCGAGTCCGACTCGACCCGGACGATCAGCCCCGAGTCGCCGAGCCGGACCCGGTCGCCGGCCCGCGGGCCGTGCACCGAGATGTAGTCGTGCGGGGTGATAGCACTCATGCGTGGTGATCCTTCCTGGTGCGGCGGGCGTTGGCGGTCACTGCGCGGGCTCCGTGTCGTCGAACTCGGTCAGGTAGCCGGTCGCCCGGGCCTTGGCCAGCGCCGCGTCCTTCGCGCCCGGCGCGTCCAGCGGCCCGTCCACCAGCCCGGCGAATCCGATCGCGACCCGCTCGCCGCCGATCGGCACCAGGCCGACCTCGACGGTGCTGCCCGGGTCGAAGCGCACCGAGGAACCCGCCGGCACCGCCAGGTGCATCCCGTACGCGGCGGCGCGGTCGAAGGCCAGGCGCGGGTTGGACTCGAAGAAGTGGAAGTGCGAGGTCACCGAGATCGGCACCGAGGCGGTGTTGTGCACCGGCAGCAGCAGCGCCTCCTCCACCGGGTCGTAGCCCGCGCCGGCGCCCGGCAGCGCCGCGCCCGGGGCCCCGTCGCCCAGCGAACCCGCGCCGCGGAACGGGTCGTTGACCACTGCCAGGCGCGTCCCGTCCTCGAACACCGCCTCCACCTGGACGACCGTCACCACGTCCGGCACGCCCGGCAGCACGTCGGCGGCGCTCAGCACGGTGCGGCCGGCCTCGATCGCCTCGGCCAGACGGCGGCCGTCGCGGGCCGCCTCGCAGACGGTGTCGGCGATCAGCGCCGTCGCCTCCGGCACGTTCAATCGCACGCCGCGCGCCCGTCGGGCGCGGGCCAACTCGGCCGCGGTGAAGATCAGCAGCCGGTCCCGTTCGGTGGGAGTCAGTCGCACGGTGCCTCGCTCGTCGAGGGTGGACGGAGGGTGGTCGGTGAAGAGTTTAGAACGACGTTCAAACGCGTCGGGCCCCATTGAACCCGCGGCTGCCCGCCATGTCCAGCGTCCGGCCGCGGGCCCGGGACGCCCCGCAGGCGCACGGGAGGGGTGTGGGAGAAGTGGGGAGGAGCTGTGCGGAAGTGGTCGGCAAGGATCGGAATCGATGATCGGGGCGGGCGAGGATCGCGCCGGGGACGAGCCGACGCACCGGCCCGGAGATCGCCGACCGGCGCACCGGCAACGCCGCGCCCGCCCGGCTGTGGGACTGCACCAACGGCGCCGACCAGGGCCGGCGGATCTCCTGACGCCGAACGGGCACGCGGGTGAACCGGGGCCCCGGCCCGGGCGAGCGCCCCCGGCTCACCCGCGTGCCCGCGCACGCCCTTGCGCACCGTTCACCACGGGCGTAGGGGCGGATCACTGTTGCAAACGCCGCCGAGTGGGCATGAGGATGACCAGAAGTGGCCGCCGGGCCGGTGGGGGACCGGAGCGGCCGTCCGGAACGAGGGCGGGGGCTGAAGAAGTTGATGGACGGTCAGGCAAGGTTCCCGCGGCAGCGCTCGGCCTCGCGCCGGGAGCAGACGGACCGGCAGGGGCCCGCACAGATTCAGTCACAGCCGGCGGCGAAGCCGCAGGGTCCGGCCCCGGTGCACCAGCCGGAGTGTGCCCTGCACCGCCGGCTGCACGCCTCCCTGGAGGCGGCGGACCTGCCCGCCGTCAGCACCGTCCGGCGCCGGCTGCGGGCCGCGCTCGACCACTGGGGTGTGCCGGAACTTGCCGACACCGCCGAGCTGCTGACCTCCGAACTGGTCACCAACGCGCTGGTGCACACCGGCAAGGGCGCCGAGTTCGACGCCCAGTTCACCGCCGAACAGCGCCTGCGGGTCGAGGTGCACGACCGCACCAGCCACCTCCCCGGCCGCCGCCACCCGAACGAGGACGCCACCTCCGGGCGCGGCCTGCTGCTGGTGGAGGCGCTCGCCGACGACTGGGGAGTGCAGTTGCGCGGGGACGGAAAAGTCACCTGGTTCGAGCTGTCCGTGCTCTGAGCGGGCCCGCCCCGAACCGGTGGGGGGAATTCCGGACCGGCCACCCGGGTGGGCCGTTCGGGTGAGGATTCTCCGGCGGGATCGTGTGCGATCAGTACCGCGCAGGTCACCGGCATTGCCGCCTTGCCGAACATACGAGAGGGTAGTGAGAATGTGTGCCAGTAGGCACACGCAACCATCGCGGTCCGGCCGGCCCAACAGGGGACACGGAAACCAGCGGCCGCCAGGCAAGGCATCCGGCAGGAGAAGCATGGCCACCGAGCCCGAGGCGCCTGGGCCCGCCCGCCGCACCCCGCCCGCCCAGGCCACCCGGAACAGCACTCCCGCGAACCCGCTGCGCACCGCCGCCGGCCGCGCCGTGCCGTCCACCGCCCGGGGCCTGCCCACCCGCACCGGGGACTCCACCCCCGAGTGGCTCGAACCGGCGATGGCCGCCAACGGCATCGGCTCCTTCGACTGGGACATCCGGCGCGACACCCTGGTCGGCGACCGGCGCGCCTGCACCATCCTGGGCCTGGCCGGCCAGCAGTTCGACCGCAGCTCCGGCGCCTTCCTCGCCCTGCTGCACCCCGAGGACGCCCCCGTGGTGCGCCGCCGGGTCGAACGGGCCGTCGCCGAACTCGGCCAGTGCGGCGCCTACTACCGCACCGTCTTCCCCGACGGCGAACTGCACGCCGTGCGTTTCCGAGGCCGGGTCCTCGCCGACGCCTTCGGCCGCCCCTCGCGGATGGTCGGCTTCGTCTGGGACGCCACCGTCGAACTCCACAAACGCGAACGCGCCGACGAACTCGCCGTGCTGCGCGAGGAACGCTCCCGGTTCATCAAGGAAGCCGCCCGCGCCCTCTCCGATGCCGTCACCGTCCGCGACGTCACCCGGGTCTTCACCGAACTTCCGCTGCCCGGCCTCGGCCCCGACGGACTCGCCCTCGCCTCGCTCGAAGGCGGCCGGATCGCCGTGCTCGGCTCCAGCGGCTACCGCAGTACCCTCGACGCCCAGTTCGACCGCATCCCGCTCGCGCCCACCCACCCCGCCGCCGAGGCGGTCCGGCAGCGCGCCCCGATCTTCGTCTCCAGCCGCGAGGAGTACCGCGAGCGCTACCCCGAGGCCTGGGACTGGGCCGAGAGCAGCGGACGCTCCTCCTGGGCGTTCCTCCCGCTGGTCGCCAGCGGCCGCCCCACCGGCGTCTGCGTGGTCTCCTTCGACGACGACCGCGAACTCGACCCCGACGAACGCACCCTGCTCTCCACCCTCGGCGGACTGGTCGCCCAGTCCCTCGCCCGGGCCCGCCTGCACGACGCCGAACACGAACTCGCCGCCGGCCTCCAGCGCGTCATGCTGCCCCGCACCGTCCCCGCCGTCCCCGGCGTCACCACCGCCGTCCGCTACCTCGCGGCCGGCTCCGGCCTCCAGATCGGCGGCGACTGGTACGACGTCGTCCCGCTGCCCGGCGGCCACGTCGGCCTGGTCATCGGCGACGTCCAGGGCCACGACGTGCACGCCGCCGGCATCATGGGCCAACTCCGTATCGCGCTGCGCGCCTACGCGGCCGAAGGGCACCCGCCGGCCGCCGTGATGGCCCGGGCGTCGCGCTTCCTGGCGGACCTCGACACCGACCACTTCGCGACCTGCACCTACGCCGAGGTCAACGTCGACTACGGCGTGGTCTACGCCGTCCGGGCCGGCCACCTCGACCCCGTGGTGCGCCGCGCCGACGGCAGCACCCACCCCGTTCCGGTGGCGGGCGGGCTGCCGCTCGGCGTCGCGCCCGACGAGGAGTACCGGGTGACCCGGTTCAGCCTCGACCCCGGGGAGACCGTGCTGCTGTTCACCGACGGCCTGGTCGAAGCCCGCGACATGGACCTCGACACCGGGTTCGCCCGCCTCTGCGACACCGTCTCGGAACACCTCCCCCCGATCGACGAATCCCCACGCGAGCCACTGGAGGAACTCGCCGACCGGATCGCCTCGCAGGCCGCCGACACCAGCGAACGCGAGGACGACATCGCGCTGTTGCTGCTGCGCTGGGACGGGCCCGCGGGCGGCCGCGCCGCGCAGCAGTTGCGGCGCAGGATCGGGCAGGCGGACCTGGCGCGGATCTCCGAACTCCGGGCGGAGCTGCGGGACGCGTTGCGGCGCTGGGGGGTGCCCGAACTCATCGACACCGCCGAGCTGTTGTCGTCCGAGCTCGTGACGAACGCGATTCGGCACACGGACCGGGACGCGATGTTCACTGCGCGGCTCTACCAGGAGGACGGGCGGGCGCGGCTGCGGGTCGAGGTCGAGGACGAGAGCGATCTCTGGCCGACACGCCGCACGCCCGGCGAACAGGCGTCGTCCGGGCGTGGGTTGATGCTGGTCGAGGGCTTGGCCGATGCGTGGGGGGTTGAGCCTCGCGGCTCGGGCAAGCGGATGTGGTTCGAGTTGAGCAGCTGAGTATTCAGGGGCTCGGGGAACGGCGAGGCCGGGCTGCGAGTGGTCGGGACTGCTTGGGGTCAGAGCGGGGACCAGAAACGGCGGAACCTTTCAGCGCCCTGTTGATCGCCAGCAGACTCGGCCCCGCCGTTCCCCGGGCCCCTGTCGGGGCTCCGTCCGTTCTCCTCAGCCGAACTGCTGCTCCAGGTCCTTGAGCTTCTGTTCGAGCGAAGCGAGTCTCGTGGTGTCCTCGTCCGGGGTGAGGTCGATGCTGCGGTGGGCGGGTGTGGCGGGGAGGCCGGCGGGGGCTATGGCGGGCTCCGTCGGGGTGGGGGTGGTGGGGGCGGGTTCGAGTTGGCGGGTGTGGCGGGTGCGCCAACTGGTGCCGGGCTGGCGGCCGATGGCGCGGATCTCGGCGCGTTCCCGGCGGGAGGCCATCCTGCGGCGTTCCCGGTTCTCCGCCGAGGTGCGCTTGTCGTCGCGGACCTCCTCGACGGCCTCGTCCAGGGTGCGGACGCCTTCGAGGAGCATCAGCGACCATGCGGCGTAGGTTTCGCGCGGGGCGCGCAGCCAGCGGACCACGCGGATCTGCGGGAGCGGTCGCGGGACCAGCCCCTGCTCGCGCAGGGCGGCGACCCGGGTCTGCTTGAGGGCGCGGTCGAACAGGACGGCGGCCGACAGCGACATGCCGGCGAAGAACTGGGGTGCGCCGTCGTGGCCGAAGCCGCGGGGGGCGTGCACCCAGTTGAACCAGGCGGAGGCCGCGGCGAACAGCCACACCAGGAGGCGGGAGCCGAGTGCCGCATCGCCGTGGCTGGCCTCCCGGACGGCGAGGACCGAGCAGAACATGGCGGCCCCGTCGAGGCCGAACGGGACCAGGTACTCCCAGCCGCCGGAGAGGCCGAGGTTCTGGACGCCGAAGCCGACCAGTCCGTGGAAGGAGAGCGCGGCGGCGACCGCGGCGCAGCAGAAAAGCAGTAAGTAGGAGGCGCCCCCGTAGAGGGATTCGGTGCGGCGGCGGCGTTCCTCGGCGCGTTCCCAGGAGTCCGAATTGCCGGTGTTGGTGGCTGCGGCCGAGCGGCTGCGGGCGAAGGCCAGCAGGGCGACGGCGCCCACGAGGGCGGCTGCGCCGGCGACGACCCAGCCCAGCGGTATGTCCGACAGTCTCATGAGCTGATCAAGCCTCGCTTTCCGCATCGTGATTGAGGGGAACCATCATGGCGGAGATATGCGGGGAATCATGACCGGATCGCGAGCAAAACACCAATTGGGGGGAATTTCGGAATCAGATCAAAATATTGTCGGAGCTATTTGCTGCGGGGGCAGCTGAAACAGGGTTCGGCCGGCCGGACCGTGTAGAACAGGCAGCAGCCGACCCTGGTCCTGGTGCGGTGTCCGCCCTCCTCGCGGAAGCCGGGCGGGCCGACGAACGGGGCCGAGGAGGCGTCGGCGGTCAGCAGGGTGGTCAGTTCGGCCACGGCCCGGGGCTCCTCGTCGAGCAGGGTGGCGAGGTACCAGAGGCCGTTCACCACGTCGTCGGTGGCGAGCGCCCAGAGGGTGCGCGGGCCGCGTCGCACGCGGGGGCGGAAAGCGTGGAGCACCGGCGCGAGATGGTCGGCGAGCGCGGTGCGCAGTGCGGCGTCGAGGGCCGGGCGGTCCGGGACGACCAGGGCGTTCGGACGGTCGGCCGCGGGGTCGTCAGGCAGGCAGTGGAGGGCGGTCGGGCGGGCGGTGAGTTCGCCGGTGGCGCGGTTGATCGAGACGCGTTCGACCGGGAGCACCGGGACGCGGCGCTCGAGGAACCACGGCAGGGTGAAGGCGAGGGCGGCCGGCCAGGCGTAGCGGTGCAGGCTGAAGCCGGCGGTGACGTCCGGGCGGGTGGGGGCGCCGTACAGCTCGAGGCCGAGGCGTTCGTCGAAGGCGATCGTCGCGTCGAGGGCGGCCGGGTCGGTGGCGAGGGCGGCGGCGGTGGTCCAGCCGGCGCCGGTGCGCGGGGCGGCCGGGTGGATCCGCAGGCCCGGGAAGACCTCGGTGAGGCGCCGCCAACTCCCGTGCAACACCTGGGAGTCGGCGGCGGTCGGTGCGGGGAACTGCTCGACCTGGTGCGCGGTCACGCGGGCTCCCTGGGTGGTACCCCGGGAGCGGGGCCCGGGCACGGCACGGTGGACCTGTCCGGGCCACTGCTCGCCCCGGACAGGTAAGGCTCACCTTAGCTGATGCCGTGCCGCGGGTCGTGCACAGTGCCGTCTTCCGGCTCCGCCGCCCTCGCCGGGGCCCGGCCCAGCCGCCGCGCCAGCCACACCGGCACCCCGCCGAGCGCCTGGACCAGCCGGGACGCCTCGGCGCGCAGCCGTTCCGCCTCGGCCGGTTCCGACACCTCCGCCAGCGAGGCCAGGGCCGGCGCCACCCCCACCGTGAACCCGAGTTGTTCACGCAGCTTCAATGCCGCGCCGAAACCCTCCCGGGCCCGCTCCGGATCGCCCGCTGCCGCTGCCAGCCCCGCCAGGTGGCACCAGGTCGAGGAGCGCAGCAGGTCGTCGCCGCGCTCCCTGGCCCCCTCGTGCGCCCGGGTGTACGCACTGTGCGCCGCCGCCGGATCGTGCAGCAGGTTCTCCGCGACCAGCCCGCGCCGGAAGTCCAGCAGTGGCCGGCCCGGTGCCTTCGGCGGCAGCAGCGCCGAGGTGCGGCCCAGCGCGGCCTGTGCCTCGTCCAGCCGGTCCCGGCGGTTCAACACGCTGGCCACGTACGCCAGGTAGCCGCGTGCGCAGGAGGCCGCCGCGCGGTGCTCGCTGCCGGCGACCGAGGCTTCCGCCTGGCGCAGGGCGTCCTCCGCGCGCTCCCAGTGGTCCGCGGTGAACAGGCACTGCTCGATCAGCAGTTCGGCCCGCTGGAGCGCCGCCGTCGGATCCCGGCCGGCCTGCGGGCGGAGCAGGTCCGCCGCCTCCTGCCAGCAGCCCCGCGACCGTAGCCGCCAGACGACGTCCGCCATGCCCCCCGGGGCAGTCCCGTGCACCGACAACGCCACCTCCTTGTGCGCGCCATGCAGCGACCAGCCGGCCCTCCCCAATCCCCAAGGGCCCGCGTCGTGGCGGCAATTCAACACGCGTAGGAGCTTGTGCACCAGATCACGAGCGTGAGGAAATCCGGAAGACGTGCTTCCGGGTGACGGTGGCGTGACGGCGTGTCAGGACGTCCAGCCGGTCTCCATCAGCGCCTCGGCCGCGCCGTTCGAAGGCTGCGGGATGCCCGCCGCGTCCAGCGTGAAGAGGGCCACCAGCAGCTGTTCGCCGCGCACCATGGCCTGCCGGGAGTAGCCGGAGACGGTGAACATCGCCGCCGCGACCTGCTCACTGTGCAGGGTCTCCAGCCACAGGCACTCCACCGCCTTGACGTCGGCCGGCTCCGTCCAGGTGTCCACCCGGGCCACCATCCGGCCGCCCAGCAGACTGGTCGAGTCGCGCTCCTGGCTGGTGGTCAGCTCCAGGTCGTCGAAGCCCAGCCACTGCAAGTAGCGGGCCGCCGTCAGCACCGCGTCCTGCGGGGTGCGCACCGGCTGCGGGCGGAACGGCGGGCGCAGCGCCCGGGCCGGGCCCGAACCGGCCGCGAGCGGGTCCGGCGGGGAGAGCGGCGGCACCGCCGTGGTGTACGGGCGGGCCGCCTCGGCCGGACGGGTCGCCCGCGGGCCCGCGCTCTGCAGCTTCGGCGCCCGGTCCACCGGCATCCGCACCGTCGCCCCGCAGTCGCAGGTGAACTCCGGCTGCGGCCACTGGTCGTTGCGCCCGCAGTGCGGGCAGCGCATGCTCACCCAGGAGTCCTCCCAGGAGCGGAACCGCACCTGCACCGGCACCCCGCCGCGCAGCAGCGGCACCCGCAGCTGCGCGCCGCACGGGCAGGGCAGGCTCGGCGGCTCGTAGCGGTGCTCGCGACGGCAGGCCGGGCAGCGCAGTTGGCTGGCCCCCGACGGCGAACCGGGGGAGAACCGGGCCGGATCTGCGGCGTCCTCGGGCAGCGGCATGGTGGGCACCGTCCGTCTGGGTCGAGCTGGCAGGGATGCCATCCATCCTCGCCGATCGGGCTCCGGCCCGGTGCGGAATGAGGCAATCCTGCACCGCAGTTGAGGCGGGGAAAAGGTGCAGACGGGCTGACGAACCGTCAACTGATGTGCCATCGGGCCAGATCCGCCGGGGTGTCCAGGTCGTCGGGGGCGGCCACGCCGGTGCAGTCCACCAGGGCGACCGGATGGGAGGACAGCAGGGCGCGGGCGCCCGCATCGCCGGTCGAAGTGGCCAGCAGCTCGGGAAAGTGCGCCGCGCCGATCAGGACCGGGTGCGCCCGGCGCCCGTGGTAGGCGCACGCCGCCAGATCCGTGCGCCGGGCGTGCGACGCCAGCAGCCTGCGCACCGCCTCGGCCGTGACGCCCGGGGTGTCCACCAGCAGCACCAGCACCGCACTCGCCCCGGCCGGCAGCGCGGCCAGGCCCGCGCGCAGAGAAGAGGAAAGCCCGGTGGGCCAGGCGGGATTGTCGACCAGCACGCAGTCGCCGGTGTCGACCCGCGACCGGACCTCCGCCGCCGCCGCGCCCAGCACCGCCACGGTTTCGTCGCACCCGCCGTCCCGCGCCGCCAGCAGCGTGTGCTCCAGCAGCGTGCGCCCCCGGTGGCGCAGCAGCGCCTTGGGCCGCCCGCCCAGCCGGGACCCGCCGCCCGCCGCCAGCACCAGGGCCGGCACCCGCAATTCCGTCATACCGCCAGTCTGCGCCCCCGCCCCCGGGCCTCGGCGAATCCTTCGTACGGACAGGTTTTGCCCGGATTGTGAGGTGTGTCATGCTGCGGCGTGGTCGCCTTGACCCCTGCTTGACCGGCTGGTCTTCTGGTGGGCCGTCAGACTCGCCCACCCGCAGAGGAATACCGTGCGATCCCGCCGTCCCGTCATAGTCGCCGCCCTGTTGCTCGGATCGCTCGCCCTCGGCGCGTGCACCAGTGCCAACAAGGCATCGACAACCGGCAGTTCGAAGCCCCAGTCGGCCCAGTCCGCCTCCAAGGGCACCAACCCGCTGCAGAACCCGGACGGCACCAAGCCCGGCCTGGCGCCCGTCACCAGCGACGCGGACCGCAAGGCGGGGCGGGATCTGATCGGAAAGGTCAAGACTGCCGACGCGGGTCCGAAGACCGGCTACGACCGCGACCAGTTCGGCCCGCCGTGGACGGACAATGTGGACGGCGTCCCGATGGGCCACAACGGCTGCGCCACCCGCGACGACATGCTGGCCCGGGACGGGCAGAAGGTGGAGCACAAGGACGGCTCCGAGTGCGTCGTCACCGGAATGACGATCTGGGACCCGTACACCGGCAAGACGGTGGACTGGAACAAGCAGCAGGCGTCGAAGATACAGATAGACCACGTGATGCCGCTGTCCTACGACTGGCAGCAGGGCGCCTCGCAGTGGGAGAAGCCCAAGCGGGTGCAGATTGCCAACGACCCGCTGAACCTGATCCCGGCGGACGGCTCGCAGAACGCCTCCAAGGGCGACTCCGGCCCCGCCAGTTGGCTGCCCGCCAACACCGAGGTGCACTGCTCCTACGCGATCCGCTGGGCGCAGGTCTCGCTGAAGTACCAGCTGCCGGTGACGCCCGCCGACAAGAAGACCATGCTGTCGCTGTGCGGCGGCTGACGCGGCAGTTGTCGACCGGCGTGGAATGACCCGAGGCCGTTCGCGTCCCCCCTCGGGGGGTCGCGGCGTCGGGCCACGGCTCGCTGGTCGGAGGAACGGAACCGGACGTGGTCATGGGAGACACGTGGGGTGGCGTGCCCGAGAACCCGATGAGGCCCGACTACGAGCGGGCCGCAATCTCCGCGCAGCCCACGGTTCGTCAGCTCGCGGCGGCAGCCGGCTGCGGGAGCCGGCTGCCGAGCCAGGTGAGGGCCGGGGGGATCTCCCGGGTCCAGGTGTGGAAGTTGTGGCCGCCGGTGTCCAGGGTGATGGTGGACAGCTGGGTCGGGGCCTTGAACGCGCCGATCATCTGCTGCGTCGCCGGGTAGTTCTCCTCGTTGCGGCTGGTGGCGAGCAGCAGCGAGACCGGCGGTGCGGGCTTGTTCTGGAGCCGCCACAGCAGGTCGTTGTCCTGCTTGACCTCGGCGCTGCCGCCGAACAGGTCGCCGGTGGTCGGGTCGTTGTGGACCTCGTAGTAGCCGGACAGTGCGATCGCCGCCCGGTACGAATCCGGCTTGCGCATCGCGAACTTGACGGCGCAGTAGCCGCCGGTGGAGTCGCCGATCACCGCGCGAGCCTCGGGCCGGTCGTCGATCCGGTAGGCGGCGGACATCGCCTTCGGCAGGTCCTCGGTGAAGAAGGTCTCCGCCTGCGGGCCGTTCGGCACGTCCATGCACTCGGTGTCGCGGTTGGCGACCAGGGTGGGCCGCATCATCACCAGCACCGTCGGCGGCATCTCCTTGGCCTCGATCGCCTTCAGCGTGGACGCCGGGTACTGGAGCAGCGAGATCAGCTTCTCCGCCGTGCCCGGGTAGCCGGACAGCGCGAGCAGCATCGGGAACTTCGTCCCCGCGTAGGCCGGCTGGAAGTACTGCGGCGGCAGGTACACGTACGCCGGGGTACCGGTCAGCCCGGAGTGCTCGCCGCGGATCTCGACCTTCTGGATCACGCCGGAGCGGTCCTGTGCGGAGCCCTGCGAGGAGTACATCTTCTGCTCGCCGGTCACCGAGACGGCCTTGCCGCCCGGCTCGTGGTTCACCACGGTGCCCGGGCTGCCGTCCAGGCCGAGCAGGTCGCTCCAGGTCGAGTAGAAGCCGAAGTACGAGTTGGCGACCAGCCCCATCGCGGCCAGCACCACGATCTGCGTCCCGAAGAACGCCCCCAGCCGCCCGAGCCACGCCCGCCAGCTCCGGCCGCCCAGCCGGGGCCAGAGCCACATGGTGGCGGCGAAGGCGGCGATCGCCAGCAGGCTGGCGATGATCTGGATCGGGACTCCGGTCAGGCTCGGCACCCGATGATCGTAAGGTACGGCTTCATCTGGCTCACAGCCGCCTCCCAGCACCTTCCCGGGTTTGCCAAGCACCCCCCAAGGGCGTGCCAACTCCCTGCTCTGTCAGTGTGGATCATTAGGTTCCGGTGCTCGTGAGAACACCTGAGCAACTGCACCTGGTCGACTGGGCATCGCTGTACCACGCGTACGGGGACGGCACCGACGTGCCCGGCTGGATCCGCGCGCTGTACTCCGAGGACGAGGCGGTGGTCGACGGGGCGCTGGACGAGCTGTTCGGACGGGTGCTGCACCAGGGCTCGGTCTACCCGGCGAGCGTCGCGGCGGTGCCGTACGTCGCGCACGCCGCCGTGCACGCCGTCCACCGGCGCCACCTCATGCTGGCGTACCTGGCGGCGACCGGCGGTACGGAGGCGGAGACCTGGCCCGGGCCGCAGCAGGAAGGGTGCGGCCTGGTCGCCGAGGAACTGCCCGGCCTGCTGCACCTGATACGCGACCCCGACCCCGAGGTGCGCCGACAGGCCGTGCGGGTGGCCCGCCGCGCGACCGGGGACAGCCTGCGGCCGGCGCTGGACGCGTTGACGGCCTGCCACCGCGACGACCCCGTCGTGCGGGTGCGGGCCGAGGCGCTGACGGTGCTGAGCCGCCTCGACGCCGACCCGGGCCCGCTGCTGCGCGCGGCACTGGAGGACTCCGAGCCGGCCGTCCGGGCCACGGCCGCGGTCGCCCTGCTGGAGGAGGACCCGACCCCCGAGTTGCCGGCGGTCCTGGTGGCGGACGGCGGCGACCCCGACTTCCGGCTGGTCTGGACCGAGTGGTTCCCGGGCGTCGGCAGCACCGAGGACCGCCTGCAGCGCCTGATCAACGACGACCCGGAGCTGGTCCACGAGCTCGCCACCGCCTGGATCGCGGCCGGCGACCACGACGGACGCGGCACCCGCCGCGCGCTGCGGCTGTCCACCCACTGGCGCGGCTACGAGGAGGAGACCGTCGCGCTGCTCCTCGCCGCGCTGCCGCACCAGCGGGAGTGGTACTGGCGGATGCGCGTCCTGGACGGCCTCGCCGACCGCGTCGCCCGCTGCGCCGACCCCGCCGCCGTCGCCGAGGCGGTGCTGCCGCACGCCACCGACCCCGACCCGCGCATCTTCCGGCCCGCCCAACTCGCCCTCGCCCGGGCCGGCGACACCCGCCTGCTCACTGCTGTCCCCGAACCCCACCCGGACGCCCTCGACGCACTCGCCACCCGCACCGACGACCTCGACCTGCGCCGCCAGGCCCTCACCCCGCACCCCTGCCCGGGCGGCTGCGGCGGCTCGCACAGCAGCACGGACGAACTCCTCGACGCCCTCACCCCCGAGAGCGCCGCCCCGCTGCTGCCCGAACTGACCGCGCTGCTGCGCACCTGCCCGAACCGTCGCCTCCTCCACCTGCTCGGCGAGCTCGGCCTCACGGACCCCGAACTCCTGGCCGCCCTGGACGAGTTGGCGCAGCGCACCGATCACCTGCTGGCGCCCGCCGCCGCTGTCGCCGCCGCCCGGCTCGGCGCGGACCCCGGGCCGGCCCTCCGCCTGCTCGCCGACCGCCTCGCCACCGACGCCGACCGCCTCCCCGAGGCCGCCCTGCTGGGACCGGCCGGCGCGCCGCTGCTGCCACTGGTGGAGCCGTACCTGGCAGCGGACTTCCCGAGGACGCGGGTCGACGCCGCCGAGGCCCTGTGGCGGATCACCGGCGACCCCACCCGGGCTGTCCCGGCGCTGCTCGCCGAAATCGCCGGGCCCATCCCGACCTGGTCGGCCGTGCAGGCCCTGTCGGTGCTGCGCCGGACGGGCCAACCCCTGCCACCCGGGCAACGGGCACTGGTGGAGGGCTGGCGGGACTTGGACCCGGCCGTGATGGCGGACGAGATCTTCTGGAGCCGGCAGGACGGGGAGCGGCTGCACGAAGAAGTCCGGCTGCTGCTCGACCAACAGCCGTAGGGCCTTGTCAGGGCGCTCGGCTAAGGTCCGGCGTTCGTGAGATCACCTGAGGAACTGCACCTGACCGACTGGGCATCGCTGGAGCACTCGTACGGGAGCGGTACCGACGTCCCCGACTGGATCCGCGGGCTGTACGCCGAGGCCCGGGAGGCTGTCGATCGCGCGCTCGGTGAGCTGTTCAACCGGGCCCTGCATCAGGGGACGGTCTCCTCGGCGGGGGCCGCCGCCGTCCCGTACCTGGCGCACGCCGCCGTGCACGCCGTCCACCGGCGGGACGACATGCTGGCGTTCATCGCGACCACCGGCGGGGCCGAGGAGGAGTACGAGGGCGAGGCGGACGAGTCCGGGTTCGAGGACAAGGTGACGGGGCGGACCCTGGCGGCCGAGGAACTCCCGGGCCTGCTGGGCCTGTTGCGCGACGACCCCAACCCCGAGGTGCGCCGTCGGCTCGTCCGGGTGGCGCGCTGGGCGGCGGCGGGGGAGTGTCTGCCGCTCGCGGTGGCCGCGCTGACTGCGTTTCAGCGCGAGGACCCGGCGCCCGCCGTGCGGGCCGAGGCGCTGACGGTGCTGCGCTTCCTCGACGCCGACCCGGCCGGGCGGCTGCGGGCGGCGCTGGCCGACCCCGAGCCGGCCGTCCGGGCCACCGCCGCGCTCGGGCTGCTGGAGGCGGCCGAACTTCCTTACCCGGCCGAGCTGTTGGACGTTCTGGTCGCGGACGGCGGCGACCCGGCGTTCCGGGTGGTCTCGGGCGAGTGGTTCCCCGGCGTCGGCAACACCGACGACCGGCTGCGGTACCTGCTCGACGAGGACGCGGAGGCGACCCGGGCCGTCGCCGCCGCCTGGATCGCCGCCGGCGACCACGACGGACGCGGGGCCCGCCGCGCGCTGCGACTGGCCGAACGCTGGCGCGGATACGAGGAGGAGGCCGCCGCGCTGCTGGCCGCCGCGCTGCCCCACCAGCACGAGTGGTACTGGCGGATGAGAGTCCTGGACGGCCTGGCCGATCTCGTCGCCCGCTGCGCCGACCCGGGCCCGATCGTCGAAGCGGTACTGCCGCACACCACCGACCCCGACTGGCGGATCCACCGGCCCGCCCAACTCGCCCTCGGCCGGGCCGGCGACACCCGCCTGCTCACCACCGTCCCCCAGCCCGAAGCGGCCGCACTCGACGCGCTCGCCGCCCGCACCGACGACCTCGACCTGCGCCGCCGGGCCCTCGCCCCGAAGCCCTGCGGCGGGTGCGGCAGCATGCACGGCCGCGCCGACGAACTCCTCGACACCCTCACGCCGGAGAACGCCGCCCCGCTGCTGCCCGAACTGACCGCGCTGCTGCGCACCCGCCCGACCGTGAAACTCGTCCGCTTCCTCGGCGGCACCGGCCTCACCGACCCCGAACTCCGCGACCTGCTGGGTGAGTTGGCGGCCGGGGAAGACCGGCAGCTGGCCCCTGCGTCCGCCGTCGCCGCCGCCCGGCTCGGCGCCGACCCCGAACCCGCGCTGCACCTGCTCGCCGAACGCACCGACTGCCTGGCCGACATCGCCCTGCTCGGCCCGCCCGGCGCGCCGCTGCTGCCACTGGTGGAACGCTGCCTGACGGAGGGCCACCCGCGGCAGCGAGTGGAAGCCGCCGAAGCGCACTGGCGAATCACCGGCGACCCCGACCGGGCCCTCCCCGTCCTGCTCGCCGCACTGTCCCGCCGCGCGCCGGCCGTCCACGCCCTCACCGTGCTGCGCCGGATCGGCCGGCCGCTGCCGCCCGAGCACCGGGCCCTGGTCGAAGGGTGGTTGGCCACGGACCGGCGCGTACCGGTCGGGAAGGACCACTTCTGGAACATGCGCGAGGAGGACCAACTCCGCGCGGAGGCCCGGCTGCTGCTCGCCCACCGGCCGTGAAACGGCGACGGCCCGCCGCACCCATGGGGAAGATGCGGCGGGCCGTCCGTTCATTGTGCGACGAGGTGTCAGCCCAGGCTGGTGAAGAGGGAGTTCAGCAGGGTGCCGGAGTTGTCGTCGTTCTCCAGGGCGAAGGCGAACATGCCGGCCAGGCCCTTGGACTTGGCGTAGGCCGCGCGAGCCTGGATGGCCTTGGGGTCGTCACCGGTCCAGAAGTTGGTGCCGTCGTAGACCCAGGTGGACTCGGTGATCGGGTCCCAGTGGGTGTTCTGGGCGGTCAGGGTGAGCTCGCGCCAGCTGGCGAGGCCGGCTTCCTGGCTGCCGGGCTTGGCAGGGGTGGCGCCGGTGGCCTTCTGGTAGAGGCCGTAGTTGTTGCCGGCCTGGACGCCGGTCCAGCCGCGGAAGTAGAACGGAACGCCGAGGACGATCTTGTTGGCGGGGAAGCCGCCGGTGATGCCGTACTCGGGGAGGCCGGTGGTGTAGGCGGCCAGCGCGGTGTCCACGTTGTACTTGGCGGTGCCGGGGGCGATCGGCAGGGTCGGGTCGGCGGGGCTGTCGTGCAGCGGGTCCTGGAGGTTGGTGGGGCCGGTGGCGTCCCAGGAGCCGTGCATGTCGTAGGTCATGATGTCGGCGTAGTCGAGGTACGCGCCGATCTTGTCGGTCTCGATGGACGAGATCTTGTCCTGTCCGGACGGCAGGGCCGCGGTGAGCAGGAACTTCTTGCCGAGGCTGGCGCCGTAGGTGTCCAGCTGGCTGCGGAACTCGGCGAGCAGCGCGGTGAAGTTCTGCTTGTCGGCGGCGGAGTAGTGGTTGCCGGTGTGGCCGCCGGCCGAGCCGGGGTACTCCCAGTCGATGTCGATGCCGTCGAAGATGCCCGCGGCGCTGGCGGCGCCGCCGGAGGCGTCACCGGCCACGCCGGTCGGCAGGTTGCCCTTGAGGAACATGTCGATGCAGGACGAGACCAGCTTCTTGCGCGAGGCGTCGGTGGCCGCCGCGTCGGAGAAGTACTTGGAGTAGGTCCAGCCGCCGAGCGACAGGGTGACCCGCAGGTTCGGGTTCTTCGCCTTGAGCTGGCGCAGCTGGTTGAAGTTGCCCTTCAGCGGCTGCTGCCAGTCGTCGCCGGAGCCGTCGACGGAGATGGCACCGCTGTAGTCCATCTGGTAGTCGGCGTACGCGTCGGCCGCGCCGTCGCCCGCGTTCGGGTTGTCCTCGTGGCTGGCGTCGGAGGCCTTGACCGCCTCGAAGCAGTTGAGGTTGGTCGGGTGGATGTTCTCGAACGCGTAGGAGATGACGTCCAGCTTGCCGGCCGCGCCGGAGGTGTCGACGTTCTTCGGGTAGTAGGCGGCGTCGTACACCGACCACTGGTCGAAGTAGGCGGACTTGACCGGCTTGGCGGTGGCGGGCGCGGCGGCGGTGGAGGTGGTCACCGCGGCGGACTGCTGGGAGGCGTGGCCGGCCTTGTCGTACGCCTGGACGGTGAAGGTGTACGAGGTGTTCGGCAGCAGCGAGGAGATCGCGATGGAGGTGCCCATCGAGGTGCCGACCAGCTGGCCCTTCGACCAGACCTTGTAGCCGACGTAGTTGTCGGTGGAGTCGGTCGAGGCGTTCCACTTCAGCACCACGGCGTTGGCGGTGGTGCTGCCGACCGTCACTCCGCCCGGGACGGTGATCTTGCCGTCGCCGGCGGGGCCGTTGCCGGTGCCGGAGCTGGAACTCGCCGACGGCGAGGGCGAGGTGGAGGTGGACGGGCTGGGGGAGGCGCTCTGCGAGGGGCCGGCCGAGGCCGAGGCGCTGGCGCTCGCGGAGGTCGACGGGCTCGGGGAGCCGCCGCCGTCGGGGCCGGTCAGGCTGAGGTCGTCGGCCTGGTAGGCGCCGGCGCCGTACCAGCCGTGGGTGAACACCGTCACCGAGGTGGTGGTCGCGCCGGTGGTGAAGGTGGTGCTCAGCTGGGTCCAGTTGGCCGCGGCCGGAGTCCAGGTGGAGGCGTTGACCCCGGTGCCGGTGGCGCCCAGGTACACGTAGTTGCCCTTGAGCCAGCCCGCCAGGGTGTACTTGGTGTTCGGCTGGACGGTGACGGTCTGCTGACACTGGCCGGTGTCGCCGGCGGTGGCGTTGGCGTTCAGTGCGTAGGTCCCGCCGTGTGCGCCGGTGTTGACCACCGAGGCGCTGGTACAGGTCCAGCCGCTCGGGCTGCCGGTCTCGAAGTCGCCGTTGGCGAGCAGGTTGACGGCGGCGGCCGAGGCGCTGCCCATGGAGAGCGCGAGCGCGGTGGAGCCGACCGTCATGGCGGCGGCCACCACGAGGGCGCCGGCGCGGCGACGGGAGGGGGCCCGGCGCGTCGACCCGGGTGCGGGCGTGGCCCGTTCAAGCATGGAGGAACCTCCGGAGTCAGTGGGGTTTGTCCGGTAGGTGCGGTGGCCCGGCGGGCCCAGGTGGGAGCCTGTGCGCTTTGGGGTGAGCGCGTCACCTAGATTGGACTGGACCAATCGTCCGGGTCAAGGATTTCGGCTCACGAACCGTCAGGAAGCTTTCCGATCGGTTCGGTTGGGGAGGGCCGGGCGGGACCGGGGATCGCGCCGTTGTGCGCCTTTGGCTTTCAGTTGCATATGACTTGCAATTACGAGCTGATCAAAGGAAGGATGATGCGGCTCGCCACCCTCCCGGAAGGACCTCCCCAATGCCCGCGCCCACGCGCCTGCGCGACCGGCTCACCCGCGAGGAGTGGATCCGGCTGGCCGGAATGGCCGCGTTCGTCCTCGCCCTGCACGTGGTCGGCTGGTTCACCCTGCTGGCGGTCATCGCGCCCAAGCACTACGACGTCGGCGGCCAGGTGTTCGGCGCCGGCATGGGCCTGACGGCGTACACCCTGGGCATGCGGCACGCCTTCGACGCCGACCACATCGCCGCCATCGACAACACCACCCGCAAGCTGATGGGCCAGGGCAAGCGCCCGCTCTCGGTGGGCTTCTGGTTCTCGCTCGGGCACTCCTCGATCGTGTTCGGCCTGTGCGCCCTGCTGGCGTTCGGCATCCGCTCGCTGGCCGGGCAGGTCGAGTCCGACGAGTCGGCGCTGCACAAGGCGACCGGCCTGATCGGCGTCACCGTCTCCGGCACGTTCCTGGTGCTGATCGGCCTGATCAACCTGGGCGCCTTCAACGGCATCCTGAAGGTGTTCCGGCGGATGCGGCAGGGCGACTTCGACGAGGCCGAGCTGGAGCGCCAGCTCGACAAGCGCGGTTTCCTGAACCGGATCCTCGGCAAGGTCACCCGGGCGGTCACCAAGCCCTGGCACATGTACCCGGTGGGCCTGCTGTTCGGCCTCGGCTTCGACACCGCCACCGAGGTGTCGCTGCTGGTGCTGGCCGGCGGCGCGGCCGCGTTCTCGCTGCCCTGGTACGCGCTGCTGGTGCTGCCGATCCTGTTCGCGGCGGGCATGAGCCTGCTGGACACCATCGACGGCTCGTTCATGAACTTCGCCTACGAGTGGGCGTTCTCCAAGCCGGTCCGCAAGATCTACTACAACCTCACCGTCACCGGCCTGTCGGTGCTGGTGGCGCTGGTGATCGGCGTGATCGAGCTGGTCGGCCTGCTGGCCGAGAAGCTGGACATCACCAGCGGCCCGATCGGCTGGATCGGCTCGCTCGACCTCAACCTGGTCGGCTACGTGATCGTCGGCCTGTTCGTGCTCACCTGGGGCGCCGCGATGGCGTTCTGGAAGTTCGGCAAGGTCGAGCAGAAGTGGTCGGCGGGGCTGCGCGAGCAGTCCTGACCGACGCGTCGTCAGCGAACAAGGGGCACCCGGCGGGTGCCCCTTTCGCATGTGCGGGGGCCGGGGTGTACCCGCTCGGTGGCGAGAAGTTCACGTCAAGGCCCTTGTCGGGCCAACTTCTACGCGCGTATCTTTCTGGCTGGATCTACGCGAGTTGCCGTTCGGGGCCCGCCCGGCAGGGCCGGAGAGGCCCCGGCGGTCAGCCTCCTGACGAACCCTCAATGCCACCCGGCGCCCGAATGACGGCGACCGGGCCATGGTCCTGCCACGAAGGAGCCCCGCCAAGGTGCCCAGCCCCACCCCCGCCCGCCGCTCCCGCCGCACGCTGCTGCGCGTCACCGCGCCGGCCGCGGTCGCCGCGTCCCTGGTCCTCGTCCCGCTGCCGGGCGCGTTCGCCGCGCCGTCCACCGGTGCGGTGATCGCCGAGGTGTACGGCGGCGGCGGCAACTCCGGTGCGACGCTGAAGAACGACTTCATCGAGCTCGGCAACCCGACCGGCGCCGCCTTCGGCCTGTCCGGCTACAGCGTGCAGTACCTGCCCGGCAGCCCCGGCGCCACCACCCAGTGGGGCGTCACCCCGCTGAACGGCTCGATCCCGGCCGGCGGCCGCTACCTGATCTCCGAGGCGCCCGGCGCCGGCGGCACCGCCGACCTCCCGGCCGCCGACGCCGGCGGCAGCCTGAACATGTCCGCCACCTCCGGCACCGTCGCGCTGGTCAACGGCACCGCGCCGCTGAGCTGCAAGACCGCCGCCGACTGCGCCGCCGACACCCGGATCGTCGACCTGGTCGGCTTCGGCTCCGCCGTGGTCCGCGAGGGCAGCGGCCCGGCCGCGGGCGCGTCCAACAGCGCCTCGGTGGCCCGCGGTTCGTCGCTCGCCGACACCGACGACAACGCCAAGGACTTCACCGTCGGCGACCCGACCCCGGTCAACTCCAAGGGCCAGACCACCGGCGGCGGCACCACCCCCGGCGGCGGCGGTGGCACGCCCGTCCCCGGCGACGTGCGGATCCACGACATCCAGGGCACCACCCGGATATCGCCGCTGAACACCAAGACCGTCACCAACGTCCCCGGCATCGTCACCGGCGTGCGCGGCTACGGCACCAAGGGCTTCTGGATCCAGGACCCCAACCCGGACAACAACCCCGCCACCAGCGAGGCCGTCTTCGTCTTCACCGGCTCCGCCGCCCCGACCGTCAAGGTCGGCGACTCGGTGCTGGTCACCGCCAAGGTGAGCGAGTACTACCCGAACAGCGCGGGCGGCTCGCAGTCCGTCACCGAGCTGACCGGCCCGAAGGTCACCGTGCTGTCCTCCGGCAACGCCGTGCCCGCCCCCGTGGTGCTGGACGCCGCCAAGATCCCGGCCGCGTACGCCCCGGACGCCGCCGGCGGCTCGATCGACAACCTGCCGCTGGACCCGTCGAAGTACGCCCTCGACCTGTACGAGTCGCTGGAGGGCATGAACGTCGAGGTCCGCGACGTGCCGGTGGTGCAGGCCACGGACAAGTACCACGAGCTCTGGGTGGACGCTTCGTCGGCCGACCCGCGCACCAACCGCGGCGGCGTGGTCTACCTCGGCTACGACAAGCCGAACAACGGCCGGATCATGATCCAGTCGCTGCCGCCGCTGACCGAGCAGCCCTTCCCGGTCGCCAACGTCGGTGACAAGCTGACCGGTTCCACCGCCGGCCCGCTCGACTACAACCAGTTCGGCGGCTACACCATCGCCGCGAACACCGTCGGCACCGTCCAGGACAACGGCCTGCAGCGCGAGGTCGCCGACCGGGCACTGCCCAGCGAACTCGCCATCGCCACCTACAACGTGGAGAACCTCGCCCCCGGCGACCCCGACGCCAAGTACAGCGAGCTCGCCCAGGCCGTCGTCACCAACCTGCGCTCGCCCGACATCGTCGCCCTGGAGGAGATCCAGGACAACAGCGGCGCCGTCGACGACGGCACCGTGGACGCCTCGGTCACCGTGCAGAAGTTCATCGACGCGGTCAAGGCCGCCGGTGGCCCCGCCTACGACTGGCGCTCCATCGACCCGGTGAACGACAAGGACGGCGGCCAGCCCGGCGGCAACATCCGCCAGGTCTTCCTGTTCAACCCCGACCGGGTCTCCTTCACCGACATCGCCGGCGGCGACTCCACCACCGCCGTCGACGTCACCGGCACCGGCAAGCGCACCTCGCTGACCGCCTCGCCCGGCCGCATCGACCCGAACAACGAGGCCTGGAACAGCAGCCGCAAGCCGCTGGTCGGCCAGTTCAGCTTCCACAACAAGCCGGTCTTCGTGATCGCCAACCACTTCAACAGCAAGGGCGGCGACCAGGGCATCGACAGCCGCTTCCAGGCCCCCACCCGCAGCTCCGAGGTGCAGCGCCAGAAGCAGGCCGAGATCGAGCACGCCTTCATCGCCAAGCTGGAGGCCGCCGACCCGAACGCCCGGATCGTCTCGCTCGGCGACTTCAACGACTACCAGTTCTCGCCCGCGATGCAGACCCTCACCAAGGACGGCGTGCTCCGCGACCTGGTGAACGACCTGCCCGCGAGCGAGCGCTACTCGTACGTCTACCAGGGCAACTCGCAGGTGCTCGACCACATCCTGGTCAGCCCCGCGTTCAAGCAGCAGCACGTCCGCTACGACGTGGTGCACATCAACAGCGAGTTCGCCACGCAGGCCTCCGACCACGACCCGCAGGTGGTCCGCGTCAAGCCGTGACGGCCCTTCGGGAGCCCTCGTTCCGCCTGAATCGGTGGGGCGGGGGCTCCCGCGTTGTTACCGGTGGGTTGACCTCGCGGCCGGGTGGCCGCAGGATCGGGGCTCACTGTCTCTGGGAAGGACCTCGGATGGCCCTCGACGCCGACGTCATCGTGATCGGAGCCGGCCTGGCAGGCCTGGCCGCCACCGCCGAACTCGCCGACGCCGGACGGCGCGTCATCCTGCTCGACCAGGAACCCGCCGGGTCGCTCGGCGGGCAGGCGCACTGGTCCTTCGGCGGACTCTTCCTCGTCGACTCGCCCGAACAGCGCCGGATGCGGATCAAGGACTCCCGCGAACTCGCCTGGCAGGACTGGCTCGGCACCGCCGGCTTCGACCGCCCCGAGGACGCCTGGGCGCGCCGCTGGGCCGAGGCGTACGTCGACTTCGCGGCCGGCGAGAAGCGGGCCTGGCTGCACGCGATGGGCGTCCGGCTGTTCCCGGTGGTCGGCTGGGCCGAACGCGGCGGACTGCTCGCCACCGGACCGGGCAACTCCGTCCCGCGCTTCCACATCACCTGGGGCACCGGGCCCGGCCTGGTCGAACCGTTCGCCCGCCGGGTCCGCGACGCCGTCCGGGCCGGACGGGTCACGCTGCGCTTCCGGCACCGCGTCACCGGCCTTGCCGCGAGCGGCGGTTCACTCGACACCGTCACCGGCGAGATCCTCGCGCCGTCCGCCGTACCGCGCGGCGAGGCCAGCTCCCGGTTGGTGGTCGGACACTTCGAACTGCGCGCCCAGGCTGTGATCGTCGCCTCCGGCGGCATCGGCGGCAACCACGACAAGGTCCGCGCCGCCTGGCCCGAACGGCTCGGCACCCCGCCCGCGCGGATGCTCTCCGGGGTCCCCGCGCACGTCGACGGCCTTATGCTCGACGTCGCCGCCGAAGCCGGCGCCGGACTCGTCAACGGCGACCGGATGTGGCACTACACCGAGGGCATCGAGAACTGGAACCCGATCTGGGCCCGGCACGGCATCCGCATCCTGCCCGGCCCGTCCTCGCTCTGGCTCGACGCCACCGGCGCCCGCCTCCCCGTCCCGCTGTTCCCCGGCTTCGACACCCTCGGCACCCTCGACCACATCATGCGCACCGGCCACCAGCACACCTGGTTCGTGCTCACCCAGAAGATCATCGAGAAGGAGTTCGCACTCTCCGGCTCGGAACAGAACCCGGATCTGACGGGGCGTTCCCTTCGACGGGTGCTCGGGCGGGCGCTGCCCGGCGCGCCCGGGCCGGTCGAGGCCTTCAAGCAGCGGGGCGCGGACTTCGTGGTCGCCACCACCGTGGACGAGCTGGTGCGCGGCATGAACGAGCGCCAGGACGGGGCCCCGCCCATCGACGCCGACGCGCTGCGCCGCGAGATCGAGGCCCGCGACCGCGAGATCGCCAACCCCTTCGGCAAGGACCTCCAGGTCACCGCGATCCACGGCGCCCGCCGCTACCTCGGCGACAAGCTGATCCGCACCGCCACCCCGCACCGCCTGCTCGACCCCGCCGCCGGACCGCTGATAGCCGTCCGGCTCCACATACTCACCCGCAAGTCCCTCGGCGGCCTGCACACCGACCTCGACTCCCGCGTCCTGCGCCCGGACGGCTCGGTGCTGGACGGCCTCTACGCGGCAGGCGAGGCAGCCGGCTTCGGCGGCGGCGGCATCCACGGCTACCGCTCCCTCGAAGGCACCTTCCTCGGCGGCTGCCTCTTCACCGGCCGCACCGCCGGCCGGGCGGCCGCAGCCGCCACCGCCTGATCCGCGCACTACCGGCCGGTCGCGCCGTCGATCTGCTCCCGCAGAATGTCGGCGTGACCGGCGTGCCGGGCCGTCTCACTCGTCATGTGGGCGACCACCCAGCGCACCGAGAGCAACTCCTCGCGGACCGGCACCGCCACCGGACGCGACAGGTCGGCGGACGCGCCGATCGCCGCGTCACTGGCCTCGATCGCCTCCGCGTATGCGGCCAGCACCTGCCCGGCGCTGGTGTTCGCCGGGACCGCCATGTCGAAGTCCACGTTCTCGTAAGCCATTTGGCCCGCCACATGGTGCCCGAACCAGTACCGCTCGGCCGCCGTCAGGTGCTGCACCAGACCCAGCAGGTTCGTCCCCGTCCCGACCAGGACGCGGCGCAGCTCCTCCTCCGTCAGCCCCTCGGTCTTCTTGACGACGGACTCCCGGGCGAACCTCAGGAAGGCCAGCGCGGTGTCGAGTTCGCCGCTGTCGTTGAACGGAACGGGGCGGCGCTGGGTCTCGGTCGCAGTCATCCTTCGAACCTATCCGGCCGCCGCGTGGGTCGCACCGAGATTTCCGGGTCGGTCAGCCCTGGCCGGTCAGCCCTGGCCGGTCAGCTGGGCCAGGACGATCTTGGCCATGGTCTCGGCGCCGAGCGTGGACTTCGGGTCGAGGGCCAGCTCGCCGAGAACGGCGACCGCCGCAGTGGGGTCGCTGTGCTGGAGCAGCAGGGCCTTGTTGACCAGCAGCATGCCCCGGGTCTCCCCGTCCGGCTCCCCGGCCAGCCCGCGTTCCAGGGCGTCGATCTGCTCGTCCGGGTCGGTCAGCAGCGCGGCCAGCTCCTTCCAGGCCGGCGGGAAGTCCGGGAAGCGCTGCACGATGCCCTGGAGCAGCTCACGCTTCTGCGTCGGATCCTCCAGCCACTCCAGCTGCAGGAACGCCTGACTGAAACCGTCGAACAGCTCGCCGCGAAGCTCCCGGCGCAGCGTGTCCAGCGTGGTCTTGCAGGTGAAGAACCCACGCGGCGCGAGCCGGTCCACCTCCGCGTACAACTTCTCCGCCCCCACAGCGTCACCCTGCAACAACACCGTGAACGCCGCGTCGTACGACGGATGCGGCCACCCCGGCGCCAGCGCCTGAGCCTGCCCCAACAGCCCGAGCGCCTCCTCGTACTCGCCGCGCTCCCCGGCCTCCCGCCCCCGCTGATGCAACAGCCGCGCCTCCGCCGGTACTTCCTCACCCCCGACGAGCTCCCACCCCACCTCCCCGCTCACCCCGGCCAGATCGCCCTCGGTGAGCTCCCGCCCCTCCGCGTCCCTGAACACAACCCGTCCGGCCATCGGGCACCCCCACCTGTCGCAGCGAATCCGTCGCGCGAGGCTACCGGACCCGAAGGGGAGCTCAGCCCTGACCCTCCGGCAGCCCGCCACGGAAGAGCACATGCCAGTGCAGGTGCTTCGAGTCCTGGTACGCACCCTCGTTCGTCATGACGCACGCCGCGCCGTACTCCTCCCGCACCTTCGCCGCGACCCTCCGAACCACCCGGAGGACGTCCGCGAGCACCTCCTCATCGCCGTCGCCGAGGCCCACCAGAGAGGGGATGTGCCGCTTCGGAACGACCACGATGTGCACCGGCCAGCTCGGCCTGGTGTGCTCGAACGCGAGGACCGTGTCCGTCTCCTCCACCACCGTCACCGGCGTTCTCCCGTTCAACGCCTCGTTGCAGTAGAAGTCCGAAACCTCCGCCGCCGGAGTCGTCACAGTTGCCCCCCGTTCCTCGCCGTCGTGCTCGCAGGCTTCCCGCTCATCCTGACTCTTCGTGAGGATGCCGAGAAAGCCGCTTTCCGGCCGGTCGTCACGAACCCCTACGAACCCCTCGGAGCAGATCCCGTGACGAGCAGGACCGCCTCGCGGCAGGACGCCGCCGTTGCCGACCGGGCGATCCTCGCGAACAGCGCCTACGCCGACGGACGGCACCTGGCGGCTCGGCAGTCGATCTACCAATGGCAGCAACCGCAGTACGACCTGCCCGGGATCCTCGTCGAGGAGCCGGCCGGCACCGGCGGCACCGTCCTCGATGCCGGCTGCGGCACGGCAAGTTCGTGGCCCGCCTGCACCGGGACCGCCCCCTCCGGGTTGTCGGGACAGACATCTCGGCCGGCGTCCTCGCCGACGTCGAGCGGCCGGTGCCGGTGTGCCGGTATTGAGTGGGCGGGTGCGGAGAATGGGGAGCGTGAACAGAGCGGAGTTGGACGGGCGGCCGGTGACGGTCGGGGAGTTGCAGGTGTTGGCGCTGACGAACTACGGGCACTTCACCACGATGCTGGTGGAGGACGGCCGGGTGCGGGGGCTGGGGTTGCATCTGGCGCGGTTGGAGCGGGACTGTGCGGCGGTGTTCGGGGTGCGGCCGGATTGGGAGTGGGTGCGGGAGTTGGCGCGGCGGCAGGCTCCGGCGCGGGGGGCGGTGGTGGTGCGGGTGACGTTGTTCGATCCGGCGATCGACCTGGGGAGTGTCGGGGGGCCGGCGCATCCCCGGGTGTTGGTGACGGCCCGTTCGGCGGGGAGTGGGGTGCCGGGGGCGACGAGGGTGCGGACGGTGCGGTACCGGCGGGATCTGCCGGAGGTGAAGAGTGTGGCGCTGTTCGGGGCGTTGCGGCAGCGGCGGCTCGCGCAGCAGGCGGGGTTCGACGACGCGCTGTTCGTGGACGAGGCGGGCGGGCTGACGGAGGGCGCGACGTGGAACGTCGGGTTCCTGCGGGGCGGTGAGGTGGTGTGGCCGCAGGGGGAGTACCTGGCGGGTACGGCGATGGCGCTGCTGCGGCAGGAGTGCGGCGGTGGCAGTGAGGAGCGGGTGGGCCGGGAACTGGCGGGCGTGGACGCGGTGTTCGCGACCAATGCGACCACCGGCGTGCGGGCGGTGGCGGCGGTGGACGGCCGGGAGTTCGATGTCGAGGCGGCGGGCCTGGCGCGGTTGCGGGCGGCGTACCTGGAGGTGCCGGGTGACCCGCTGTGAGCTGTGACGACGAGTCATGATCGGGCCGGGCACCTCGCGGCGTACCTGGAGGTGCCGGGTGACCCGCTGTGAGCTGTGACGACGAGTCATGATCGGGCCGGGCACCTCGCGGCGGAGGTGGCTTTACCAACGCATGGTCTGATCATGTGCTCGGCCAGACCGACGCGATGACGCTCGTTCACCGAGCATCCGGATGGCGGCCACCGGTCACTGACAGTCTCCCGCGCATGGATATCCCCAACATGGGCGTGCCCGCCCAGCTGGCCGCTCGCATGAACATGGCCGAGCAGCACGAGTACCTGCGCAGCAAGCTCTCCCGCCGCACCCTGCTGCGCTCCAGCGCGGTGACGGTCGGCGTGCTGGCCGTCGGCGGGGCGCTGGGCTCCGGCACGGCGTTCGCCGACCAGGCCGCGAAGCAGGGCAACGCGACGGACGCGGTGTCCGGTGCGCTGGTCGCCCCGGTCGGTCGTCACCTGCAGTTCGGTGCCGAGGCCGACACCCAGATGCGGGTGTCCTGGCAGGTGCCGGCGCCGGTGAAGAAGCCGTTCCTGCGCTTCGGCCGGCACCCGTGGGAGCTCAGCCACAAGATCGAGGCCGAGGTCCGGGCGCTGCACACCCCCGCGCTGGTCGACGGTGCCACCCCGGTCGACCAGTACTACCTGCACGTGGAGCTGAACCACCTGCAGCCCGGCACCACCTACTACTACGGCGTCGGCCACGAGGGCTTCGACCCGGCGTCGCAGCAGGCGATCTCGACGCTCCAGACCTTCACCACCGCGCCGTCCCGCAACGGCCGGCGGGGCCGCCCGTTCGAGCCGTTCACCTTCACCGCCTTCGGTGACCAGGGCGTCTCCTCGCACGCGGCCGGCAACGACCACGTGATCCTGGCCCAGAAGCCGGTGTTCCACCTGCACGCCGGCGACATCTGCTACGCCGACCCGATGGGCCAGGGCAAGGACAGCGACCGCGTCGCGTTCAACGCGCTGACCTGGGACGCGTTCCTTGCGCAGACCGAGACGGTGGCGGCGAAGATCCCGTGGATGGTCGCCTACGGCAACCACGACATGGAGGCCTGGTACTCGCACAACGGGTACGGCGGCGACGACGCCCGCTTCACCCTGCCGACCAACGGCCCGGACCCGCGCAAGGCGCCCGGCGTCTACGCGTTCAACTACGGCAACGTGGGCGTCATCTCGCTGGACGCCAACGACGTCTCCTACGAGATCCCGGCCAACCTGGGCATCACCGCGGGCCGCCAGACCGAGTGGCTGGAGCGCAAGCTGCGCGAGCTGCGGGCGGACGAGGCGATCGACTTCGTGGTGGTCTTCTTCCACCACTGCGCCTTCTCCACCACCCACCAGCACGCCTCCGACGGCGGCGTCCGGGACGCCTGGGTGCCGCTGTTCGAGAAGTACCGGGTGGACCTGGTCATCAACGGCCACAACCACGTGTACGAGCGCACCGACGCGATCCTCGGCAACAAGGTCAACAAGGCGGTGCCGAGCGGTGCCAGCATCGACCCGGCCAAGGACGGCGTGGTGTACGTGACCGCCGGTGCGGCCGGCCGCAGCCTGTACTCGTTCGACGCTCCCGACACCTACGAGGGCCACGAGAACCACCAGGACGAGGTGGTCACCTACCACTTCGACAAGGGCAGCGTGAAGGTCGCGGAGACCGTGCAGTGGTCGCGGGTCCGCTACACCGGCTACTCGTTCATCAAGGTGGACGTCACCCCGGCGCACCGTGGTGCGACCAGCACCATGAAGGTCACCGCGCTCGCCGAGAACGGCACCCAGATCGACCACTACTCGATCACCCGCCGCGCGGGCCGCAGCGAGCACGGTCACTGACGCCCACGTGCAGCGCCCCCGGCCCCGGTGCTGTCGGGTCCGGGGGCGCCGCCGTCTAGGGTTGTTCGGTGAGTACCGCCCGTTCGATCATGTTGTTCGCCGTGGCCGCGCTGCTGGAGATCGGCGGCTGCTGGCTGGTCTGGCAGTCCGTCCGCGAGTCCCGCCCGTGGTGGCTGGCCGGCCTCGGCGTCCTCGCGCTCGGCCTGTACGGCTTCACCGCCGCCCTCCAGCCCGACGCCAACTTCGGCCGGGTGCTGGCCGCGTACGGTGGGGTCTTCGTGGCGGGCTCCCTGCTGTGGGGCGTCGTCGTGGACGGCTTCCGCCCCACCCGCTGGGACGTGTTCGGCGCGCTGATCTGCCTGGCCGGCGTCGGCGTGATCATGTACGGACCGCGCCGCTGAGCGGGCCTCAGGCCGCGACCCACCGCCAGCCGTTCTTGTCCTCGCACCGGATGGTGCGCCCCGAGGCGTCCGTACCCCACACCCCGTGGTCCGAAGCCCGGCAGTACTGGCCCGCCTTGTAACAGTTCCCCGCGTTCGACAACGGGTGGCACCCCGCCGCCTCCTGCGTGTGCGTCGGCTCCGCCGGCGGCTTGGCGGTGGTGGTCTTCGGCGCGGGCTGCGGCGGCTGGGTGGCCGGCGGGGTCGGCGTCTCGGCGCTCGGGCTCGGCGTGGCGCTCGGCGTGGCGCTCGGCGTCGGGCTCGGTGTCGGCGTGGGCGACGGCGTCTCGGACGCGCTGGGCGATGGCGCGCTGTTGCTGACGGCGGCGGGTGCGGACGGCGCGGCGGGCGCCGTGTCGGCGGGCTCGCAGGCGGTGGCGAACAGTGCGGCGGCCAGCAGCGCACCGGCCGCGGAGGCCCGGCGCAGGCGGAGGGAGAAGGACAAGACGGCTCATCTCGGAAGGGCGGCTCAGGACGGGACGCCATCCTTCCGAGTGTGTGCGAGCCGTGTAGTTCGAGTGATGGGTTCGTTATCGATCGGCAACCGGAGCGCGGTGCAGCAACGTACCTTCGACGCAGGCCCGGACGTGCCGGCTCGGGTCCTCGCGTAGCTGCCGGATCACCGCGAAGGCCTCCGAAGTGCCGATCAGCGCAAGCGACTTGACGGCCTGGGCGCGTACCCGCTGGTCGCCGTCCCGGGTGGCGGCTTCGAGGCGGCTCAGCTGCTCCGGCTGGTCCGGCAGCCAGGGTGCGAGCCAGGCCCGCGAGATCGGTTCACGGATCCAGAGGCGCCGGCGCTCGACCAGGGCGGGGTCGGTCTCGGCGATCCGCCGGATGCCGTGGGTGGCGATGCGCCGGATCTTCCGGCTGGTCGTGGTGTTGACCAACTCGACCAGCATGTCGAGCAGTTCGGGGTCGCCGCGGTCGGCCAGCGGGCGGACCAGCTCGGGCCGGACCACGCCGTGCAGCAGCAGGGTGACGATCAGGTCGGTGGCGCGTCGGTCGGTGCAGCGGGCCAGGGCGTTCATGACCAGCGTGCGGTTGCCGTGGAGCGGGTTGCGGGCCTCGGCGAGGAGCAGGTCCACGGCCGGGTCGGGGCCGAGCTGTGTCAGGGCCGTGATCAGCATCGGCTGTGCCCACTTCGCGCGGCGGAAGGCGTCGACGAGGGCAGGCACCGCCTCGGTCGCGCCGAGTCGGGTGAGGGCCACCACGACGTCGTGGACGACCCCGTTGGTGCGGCCGATGGCGGCGATCAACTCGGGGACGGCCTCGGTGAGTTCGAGCCGGTGGGCGACGTGCGCGGCCCGGTCGGGTGCGGCGGTCGGGTCGCGCAGCACGGCGAGGGCGGCGCGACGGCGGGCCTCGGTGCCGCCGATCGCCTCGATCGCCTCGTCGGCGGCGCGCTGCAGCACACTGCTCCGGTGGCCGAGGGCGGCCGTCAGCACGGGCAGGGCGGACGCGTCACCGTGGCGGCCCAGGGCGCGGACGGCGCCGAGGTGTGACGGGTCGGCGGTGACGAGGGCGATCAGCCGGCGGTTGATCTCCTGCGGCCGGCGGGGCGTCGGTTCGTCCTCGGCGAGCCCCAGGACCGGGCGCAGCCGCTGTAGGTCGTACTCGGTGACGGCTGCGCGGGCGGCGGGGTCGTCGAGGCGGCGCAGGACCCGGGCCGCGCTGTCGCGCAGCAGCTCGTCGGGGTAGGTGACCAGGCGCAGGGCGAGCGGCAGTTGGGCGGTGGTCATGCAGCTGGCGGCGACTTGGATCAGCGTGAGCCGTCCGCGACGGCTGGCCCTCGCCCCCGCTCGCCGCCGAGCCGGGCAAGTCGCCCCGGCCGTCCCCGTCCCAGACCCCGGTCCGGCCGTTCGGCGGGCGCTGAGCCGGGCGCGCTGAGCCGGGCGCCGAGCCGGGACCGAATACCCCACCGTCCGGTACGACGCGGCGGGCAGGCCGACCGGCGTCAGCCCGCTCGGCGACCCGGTGGCCGGTCGGCCGGCCATGGGTCACTCGGAGTCCACGTCCTGGATCAGCCTCGACTCCTCGGGCAAGGCCAAGTCCCGTGGCGGCCCCGGCGGCAGGACCGAGACCCTCCTGGTGGCCCGGAACGCGGACGGCTCCGGCGGCCGCATCGAGTTGGCCGTGTGGCGCAACGACGGTGGCCCGGTGAACCGCGAGATGCTGCTCCGCCTCGCCGAGAAGATGCCGCCCACCCTGGACGGCTGGGGCCCGGCCGGAGCGGCGAGCGCCCCGGCCGTCGGGCTGACGCGCCGCTACTGGCGGTAGGTGGCCAGGAAGCGCCCGATCCGGTTGATGGCCGTCTCCAGGTCGTCGGCGCGGGGGAGGGTGACGAAGCGGAAGTGGTCGGGGCGGGGCCAGTTGAAGCCGGTGCCCTGGACGATGTGGATCTTCTCGCGGAGCAGCAGGTCGAGGACGAAGCGCTCGTCGTCGGCGATCTTGTGGACGGCGGGGTCGAGCTTGGCGAAGGCGTAGAGCGCGCCGCGCGGCTTGACGCAGGAGACGCCGGGGATCTCGTTCAGCGCCCGCCAGGTGACGTCGCGCTGTTCGGTGAGGCGGCCGTTCGGCAGGACCAGGTCGTTGATGGACTGCCGGCCGCCGAGCGCGGCCTGGACGGCGTACTGGGCGGGCACGTTGGGGCACAGGCGCATGCCGGCCAGCATGGTGAGGCCTTCGAGGTAGTCCTTGGCGCGCTGCTTGGGGCCGGAGACGACCAGCCAGCCGCTGCGGAAGCCGGCCACCCGGTAGGACTTGGAGAGGCCGTTGAAGGTGAGGGTGAGGACATCGTCGGCGAGGGCGGCCAGGCAGTGGTGCTCGACGCCGTCGTAGAGGATCTTGTCGTAGATCTCGTCGGCGAAGACCATCAGGTTGTGGCGGCGTGCCAGGTCGAGCAGGCCTTGGAGGAGTTCCTTCGGGTAGACCGCGCCGGTCGGGTTGTTCGGGTTGATCACCACGATGGCCTTGGTGCGGTCGGTGATCTTCGAGGCGATGTCGTCCAGGTCCGGGTACCAGTCGGACTCCTCGTCGCACAGGTAGTGCACCGCCTTGCCGCCGGCGAAGGTCACCACGGCCGTCCAGAGCGGGTAGTCCGGCATCGGGACGAGCACCTCGTCACCGGTGTCCACCAGGGCCTGCACGCTCATCTGGATCAGCTCGGAGACGCCGTTGCCGAGGTACACGTCGTCCACGCCGACGTTCGGGACGCCGCGCTGCTGGTAGTACTGCACGACGGCGCGGCGGGCCGGCAGGATGCCGCGGGAGTCGCTGTAGCCGTGCGCGTTGGCGAGGTTGCGGACGATGTCCTGGACGATCTCCTCGGGCGCCTCGAAGCCGAACGGCGCCGGGTTGCCGGTGTTCAGGCGCAGGACGCTGTGGCCTGCCTCCTCCAGGGCGTTGGCGGTGTCGACGACCGGGCCGCGGATCTCGTAGCACACGTCTTTCAGCTTGCTGGACTGGCGAAACTCCATCAGCGGCCTCCCGACCCGTCACCGAGCCCCTGCGGCCGGCTTGCTTCGTTCTACCAAGTGAGCACTTGGAAAGTCCAACTTCTTGGCTATGCTGACGACATGCCACGCCGAAGCTACGACCAGTACTGCGCCGTCGCCCGCGCCCTGGACGCGGTCGGGGAGCGCTGGAGCCTCCTGATCGTCCGTGAACTCCTCGGCGGACCGCGCCGCTACACCGACCTGCACGCCGACCTGCCGGGCGTCTCCACCGACATCCTGGCGACCCGCCTCAAGCAGCTGGAGGCCGAAGGACTGGTCGAGCGCCGCCGCCTGGAGCGCCCCGCCAACGCCACCGTCTACGAACTCACCGACCGCGGCACCGAACTGCGCCCCGTCATCGAGGCGCTCGCCCACTGGGGTACCCCCGAACTCGGCGAGCCGCGCCCGACCGACGCCTTCCGCGGACACTGGTACGCCGCCAAATGAGTTGAGCCGTACCACAGTTGGGTAAAATCACCTTGTCCGGGCACGACCGGTCGCCCGGCGGCGAACGGGGGGTTCCGCTGTGCTGCGTCCAATCGCGATGCTTGTCGATGTCTACCGCTGGTCACGCCGCCGGTTCGGGCGCCGGCGCCCGGCGTACGACCACACCGAGGCCCACCGCGCCGCCGTCGGCCGGGACGTCGCGGCGGCCCGGCACCACCGCTCCGCCAACCACACCTGGACCGGCGGAGGACCGGCCCAATAGCTCGGTGCTGTCGGCGAGTTGTGCTTGGCTGGCGGCCATGGACGACTCCTCGCGCATGTGGATCACCGCCGTACCCCCGTTCGGGCCGGACGAGATCGGGGTGCTGCTCTCGCTGGACGGCGAGTCCGCCGACCCCGGTGAACAGGCCGCCTTCCGCCTGCTGGACCGCGGCCACGAGGGCGAGGAGGGCGTCTTCTACCTGCTGCCCTTCGACCTCTCCGCCCGCTACACCCGCACCGGCGACCGGCTGGCCGTCACGCTGGTCGCCCAGCGGGCCGTGCTCGACGAGGAACTCGCCGCACCAGAGCGACAGTTGGACGAGGGCGGCTGGGTGACGCTGCTGCGCCGCGAACTCGTCACCGACTTCGAGCCGGCCGAGCAGGACGGCGAGAAGCAGGCCGTCCTGCTGATCGACCACCTCGGGCCGGTGCATACCCTGGACGAACTGCTCGCCGGGTTCGAGGCCGGGGATTCGGGGATCGCGGTGCTCAACGCCCAGTAGGAGGAGGGGACATGCCGGAGACCGACCGCTCGCGCGCGCTGGGCGGGCTGGCGGCGGGGGCGCTCGGGGCGGGCCTGGGGGTGGCCCTGATCCTGCTGGCCTGGGGGGTCATGGCGCTGCTCGGTGACGGCGAGTTCCCATCCGGCCTCCTGGGTGCGGCGCTCATGCCGGCGGGCGGCCCCATGCGCTCGCTGTGGGAGCGCCGGCCCGTGAACCGGCGGCCCGCCGTGCTGGTCGCGCTGCTCCTGCTTCTGCTGGTCGTCCTGTTCGCAACTGCCCTCGGCGACCTCTACGCGGAGGATTCGGACGGGCAGTCGGGCCTCGCTCAACTGCTGTTCGGCTACGTCCCGGGGGTGTTGCTGTTCGGCACGGTCTTCGGCGTACTGTGCGGCGAGTCCGTCGACGAGCCGGGCCGCCACTGGCTGCGCTTCACCGGCCGCGGGGGCCGCTTCCATCTCGCCGTGTACGGCGGCCTGTTCGCGCTGCTGGTGCTGACCGTGGCCGCGATCGGGGCGTCCGCCTGACAGCGGTTCCCCAGCATGGGGACACGCCCGATTAGGGTGCTATCGCGGAGTCTTGGGCCTTTTGCCCGGTATGGTCGGCGGGCGTCCGATCGTCCCCCCTGGGAGCATCCGCCATGCCGCAGCCCCAACCGGTCCTCGCCAATCTGACCGGGGCCGCCGTGTTCCTGGTGCTCGGCATCGAGGACGGTGGCGAGCAGACCGTCCGCGACCTGCTGCCCGACCTCGGCGGGCTGACCCGCTCGGTCGGCAGCCGCGCCCCGCACGACGGGCTGGCTCTGGTCGTCGGCATCGGATCGGACGCCTGGGACCGGCTGTTCGCCGGCCCCCGCCCCGCCGGGCTGCACCCCTTCGAGGAGTTGGCCGGGTCCCGGCACCTCGCCCCCGCCACCCCCGGCGACCTGCTGCTGCACGTCCGCGCCGAACGCATGGACCTGTGCTTCGAACTCGCCACCAAGATCACCGGCCGGCTCGGCGCCGCGGTGAGCGTCCTCGACGAGACGCACGGCTTCCGGTACTTCGACTGCCGCGACCTGATCGGCTTCGTCGACGGCACGGAGAACCCGGTCGGCCAGGACGCCACCGACGCCGTGCTGATCGGCGAGGAGGACCCGGCGTTCGCCGGCGGCTCCTACGTCATCGTGCAGAAGTACCTGCACGACATGGCCGGTTGGAACGCGCTCAGCACCGAACGGCAGGAGCTGATCATCGGGCGCACCAAGCTCGACAACGTCGAACTGGACGATGCGGCCAAGCCGGCGGACTCGCACGTCGCGCTGAACACCGTCACCGGGCCGGACGGGGAGGGGCTCGACATCTGGCGGCTGAACATGCCGTTCGGCTCGTTCACCGAGGGCGGCGAGTGCGGCACCTACTTCATCGGCTACGCCCGCGACCCGTGGGTGACCGAGGAGATGCTCCGCAACATGTTCCTCGGCCGCGGGCCCGCCACCCACGACCGGCTGCTGGACTTCTCGACTCCCGTCACCGGGACGCTTTTCCACGTCCCGAGCAAGGACTTCCTGAGCGACCCGCCGCCCGCGCCCGGCACCCCCGACGCGGCCCGGGCGCGCACCGACGCACCGTCCGCACCGCAGCCACCGGAACCGTCCGTACCTTCGGCGGCCCGGGACGGCAGTCTCCACATCGGCAGCCTGAAGAGGAGTCTCTCCCCGTGAACAACCTGCACCGCGAGCTGGCGCCCGTCTCCGCCGCCGCCTGGGCCGAAATCGAGGAGGAGGCCCGGCGCACCTTCACCCTGCACCTGGCCGGCCGCCGGGTGATCGACCTGCTCGGCCCCGACGGGCCGGAACTCGCCGCGATCGGCACCGGCCACCTCGCCGACATCGCCGCCCCGTCCTACAACGTCCAGGCCCGGGCCCGGGAATGCCGGGCACTGGTCGAACTGCGCGTCCCGTTCACCGTCACCCGGGCCGCCGTGGACGACGTCGAACGCGGCTCCAAGGACTCCGACTGGGACCCGGTCAAGGACGCCGCCCGCACCATCGCCCTCGCCGAGGACCGCGCCGTCTTCGACGGCTGGTCCGCCGCCGGCATCACCGGCATCCGGGACGGCTCCAGCAACCACCCCGTCGCCCTGCCCGCCGACGTCCGCGAGTACCCCAACGCCGTCAGCCGCGGCCTCACCGTGCTGCGCCTGGCCGGCGTCGGCGGCCCCTACTCGCTGCTGCTCGGCGCCGACATCTTCACCGCCGTCAACGAGACCTCCGACCACGGCTACCCCGTCCACAACCACCTCGCCCGGCTGCTCGACGGCGACATCATCTGGGCCCCCGCCGTCGAGGGCGCCATCCTGCTCTCCGCCCGCGGCGGCGACTTCGAACTCCACCTCGGCGAGGACCTGTCGATCGGCTACCTCTCGCACGACGACAGCACCGTCCACCTCTACCTGCAGGAGTCGCTCACCTTCCAACTGCACACCCCCGAGGCCTCGGTGTCCCTCACCTCCGACTGATCAATTGGCTTCAGTGGAGCGGGAGTTGGTGTTGGGAGGGGCGGAATCAGGCCAATGGTGAAGGGAGGCTTCCGGGGGTCGGGCGGGGGCGCGACGATGTGAGGCATCGCAAGGGCGTTCGGTGATGAGGGGAGCACGCCGTGTCCGATCCTTCCGTTCCCAAGTGTCCGTTTCTCGACCCCACCGCGGCCTCGCCGCACGCGGAGGCCGCCGAACTGCGGGTGCAGGGCCCGGCGGTGCTGGTCGAGCTGCCGGGCCGGGTCCGCGCCTGGTCGGTGACCAGGCACAGCGTGATCCAGGCACTGACCACCGACCCGCGGGTGTCGCGGGACTTCCGCCGCCACTGGCCGGGGATGGCGGACGTACCGGACGGCTGGGTGCTGGGGTCGGTGGCGTTCCAGGACAGCCTGGTCAACCGGTACGGCGAGGAGCACCGCCGGGCCAGGGGCCGGATCGCCCCGAGCTTCATGCCGCGCCGGGTCAAACTGATGCGCCCCCAGGTGCAGGCGATGGCCGACCAGCTGGTGGCGGCACTCGGCGCGCTCGCTCCGGGTGAGTGCGCCGACCTGCGGTCCGCGCTGGCGAGGCCGCTGACCATGACGGTGATCTGCGACCTGTTCGGCGTGCCCGAGGAGCGGCGCGAGAGGCTGGGCGCGCTGATCGACCGGGCGCTGGACTCCTCCATGGCCGAGGACGCCGCGCTCGCCGTGCAGAACGAACTCTACGAGCGCCTCGGCGAGTTGGCCGCCCACAAGCGGGCCAACCCGGGCGCGGACCTGACCAGCGACCTGCTGCTCTCCGACCGGCCGGGCGAACAGCCGCTGGCGGAACACGAGTTGGTCGGCACGCTGTTCACGATGATCGCCGCCGGCTTCGAGACGGCCGTCAACCTGATCTCCAGCGCCGCGCTGGAACTGCTCACCCACCCCGAGCAACTGGCCCGGCTGCGGGCGGGCACGATCGACTGGACGGACGTGATCGAGGAGACGCTGCGGGTGGAAGGCCCCGTCATGTACGTCCCGCTGCGGTACGCGCTGGAGGACATCGACCTCGGCGAGGGCGTGCTGATCGCCAAGGGCGCCCCGATCATGGTCGGCTTCGCCGCCGCGGGCCGCGACCCGCAGGAACACCCGGACCGCCCCGACGAGTTCGACCCCACCCGCGCGGACAAGAGCCACCTGGCGTTCGGCCACGGCCCGCACTTCTGCGTCGGCGCACCGCTGGCCCGGCTGGAGGCGGAGGTGGCACTGAGCACCCTGTTCGAGCGACTGCCCGAGCTGGCCCTGGCCGAACCCGGGCAGCGGCCCGCCCGCCTCCCGTCGCTGGTCGTCAACGGCCCGGAGGCCGTGGAGGTGGTGCCCCGGCCCCGCAGCGCCCCGGTTACGCCTGGGTAGGGTGGGGCGGGGCAGGAGCGAGAATCCAGGAGGCGGTGTGCGGCAGTACCGGGCGATGGTGGCGGTCGGGGACTCGTTCACCGAGGGGATGTGCGACGACGTCCTGCCGGACGGGGAGTTCCTGGGCTGGGCGGACCGGGTCGCGGGCGTGCTGGCGGCCGAGCAGGACGGCTTCCGGTACGCGAACCTCGCCGTGCGGGGCAAGCTGATCGGCCAGATCCGGGACGAGCAGGTGGGCCTGGCGGCCGCGACCGACGCCGACCTGGTGACGCTGGCGGGCGGGCTGAACGACGTACTGCGGCCCGGGTGCGACGTCGCCGAGGTGGAGCGGCGGCTCGGCGAGTGCACCGCCGAACTGGTCGCCGAGGGCCGCACCGTGGTGCTGTTCACCTCGACCGACCCGACCCGGCGGATGGCCGGCAGCGCGCGACTGCTGCCGGCGATCCTGCGGATGAAGGCGTTCGTCGAACGGACGGTCCGGGAGTACCCGGGCCGGGTGGTGCTGGTCGACCTGTTCTCGGCGCCCGCGTTCGACGACCGCCGGCTGTGGGCGGAGGACCGGCTGCACCTGTCGCCGGAGGGCCACCGCCGGGTCGCGCTGGCGGTGCTGGAGGCACTCGGCCGCCCGTCCGAGGAGGACTGGCGGGCGCCGCTCGCCGAGCCCGACACCCGCACCCGGGGCCAGAAGGTCCGCGAGGACGCCCGCTGGCTGCGCACCCACGTCGGCCCGTGGATCGGCCGGCGGCTGCGCGGCCGTTCCTCCGGCGACGGGCGGCCCGCCAAGCGCCCGGAGCTGCTGCCCTACCAGGCCTGAGGCGCCGTCAGGACAGCCGGATGGTGAGGCCGACGGTGCCGGTCCGGCCGCGGCGCAGCAGGCTGCCGAGGTGGGTGAGCCAGAAGAGCACGTGGTACTTGCGGGCGAGCAGCTTCCGGTAGCGCTCGGTGGTGGCCGCGTCGGCGATCGTCGCGGTGGCCGGCACGCTCTCGCCGCTGGGGTTGCCGCGCAGGTCGCACGCGCCGACCAGGACGTCGGCGCGCCGCCGGATCCGCTTGACCTTCCACGATTCGGCGGCGGTCCACACCCCGAGGGTGTCGCCGTCGCGCACCATCCACACCGCGGTCGGCACGGCCCTGCCGTCCTTGCGGTAACTGGTGACCAGCAGGTACTTTCCGGCGGCGAGCCGGTCCAATTCGGTGTCGGCCATGGCCGCGAGTGTACGGCCGGCGGCCGGTGCGTCAGGAGGTGCGGACCGGATCGGCGTCCGGCCGGGGCCCGGCGGGCGCGTCCGCGGCGCGGCGGGCACGGGACGGGACGGTGGCCCGCCACAGCCGGCCGGCCGACCACAGACCCGCCGCCAGCAGCAGCCCGTTGCGGGCCACGATCACCACAGTGGGCCGCCAGCCGCCGACCATCGCCGCCTCGAAGAACAGCGGGTAGTCGACGGTGGTCAGACCCACCACCGGGATCAGCAGCAGCGCCACCGGCCGCTGGCAGGTGCCCCGCACGGACAGGCAGACCGCGGCCAGCCCGACCAGCCAGATCAGGTACTGCGGGGAGATCACCCGGCTGGTCAGGGTGAACAGCAGCACCGCGCTGAGCGCCGCGTCGTACGGGGTGGCGGCCGTCCAGCGGCGGGCGCGCAGCCGCCACAGCAGCAACCAGCCGAACGCGGCGGCGGTCAGCAGCAGGGACAGCTGGGACGCCCGGTGCACGTACGGGCCGAGGAACTCCATCGAGCCGTAGTGGTGCTCGACCCGGCCGGGCCAGCCGAACAGCCGGGCCACCTGGAAGGCCGTGCCGCCCAGCGACTCGATCTCCACGCCGCGGGCGCGCTGCGCGTGCAGGAAGTCGAAGGCGTGGTCGAACAGCGCGGCCAGCACCAGCAGCAGGGCGAGCGCGGCGACCACCATCGACGTCCACGCCTGCCGGGTGGTGCGGCCGCGCGGGGTGCCGAGCACCGTCAGCGCCGGCCACACCTTGACCATCGCGCCGATCCCGGCCAGCGCCCCGCCCAGCCGCGGCCGGGCCGGAAGCAGCAGCAGCGCGAGCACCGCCAGCGCCGTCACCGCCAGGTCGTAGCGGCCGTACGGCAGGCCGAGCAGCAGCGGCAGCGTCAGCGTCCACATCCACGCGCCCGACGTCGAACGGCCGGGCCGCCCCAGCGAGACCCGCAGCAGCGCCCACAGGGTCAGTACGTCGGCGATCAGCATCAGCAGCCAGAACGCCTGAAGGTACGTCAGGAACGGCAGCAGGTCGGGCGCGAGCATCGACAGCGCCGCGCCCGGCGGGTACTGCCAGGTGACGTCGTTCACCGGGAAGGTGCCGGTGCGCAGCACCTGGGACCAGCCCTGGTACAGCCACTCCACCTCGACGGCGTTCTCGGGCCGGCCCGAGCGGATCACGCCGATCATCAGCATCCGGCTGGCGATCCAGTACACGGCCAGCGCGACGACCTCGCGCGGCCAGGTCGCGGGGCGGGTCCAGCGGATCGGCCGGGCGGGGACCTGCGCCACCGTGTCCTCCAGTGCGGTCGTACTGCGGTCGTACTACAGGGGCGAGCCTTCATGCGAACTTTCTCATATCAGACAAATCGGGCACGCCTTGATGGGCGCCGGTGCGTGTCCGCCGACGTCCCCGGAACGCGCCACGCCCCCTGCCGCCACCCGGCCGACGGATATCCGTCGGCCGGACCTGCCAGAATGCACGGGCGAGAAAGCGAAACCACCAGAAAGGGTGACCGGCATCGTGACCATGCCCGTCGAACGCAAGATCGCCGAGGAACTGGGCGTCCGCGAGAACCAGGTGCAGGCCGCCGTCGGCCTGCTCGACGGCGGAGCGACCGTCCCCTTCATCGCGCGCTACCGCAAGGAAGCCACCGGCGCCCTCGACGACACCCAGCTGCGCACCCTCGAGGAGCGGCTGCGCTACCTGCGCGAACTGGAGGAGCGCCGGACCGCCGTCCTGGAGTCCATCGACTCCCAGGGCAAGCTCAACGACAAGCTGCGCGCCCAGATCCTCGCCGCCGACTCCAAGGCCCGCCTCGAGGACATCTACCTCCCGTACAAGCCCAAGCGGCGCACCAAGGCGCAGATCGCCCGCGAGGCCGGCCTCGAACCGCTCGCCGACACGCTGCTCGCCGACCCGACCCAGGACCCGGCCGCGCTCGCCGCCACGTTCCTGGGCGAGCAGGTCGCCGACGCCGCCGCCGCGCTGGACGGCGCCCGCGCGATCCTCGTCGAACGCTTCGGCGAGGACGCCGACCTGGTCGGCTCGCTGCGCACCCGGATGTGGACCCGCGGCCGACTGGTCGCCAAGGTCCGCGACGGCAAGGAGCAGGACGGCGCCAAGTTCGCCGACTACTTCGACTTCGCCGAGCCGTACACCAAGCTGCCCTCGCACCGGATCCTCGCCATGCTGCGCGGCGAGAAGGAAGAGGTCCTCGACCTCGAACTCTCCCCGTACGACGGCGCCGAAGAGGCAGACCTCCCCGGCGCGAGCGACTACGAACAGCGGATCTCCGCCCGGTTCGGCATCGCCGACCGCGGCCGGCCCGCCGACAAGTGGCTCACCGACACCGTCCGCTGGGCCTGGCGCACCCGCATCCTGGTCCGCCTCGGCATCGACCAGCGCACCCGGCTGCGCGCCGAGGCCGAGGACGAGGCGGTGCGCGTTTTCGCCGCCAACCTGCGCGACCTGCTGCTCGCCGCCCCCGCCGGCACCCGCGCCACCATGGGCCTCGACCCCGGCTTCCGCACCGGCGTCAAGGTCGCCGTGGTCGACGCCACCGGCAAGGTCGTCGCGTACGAGACGATCTACCCGCACCAGCCCGCCAACAAGTGGGACGCGGCGCTGGGCGTGCTCGCCCGGCTCGCCGCGGAACACGACGTCGACCTGGTGGCGATCGGCAACGGCACCGCCTCCCGGGAGACCGACCGGCTCGCCGCCGACCTGATCAAGCGCCACCCCGAGCTCGGGCTCACCAAGGTGATGGTCAGCGAGGCCGGCGCGTCCGTGTACTCCGCCTCCGCGTTCGCCGCCCAGGAACTGCCCGAGCTGGACGTCTCCATCCGCGGCGCCGTCTCCATCGCCCGCCGCCTGCAGGACCCGCTGGCCGAACTCGTCAAGATCGACCCCAAGTCGATCGGCGTCGGCCAGTACCAGCACGACCTGAGCGAACTCAAGCTCTCCCGCTCGCTGGACGCCGTCGTCGAGGACTGCGTCAACGCCGTCGGCGTCGACGTCAACACCGCCTCCGCGCCGCTGCTCACCCGGGTCTCCGGCATCACCGGCACCCTGGCCGACAACATCGTCGCCCACCGCGACGCGAACGGGCCGTTCCGGACCCGGCGCGCGCTCAAGGACGTCGCACGGCTCGGCCCGAAGGCGTTCGAACAGTGCGCGGGCTTCCTGCGCATCCCCGACGGCGACGACCCGCTCGACGCGTCCGCGGTGCACCCCGAGGCGTACCCCGTGGTGCGACGGATCCTCGCCGCGACCGGCGGCGAACTGGGCGCCCTGATCGGCAACGGCGCCGTGCTGCGTTCGCTGCGGCCCGGCGACTTCGCCGACGACAAGTTCGGCGTGCCGACCGTCACCGACATCCTCGGCGAACTCGACAAGCCCGGGCGCGACCCGCGGCCCGCGTTCCAGACCGCCAGCTTCAAGGACGGCGTCGAGAAGATCTCCGACCTGGAGATCGGCATGATCCTGGAGGGCGTCGTCACCAACGTCGCCGCGTTCGGCGCCTTCGTCGACATCGGCGTCCACCAGGACGGCCTGGTGCACGTCTCCGCGCTCTCCAAGAACTTCGTCAAGGACCCGCGCGAGGTGGTCAAGCCCGGCGACATCGTCCGCGCCAAGGTCACCGCCGTCGACGTCCAGCGCAAGCGCATCGGCCTCACCCTGCGCCTCGACGACGAGACCCGTCCTGCCGCCGCCCCCCGCGAGAGCGCACCCCGCCGCGACTCCCGCCCCCCGCGCCAGGACCGCCGCCAGAACGACCGCACTCCGCCGCCGCCCGCCAACTCGGCGATGGCCGACGCCCTCCGCCGCGCGGGCCTGGGCAAGTAGCAGGCCTCCGCACGACGGCCGGCCCCATGGCAGGGGTCCGGCCGTCTTGTGCTGCCCGCAGCGTAAGATTCCCCATACAAGTGGGTGTGCAAGTTGGACAAACAGCGACCCGCGGTCCGGCTGAGGAGGCAACGGTGAGCGCTCAACCGCACGACTGCACCGGTGCGGGCCCCGGAATCCCCCGCACGCCGGACGGCATCGCGGCCGCGCTCTCGCCGAGCAGGCGCATGCAGTTCCGCGTCGAGCTCGGCCGGACCGCTACCGGTGAGGCGTTCGAACGCCTGCTGGAGGTCTGGTGGTGTCGAGCCACCCTGGACCGGCGTGGTGGGCGTGAGGCCCGAACCGCCGCCGCCCGCGCGGGTACACTCCCGCTGGGCTCCTGGGATTCGCTCCGGAGCCGGAGGGCGAACCGGGAGGGGTAGGGGTGGACGAGGAGTTCGACGCCGCCGACCTGTGGCCCGTCGAGCCCTCGTTGGAGGTCGAAGAGCTGCTGGTTGCCGCGCCGGACTCGCTGTACCACGCCCTGCTGGCCGTGCAGTTGCGTCTCATGCGAGATCCGTGGGACGGGGCCAGTGTGCCGATCGGCGACGATCCCTGCACTCGTGACATTCCGCTCGACGGTCACGCCGCCCTCGTCGAGTACGAGATCGTCACCGGCCCCCATCGCCATGTGGTGCTCACCGCCGTTCAGTGGTGGCACACGGACTTCCAGGACGGAAGTCCGTTCTGACTCACCCGCCGGTGCGGGATTCCGTTGCCAGGGCCACGAGTTCGGGCCACCAGGGTTCGCGGTGGTGGGCGAGGAGGTGTTGGGCCTCTTCGGGGGTGGTGAGGCGGACTTCGAGGACCTGTTCGCCGTCGGCGGGGTTGGTGGGGGCGGAGTCGACCTGGACCTCGGCCCAGCCCCAGAGCCAGGCCTTGACGGGGTGGGGTTGCCAGGGGCGGTAGGGGGTGGGGCCCTCGGAGACGGCGAGGTGGTGGCCGATCCAGGTCGGGGGGCCGGTGAGGCGGGCGCCGGCCTCTTCGCGGAGTTCGCGGGCCAGGCAGGACTCGATGCTCTCGGCGGCCTCGCGGGTGCCGCCGGGCAGGAACCAGTGGCCGCGGACGTCGCGGCAGAGGACCACGCGGCCCTCGGTGAAACCCACCAGGTGGATGTTGGTGACCAGTTCGTCCGGGGGCAGTTCCGTCGTGAACTGCACGTCCATGCCGCCCCACTCCCAGCGCTGCGGCGCGTGGAGGGCCGGGAACCTGGCCGCGACGGCGGCTCTGTCGTCTGTTCTGGGCGTTGTGTCCGTCATCGATCGATCGTAGTCCTGAGTGGGCGGAACCGGACCCGGGTGGTCAACAAATCGGACGGAACGTCACCCTTCAGTGTCCTTACGTCAATTCACCGCACCGGGGCGTCACCCGACGGTGGCCTCCCGGTCGTTCCGGCGGGTCAGTTCGCGGCAAGATCCGCTCGCCGCGACCACTCCAGCGGGCCGTGCCACAGCAGCAGCAGGCCGGAAAACAGCAGGACCAGCACTTCGAGGGCGGCAGGCAGCGAGCCGGCGGGCAGGAACGGCCAGGCCCAGACGCGGGGGACGCCGGCCCGGATCCCCAACGAGGCGCAGACGAACGGGAACACGGACACCACCAGGCCCGCCGTGAGCACACCCGCGCACCAGCGGACGATCAGCGCCAGGCCCAGGTAGCCGGCGAAATCCCGGGCCACCATCACCCCCGTCGCGGAGTGGAGCCCGGCGGCGCCGGCCACCACCGTCGCCGTGAGCGCCGCGGCCACGTCCAGCAGCGGGACGCGGCGCACCGCCGTCCGTTCGGCGGCCGCGTCAGCCCGGCCGAGGCCGTACAGGAAGAGGCAGACCGGGACCAGTGGGAGGAGGAAGGCCATCGGCAGTGGGAAGGAGATCCCGCCCACCACGATCGGAACCGGTACCACGATCGACCGGGCCTGCGAGCCGAGCAGTACCGCCAGCGCGGTGCCGGCCAGTACCGCCGGGAGGGCGCGGACGCGCAGCCACCAGAGCACGGCTAACCCCGTCCCGGTGGGTCGGCGAGGTAGTGCGCCGGGTCCAGGTCCGGCGTCCGGTCGCAGGACGTCAGGGTCTCCGCATTGCGCTGGAACCAGGCGAGTTGGGCGTCGGCCGGGGACGCGAGGAGTTGGCGGACCAGTGGGGCCTCGTCCTGGCGGAGCCTGCCGCCCGCGCTGGCCGTCAGCCAGGCGTCGACCGGTCCGACGGCGCGGGAGCCCGGCCAACTGCCGGTGCAGTCCGGCACGGTGTGGGTGACGGCGGAGTGGGCGACCGCGTTGATCACCTCGTCCCGCGAGGGGGTCGCGGAGAGCAGGGTCAGCCGGCCGGAGTCCTGCACGCCCGCGGCGGCGAGGTGCGCGTGCGCCTGGTCCGCCCAGGTGCGGATGTCGGCCTCGGACGTGCGTTGCTCCGGCCACAGGCAGAGTTGCGGACGTCCGGAGTCGCAGCGCAGCAGGCTCTCGTCCCGGGCCACCGACGCCCGGGTCCCGAGCGGCATCGCGACCAGCGACCCGGCGGCCAGCGCGGCCGCGACCGCGAGGGCCGAGACCGCCCGCAGCGGCCAGGCCGCACCGGCGAGCCGGAGCAGGGCGCCCGCGATCACACCGACGGCGACCAGGCAGGTCGCGGCGAGCGCCCGGTACGACACCTGCTGGTCGAGCGCGCAGCACTCGGCGAGGTTGTGACCGTTCAACTGCCGTACCCAGAGCGTGTTCAGCGAGGCCGGGTAGGCCATCCACACGAAGCTCGTCACGGTGACCAGCGGCACCGCGAGCAGCGTCGGCAGTGCGTGGCCGGCGCCGTACCCGAGGGCGGTGTGGGCCGCCACGACGAGCAGTTCGGTGCCCAGGACCGACAGCGTCGGACCGCCCGGCGACCCGGCGGCCTCCGGTGCCAGCAGCGCGAGCGGCAGCAGCACGGCGATCAGGCCCATCGCGAGGACCGGCAGCATCCGCCGGCCGGCGATCGCCGCCGCCGACCTGACGGGCGCTCCGTCCAGCACCCGGGAGGCTTTCACCCGGGCGCCCTCCCAGGCGGCGCACGCGGCGCAGGCCGGGGCGGTGAAGCCCAGCAGGAACGAGCTCTGGGCCGTGACCGACTCCCAATAGCCCTGCACGACCCAGGCGTTGAGGTTGCCGACGTACGCCACCACCCAGATCAGCAGCGCCGGCGCGACCCGGAGCGCGATCGAGGTACGCAGCAGAGTGGACCAGCGCATCAGGCCTCCTCGACGACGAGTCGGGCGTACACGGCCTCGGCCCGGCGCTCCTCGGACACCGCGGCCGGCGCCCGGTCGAGGAACTCGCCGATGGAGCCCTGGTACCGGACCTGCCCCTGGTCGAGGACGACCACGCTGCGGTAACTCGCGGCCAGGTCCTCGGTCTGGTGGGTCGACACGATGAAGCTGACGGTGTCCTGGAGTTCGGCGAGCAGTCTGCGGAAGGCCGCGCGCTGCGCCGGGTCGAGACCGGCGGTGGGCTCGTCGAGCAGCACCACCTCCGCGTCGTGCACCAGCGCCTGGGCGATGCCGAGGCGGCGGAGCTGGCCGCCGGAGAGTTCGGTGCTGCGGCGGTCGGCGAGCTGGGTCAGCCGGACCTTGGCGAGGGCGGCGGCCGAGGCGTCCCAGGCGGCGGCGCGGCTCATACCCTTGAGCCAGCCGCCGTACGCGACCTGCTCGCGGACCTTGAGCCCGGCCACCGGGCGGACCTGCTGCGGGAGCCAGCCGACCTTGCGCCGGTACGCCCGGACGGAGGTGGTGCTGTCACCGAGCCGGACTTCACCGGCCTTCGGTTTCAGCGCCGTGGCGGCGATTCCCAGCAGCGTCGACTTCCCGGCGCCGTTGGGCCCGAGCAGCACCGTCGCCCCGGGTTCGAAGGAGATGCTCAACCGCTCGATGACCGGCAGGCCGCGGCGATAACCGAAGGTGCAGTTCGACAGCTTGATCGGCATGACGTTCCCTCACCCCGGTGCGGTGGCCGGCTCGTCGGCTGTCGCGCGGACTTCGGGGTGGGCTCGCGGTGCGGCCGGGGGGCTGGCCGGCGGCGGCGCGGCGTCGAGCGGAGGCATGCGGGTCATTCTTCCCGGTGTCGCCGACCGGGCCGACTGCTTTTCCGGTTTTTCCGGGGCGGGGCTTGGGCTCGGGTCGGCTCCGACGGCTGGTGTGAGGCTGCCTGTTCCCGGTGGCAGAGCGGAGCGGAGAACGCGGCCGGCGCCGAGAGGGAGAAGTCCCTTCCGGCGCCCGGGCGTTGGTGGTGCGTCAGGCGGCGGTGACCAGGCGGTTTTCGGCGTTCTGGGCGGTGACCAGCTGCTTGCCGGCGTCGCGGGCGGCGTCCAGGGCCTGGGTGTGGTACTCAGCGGCCAGGCCGCGGAGGCTTTCCATGGCGGGGTTGACGGCGGCCATGGTGAGTTCGCGGCGGACCACGGTGAGGTCGGCGCCCCAGACGTCGCGCAGGATGCGCTCCAGGTAGGGGGTGGAGTGGTCCCAGCCCTCGCGGGGGGTGCCGGGGGCGAAGCCGCCGCCGGCGGAGGTGACGAGCAGGACGGGCTTGTCCTTGAGCAGCTGGGCGGTCGGGCCGGCGCCGGCGATCACCACGTCGAGCCAGGTCTTGAAGTGCTGCGAGACGCCCCAGTTGTACAGCGGGACGGCGATGATCGCGGCGTCCGCGGAGCGCAGTTCGTCGGCGAGCTGGTTGCCGAGCTCGGCGGCGGCGCGCTGCTCGTCGGTGTGCTGTTCGGCGGGGGTGAAGGCGGCGATGGCGGCGTGGGTCCAGGCGTCGGCGGGCAGCGGGTCGGTGCCCAGGTGGCGGTGGGTGACGGTGCTCTCCGGGTGGGCGGCGGTCCACTCGGCGTGGGCGGTGTCGGCCAGTTCGGAGCTGCTCGAGGTGGCGGGCATGATGCTGGCGTCCAGGCGGAACAGGTGCATGACAGTTCTCCTCGGATTCCGGCCCGCCGGGGAGGCGGCCGTGGGCAGGCAGGGCAGGGGGCGGCGCCCTGGGGTGGCGCTCCCGTCGAAGCGGACTTTACCCCGCTTCGATGAAACGGACTTTACCCCGTTTCGCTCGGAAGGTAAATTGGCAGCCATGGACGTCCCCTTCGGCAAACCCCCCGTCGAGCGCGCGGACGCGGCCCGCAACCGCGAGGCGCTGCTGTGCACGGCCCGCGAGATGATCGCCGAGCTCGGCACCGAGAAGGTCACCATGGACGGGCTCGCCGAACGGGCCGGCCTGGGCAAGGGCACCGTGTTCCGCCGCTTCGGCACCCGGGCCGGCATCTTCCGCGCCCTGCTGGACGCCGAGGAACGGTGCTTCCAGAACGAGGTGCTGACCGGCGCGCCGCCGCTCGGCCCCGGCGCCGACCCGATCGACCGGCTGATCGCCTACGGCCGCGAGCGGACGGTGTTCCTGCTGGCGCGGCACGACATCGCGCGCGCCGCGATCGAACGCAAGGGCGCCGTCCCGGCCGGCGGGCCGGTGTTCACCCAGCCGCACATCCGGATGCTGATCGGGCAGGCGGGGCTCGGCCTGTCCGACCTGGACACCCTCGCCTTCCAGCTCACCAGCGCCCTCGAAGGCCCACCGCTGCTGTTCCTGGCGATGGACCCGGCCGATGCCGAGCAGCGCGCCGAGAGCTGCCAGGGCGACCTCCCCACGCTGCTCGCCGACGGCTGGCAGGCGTTGATCGAACGGCTCGCCCGGCGCTGAGACGTCACGGTCGCCGGGAAACGTTTCTTCGGCGGTCGGCGGTCGGCGGTCGGCGGTCGGCGGTCGGAGGGCGCGTTGGAAGCGCGTTGGAAGCGCGTCGGAAACGCGAACGGGGACGGCCGCCGTCCGTCCCCGTCAGTACTGCCGAGCGAGCGTCAGGAGCCCGTCACCCAGATCATCTTGCGGCCGGTCTCCGCCGGGGCGGTCGGCGCCGCCGAGTCGATCCGGTCCAGCGTGTAGCCGAGCTTGCGCGGCACGGCGGCGCTCGCGGTGTTCGACTCGTCGCAGTGGATCTCCGCCCGGGTGATGCCCGGCAGGGCGAGCGCGGCCTCGGTGAGCGCGCGGGCGGCGGCGGTGGCCAGGCCGCGGCCGGTGTGCTCGCGGTGCACCCAGTAGCCGATCTCCAGCGCGCCCGGGCCGAGCCGGCCGTGCAGGCCGAAGCCGCCGATCACGAGGGCCGGTTCGGCGTCCAGGCCGAGCAGGTACATGAAGTCGGTGCCCTCGTCCCAGACCTGCTCGCCGCGCACCGCGAGCTGCTCGCTCTCGGGCAGCGTCGGCGCGTTGGCGGCCCACGGCATGTAGGGGCGCAGGTGGTCGAGGTTGGCGAGCACCGCGGCGTTCAGCGCGGCGGCGTCGGCCAGCCGGCGGCGGCGCAGGTGGGCGCCGCCGCCGATCGGCAGCAGCTCGGGCGGGCGGCCCGCGGTCAGCGGGTGTGCGGTGTGCTCGGAGGCACCGGTGTCAGGAGCGTCGGTGGAATGACTCATGATCGCGAGTATGGGTCATCCGCAACCGCTCCGACCAGCGATATTCCGTACCAACACGGCTTGTTCACGGCCCGGGCCGGGGCGGGGTCGCGCACGCCCGGAGCGCCGACCCCGCCCGCACGCTGCCCGCCGTCAGAGCCGGACCAGCACCTCGTCCAGCGGCTTGCGCTCCAGGTCCGGCACCCGGGCGTCGTCCGCCGGGTAGCCGACCGGGATCACGTACGCGGCGCGCTCCTCCTGCGGACGGTCGCAGATCTCGTTCAGGAAGCGCATCGGGCTCGGCGTGTGCGTCAGCGTCGCCAGGCCCGCCTGGTGCAGCGAGGCCAGCAGCAGGCCGACGGCGATGCCCACGCTCTCCTTCGTGTAGTACGGGCGCGGCGAGTTGGGGCCCTTGTGCACCTCGAACACCACGATCACCGCGGGCGCGTCCTCCAGGAACGGCTTGCGCCAGTCGGTGCCGATCGGGGCCAGCGCCGTCAGCCACTCCTCGGACGCCCGGTGCGCGTAGAACTCCCGCTCCTCCGCCTCGGCAGCCTCCCGCAGCCGCTGCTTGCGCTCCGGATCGGTCACCACCACGAACCGCCACGGCTGCACGTGCGCGCCGCTGGGCGCCGTCGCCGCCGTGCGGATCGCCCACTCCAGCACGCCCTCGGGGAGCGGGCGGGTCGAATAGTCGCGGACGGTGCGGCGCTGCGCCATCACCTCGTGGAAGTCCCGGCAGCGGTCCGCCGCCTGCTCGGCAGGCACACTCATCGGACGCAGGGGCACCGTCGGAAAGGACGGCGCTTCGGTGGTGGATGCACTGTCAACCATGGGCGACAGCACAGCACATGACAGGTGCTCGGCGGAAGGCTCGGCCTTGCCATTACTTGCCAGGGCTGCCGCGACCTGTCGGTCAGGCCGTGCCGGGCTGTGCCAGGGCTGCCGCGACCTGTCGGTCAGGCCGTGCCGGGCTGTGCCAGGGCTGCCACGACCTGTCGGTCAGGCCTCGGTGACCCGGCCGTCCGCGACCACCAGCCGCCGGTTCACCTTCACCGTGTCCAGCATCCGGCGGTCGTGGGTGACCAGCAGCAGCGTGCCGGTGTAGGAGGCCAGCGCCGACTCCAACTGCTCGATGGCGGGCAGGTCCAGGTGGTTCGTCGGCTCGTCCAGCACCAGCAGGTTCACCCCGCGGGCCTGCAACAGCGCCAGCGCCGCCCTGGTCCGCTCGCCCGGCGACAGCGTCGCGGCCGGGCGCATCACGTGCACCGCCTTCAGGCCGAACTTGGCCAGCAGGGTGCGGACGTCCTCCGGGTTCAGGTCCGGCACGGCGGCGGAGAACGCCTCCAGCAGCGGACGCCCGGCGTCGCCGCCGAACAGGTGGCCGCGGGCCTGCTCGACCTCGCCGATCTGCACGCCCGAACCGAGCGCCGCACTGCCCGAGTCCAGCTCCAGCCGGCCCAGCAGCGCCGCCAGCAGCGTCGACTTGCCCGCGCCGTTCGCGCCGGTGATCGCCACCCGGTCCGCCCAGTCGATCTGCAGATCCACCGGGCCGAACACGAAATCGCCGCGCTTGACCGACGCCTGCCGGAGCGTCGCCACCACCGAACCGGAACGCGGCGCGGCGGCGATCTCCATCCGCAGCTCCCACTCCTTGCGGGGCTCCTCCACCACGTCCAGCCGCTCGATCATCCGCTGGGTCTGGCGGGCCTTCGCGGCCTGCTTCTCGCTGGACTCGGCGCGCTGCGCACGGGCCTTCTTGTCGTTGTCGCCGCCCTTGCGCCGGGCGTTGCGGACGCCGTTGTCCATCCAGTTGCGCTGCATCTGCGCGCGCGCCTCCAGACCGGCCTTGGTGTCCGCGTACTCCTCGTACTGCTCGCGGGCGTGCCGGCGGGAGATCGCCCGCTCCTCCAGGTAGGACTCGTAGCCGCCGCCGTACAGGTTCACCTGGTGCTGGTGCAGATCCAGCTCGAGCACCCGGGTCACGGTGCGGGCCAGGAACTCGCGGTCGTGGCTGATCAGCACGGTGCCCGCGCGCAGGCCCTTGACGAACGACTCCAGGCGCTCCAGGCCGTCCAGGTCCAGGTCGTTGGTCGGCTCGTCCAGCAGGAACACGTCGTAGCGGGACAGCAGCAGCGAGGCCAGGCCCGCGCGGGCCGCCTGGCCACCGGACAGCGCCGTCATCGGCAGGTCCAGCGAAACCTTCAGACCCAGCTGGTCGGCGACCTCCTCGGCGCGCTCGTCCAGGTCCGCGCCGCCCAGGTCGAGCCAGCGGTCCAGGCTCACCGCGTACGCGTCGTCCGCGCCCGGACGGCCCTCCACCAGACCCTCGGTCGCCTCGTCCAGCGCGGCCTGTGCCGCCGCGACGCCCGTCCGGCGGGCCAGGAAGTCGCGCACCGACTCGCCCTCCCGCCGCTCCGGCTCCTGCGGCAGGTGCCCGACATTCGCCGTCGGCGGGCTCAGCTTCAGGCTGCCGCCCTCCGGCGCGTCCAGCCCGGCCAGCAGCCGCAACAGCGTGGACTTGCCCGCGCCGTTCACCCCGACCAGCCCGATCACGTCCCCGGGGGCGACGACCAGGTCCAGCCCGGCAAACAGCGTGCGCTCACCGTGGCCGGCGGCGAGGTCCTTGACGACGAGAGTGGCAGTCATGATGAGTCGATTTTAGACGGAGAGCGAAGCGCTCCCGGCCGGGCCGGATGTGGGGCGTACGACACCGGGAGTTAATTCCGTTGCATCCGGCGGCGGGGGTTCCGTACGCTCGGAGGCGTCACATTCCCGCATGTCTGGAGAAGGCCGTTGCTTGTCTGAGGTCATGAGACACCGCGCCACGCCACACCCGTGTTGTTTCCGGGTTTCCTGGTGTGCGGACGCGAGTGCGACCTCGGCTGGGCAGCGATCCATGGCTCCCGTGCGGGTTTTTTTCTTTCCCGTGACGGCCCTTCTCGCAGCCGCGTCCTCGGTGTCTCCCCGTGTTGTCCCCTTTTCCACGGCAACTGACGGAGGCCCTCCATGGCGCAACCCACCACCTCGATCCTCTGCACCGACCTCGGCTTCGAATGGCCCGACGGCCGCCCTGTGCTGAGCGGTTTCCATCTCGCGGTCGGCCCCGGCCGCACCGGGCTGGTCGGCCTGAACGGCGCCGGCAAGTCCACCCTGCTGCGGCTGATCGCGGGCGAGCTCACCCCGGCCTCCGGCACCGTCCGGGTCGCCGGTGAACTCGCCTACCTGCCACAGGACCTGACGGTCGCGTCCGACCAGCGGGTGGACGAGACGCTCGGCATCCGGGCCAAGCGCGAGGCCCTGCACGCCATCGAGTCGGGAGACGTCGACGAGCGGCACTTCACCGCCGTCGGCGACGACTGGGACGTCGAGGAGCGCGCCCGCGCCACCCTCGACCGGCTCGGCCTGACGGGGCTGCACCTCGACCGCACCACCGGCGAACTCTCCGGTGGCCAGGCCGTTCTGCTGCACCTGGCGGCCCTGCTGCTGCGCCGCCCCGACGTGCTGCTGCTCGACGAGCCCACCAACAACCTGGACGCCCAGGCCCGGGCCCGGCTGTACGACGCCGTGACGGCCTTTCCGGGCGTGCTGCTGCTGGTCAGCCACGACCGGGAGCTGCTGGAGCGGGTCGACCAGATCGCCGACCTGCGGGACGGCGAAGTCACCTGGTACGGCGGCAACTTCAGCGCCTACCAGGAGACCCTGGCGGCCGAGCAGGAGACCGCCGAGCGCCTGGTCCGCAACGCCGAGGCCGATGTGAAGCGGCAGAAGCGGGATCTGGTCGAGGCCAGTCAGCGGCTCGCCAAGTCCGCGGCCTACGGCAAGTCCCGCTCGGTGCGGCGCAACGACCCCAAGGCCCTGGCCGACAAGCTCCAGGGCAAGGGGGAGGAGACCGCCGGCCGTCTGCGCGGCATGCACACCGAACGCCTCAACGAGGCCAAGGAGCGGCTCGCCACCGCGGAGGAGGCGGTCCGGGACGACGCGGAGATCCGCATCGACCTGCCCCGCACCGCCGTCCCCGCCGGGCGCAGCGTGCTGCTGCTCGAACGGGTGCGGCTGGCCTACGGCGGCGCGGTCGACCTGGAGCTGCGCGGCCCCGAGCGGGTCGCCCTGATCGGCCGCAACGGCTCCGGCAAGACCACGCTGCTGCGCACCGTCGCGGGCGAACTCGCCCCCACCGAGGGCATGATCACCACGCCGGTGCCGATGCGGTACCTGCCGCAGCGCCTCGACGTGCTGGACGACGAAGCCACCGTCTTCCGGAACGTGAAGGCGCACGCCCCGGCCGCCACCGACAACGACATCCGGGCCAGGCTCGCCCGGTTCCTGTTCCGCGGCGCCCGGGCCGATCAGCCGGCCGGCACGCTCTCCGGCGGAGAGCGCTTCCGGGCGACGCTGGCGGCGCTGCTGCTGGCCGACCCGCCGCCGCAGCTGCTGCTGCTCGACGAGCCGACCAACAACCTGGATCTGGCCAGCGTCCGCCAGCTCACCCAGGCCCTCGCGGGCTACCGGGGCGCGCTGGTCGTCGCCAGCCACGACTATCCGTTCCTGCGGGAGATCGGCATCACCCGCTGGCTGGAGTGGGACGGGGGTGAGCTCCACGCGGTGGATCCGCGCTGAGCTGCTTCCTGCGGCGTCAGGCCTTGGTGACGGTCACGTCGTCGCACCAGCCGTAGCCGCTGCCGGTGCGCGCGTAGCAGTAGATGCGCGCGGTAGTGGCGGTCGGGCCGGTGGTGAAGACGGCCGAGCCCTGGCTCCAGCCCGTCGCGGTGAACGCCGCCCGGTTGCTGGAGCCGGCGGTGTCGTACTCCTTGGCGCCCAGCGACAGTTCGGTGCCGGCCGCCGACACCCGGCCCCAACCGGTCAGCCGGTAGCTGGTGTTGGGCTGTACGGCGATCACCTGCTCGGCGGCGGCCTGCGCGGGTCCGACCCGGACGGCGGCGCTGCCGCTGTGCGGGTTGGCGGTGTCCAGCTGCACGCCGCCGTAGTACGTCCACGGGGCGAGCGTCCCGGCCTCGAAACCGCCGTTGCGGACGGGGTCGGGCGCGCTGCAGCCCGCGTCGTCGAAGGCACTGGCCTGCTGGAAGCCGATGTCGGGGCGGCACACCTGCGGCACCGGGGCGCCGAAGAAGTCCTGCCCGCCATTGGCGGGGACGACGGCGCCCGCGCCCCGGGCCGGGGAGGCGGCGCCCAACCGGTAGTCGGCCGGGTCGGCGCCGCCCGGGTTCGCCGGCTGCGGGTCGGCCGTCACCTTCCGGGCGTCGGCCGGCTCGTTGGCCGGGTGGGTGCCGAAGAAGGCGTTGGCGTCCCAGCTGAAGTCGCCGGGCTTGTAGGTGCTGGTGCCGAAGCCGGTGTAGCCGCCGCTGCCCAGGTTGTAGAAGAGGTTGCCGCTCAGCGCGGTGGTCGAGGTCCCGGAGCCCTGCTGGATGATCGGCGTGGTCGAACCGGCCGGCAGGTACACGGTGTTGTTGTACATCCGGGCGTTCTTCTCACCGACCGCGAACAGCCAGCGGCTCTGGTCGGCCCGGCTCAGATTGTTCCGCACCACCGTGCCGGTCGAGGACGAGCCCGCCCCGCAGGCGCCGCAGAACAACATGAAGCCGCCCTGGTTGTCGTGGCTGTAGTTGTACTGGAACAGCGCCCCGTTGTTGCCGTAGTCCGAATCGAAGGCCATGCCGTCGTTGTTGTCGGAGAGCCGGCGCACGTGGTGCACCTCGTTGTACTGGACCGTCGTGAAGTCCGAATTGATGGTCCAGATCCCGGCGTTGGAGCCCATCGGGCGCATCGCCAGGTCGAAGGCGGTGTTGTGCTCGACCAGCGCGTGGTCGGGGGCCCGCACCACGATGCCGTCGCCGCCGGTGTCCTGGATGGTGTTGCCGCGGAACACCAGCCGGGTGCTGGCCCGCCAGTTGTTGGTGGTGCCGCAGCCGTCGCCGGTGCCGTAGCTGGGCCGGCACATCCAGGTCGAGCGGTTGGTCAGCCCCTCCCGGTCGACGTGTGCGATCTGCGAGTTCTGCACCGTGACGTCGTCGAAGTTGGTCGGCGTGGTGGTGCCGGAGACCCGGAACTGGATGCCGTTCGACCACTTGGTGGCATCGCCGTTGACGTCGTGCACGTACACGTCGTCCACCAGGTAGTGGGTGCCGACGCCGCTCGGCAGGTCGGCGATCTCCACCAGCAGGCCGTTGCGCTCCCGCTTGGTGGCGGCGGTGTCCCGGAAGGTGATCTCCAGGTCGCGGATCTCCCACTGCTCCACGTTGTAGAGGTGGACGGCCGCGTTCTGGCTGTTAGTGCCGCGTCAGGCAACCTTCGCCCCGTCGCGACGCCCGGCACGCACTCTCGCCGCACCGGTCGAAAACCCAAGTACATCCAGTACGAGGGCTTCCGTCCGGCACGCCGATAGCACGCACCGGACGCCGCTCCTTGACGGGCAAAGGCTGCCTGACGCGGCACTCGCCGGGTCGCCGGCCACCACCGGGCGGGCGGTGCCGGTACCGTAGCCCGCCAGGATGATCGGCGCGCCGGCCGTTCCGGAGCCCTGCGGCCGCAGGGTGCCGGTGCAGGTCGCGCCGCGCTTGAGCAGCAACTGGTCACCGGGCTGGAAGAGGTGCGCATTGGCGGAGGCGAGGCTGTTCCACGGGGCGGCCTGGCTGCCCGAGCCGTCGTTGGTGGCCGAACAGTCCAGGTACCACGCGGTGCTGGTGGCGGCGTCCGCGGTGGCTGCCGGCAGCGCGGGGGTCAGGAGGGTGGCGGCGGCCAGTGCCAGCGGCAGGGCACGCCGGAGGGAACGGTGCAGGAGCATCGTTGGGACTCCCGAGAATGGAGGGTGGGATGGGGCGCCCGTTCCGGCACCGTAGGTTGACCATGTGATCGAGTCAATACATTCAGACCTTTCGATCGAATGGCGATCGAATGATAAAAATTGATCGGGTAGTTGTCGTCGCACCGGTCGCGGCAACTGCCATCGCGGCCCGCCCGGGCCGCGGCCCGAACCAGGAGGGGACGCCATGACCGTCACGGCAGACGAACGCCGGACGCGGATCCTGCAGGTCGTGCGCGACCTCGGCACCGTCCGGGTGGTCGACCTGGCCGCCCGCCTCGGCATCCCCGCGGTCACCGTCCGCCGGGACGTCGCCGCCCTCGCCGACGCGGGCGAACTCGCCCGTTCGCACGGCTCCGTCGCCCTCCCCGACAGCGGCCCGAACGCCCGCCCCGGCCACCACGACCGGGTCATCGGCATGCTCGTCCCCACCGTCGGCTCCTACTTCGACGAAGTGATCGCCGGCGCCCGCGCCGCCGCCGCCACCGCCGGCGCCCGACTCGTCCTCGGCATCGCCGCCTACGAGGCCCGCGACGACCGCGCCCAGGTCGAGCGCCTGCTCGAATCCGGCGTCGACGGCCTGCTGCTCACCCCCAACTGGCAGCCCGGAGACCCGCCGCACCACCCCGGCGACCACCACTGGCTCGCCGAACTCCCCGTCCCCGCCGTCCTGGTGGAACGCAAGGCCGACCCCGGAAGCGCCGCCGCCGAACTCGACGCGGTCGGCTCCGACCACCGCCACGGCGTCCTGCTCGCCCTGCGCCACCTCGCCACCCTCGGCCACGACACCGTGCTGCTCGCCGCCCGCGCCGACACCTGGACGGCCCACCAGGTCCGCACCGGCTACGCCGAAGCCGGCCCGCTGCTCGGCCTGCGCACCCGCCCCGTCATCGACATGCACCGCCCCGGCACCCCCGCCGGCGTCCCCGACCCCGAATGGGTCGCCCAGCAGATCGCCGAAGCCGTCGCCGACGGCGTCCGCGCCGTCCTCGTCCACAACGACCAGGACGCCATCCAACTCCCGCCCCTGCTGCGGATCCGCGGCCTGCGCGTCCCCGAGAACGTCGCGCTGATCTCCTACGACGACGTCTTCGCCGCCCTCGCCGCACCCCCGCTCACCGCCGTCGCCCCGCCCAAGAAGTCCGTCGGCGCCACCGCCCTCGAAATCCTGCTCCGCCGCCTCGACGGCGGAGCCGGCCTGCCCGCGTACCACGTCGAACTGCTCCCCACCCTGAAGGTCCGCACCTCCTGCGGGGGCGAGGGCGGGGCCTAGCGTTCCGCGGCGGGCAGGCCGAAGAGGGGGAGGCAGGGCGCGAGGCCGTCGATCGTGACGGGTGTGGTGCGGCCGGCCTCCCAGTCGGCGCGGGTCAGCCGGTACCGGTGGGACGTCACCCGGCGGCCGCGCACCACGACGTGCTCGATACCGTCCGGCCGGTAGCCGTGCTTGCGGGAGACGGCGGACGAGGCGGGGTTGTCCGCGAACGCGGCCGAGACCGCCTCGTCGGCGCCCAGCCCCGCGAAGGCCAGGTGCAGGACGGCCGCGCGCATCTCCGTGCCGATGCCCCGCCCCTGGTGCCGCGCGCCCAGCCACGATCCGGTGCTCACTTGCCGCAGCACACCGAAGTTCCGTGCGGCGACGGTCTGCAGGCCCACCACCTGCCCGTCCGCGAGCACGGTGAGGTTGAGCGCCCAGTCGTCCGGCGCCCACGAGCCGAGCCGCCGCCAGTGGTGCTGCACCACCGAGCGGGCGCGCTCGGCGGGCGGCAGGTCCGTCCACGGGACCATGAAGGGCATGCGGTCGGGTTCGTGGATGCCGTCCGCCGCGAGCGCCGCCAGTGCGGCCAACTCCGCGTCCCCGGGCAGCCGGAGTTCGAGCCGGGGCGTCCTCAGACGCAGGCCCAGTACGGGCCAGTGATCGATCAGCATGTGGCATTGTGCTGTGCGCCGGCGGCCCTGGGCATGTGGTTTTCGGGCCCGGGGGTGTGGGTGTGACCTGCTTGGATGACGGTATGACTGTTGAACGCGTCGCTGCGTCGCTGCCCGGGATCGCCGAACTCCAGGACCACTGCCGGACCTTGGCGGTGCTGGACGCGATCCTGCTGCCCGTCTGGCACGACCGGTACTTCAGCTACGACGCGCGGTGGGGCGCGGCGGCCGGTGAGGAGATGGCCTCGATGCGGGACGGCAGCGGCGACGAGTACTCGATCGTGTTCGGCCCCGCCGGCGCGTACGTGCGCGGGTTCGCGCACGAGACGGAGATGAGCCCGTACCGCGACGAGGACCACGAGGTGTGGCCCGGCGTGCTGGACGAGGTACCCGCCGCGTTCGCCGCGCAGGTCGCCGAACCGGCGTTCCGCGACGAGAACGGCACCCCCGCGGTGACGGCCTGCCTGTGGCGCGAGAGCACCGACCCGGCGTGGCGGCACGGCACGATCGACTTCCCGGCCGGGGCCGATCCCGACGGCGCGGACGGCCTGTTCGAACTGCTGACGGACCGCCGGCCCGAGGCGTACCACGCGCACGCCGAGGAGCAACTGGAGGACGAGATCGACCTGGCGGCCGTCCGCGCCGTCTTCGCCGGCCGCCCGCTGACGGACGACCTGGTGGCCGCCCTCAACCCCGAACTGACCCTGGCGGACCTGGCGGACGACCTGGCCGAGATCGGTGCCGGGGGCTCGTCGCAGCCGCCGCGGTAGGGAAGACTGCGGGGATGCCAGCACCCGGCCCGCGCGCCACCGTCGAAGAGATCCACGCCCACCTGGTGGAGCGGACCAACCTGGCGCTGCGCCGGATCGTGATTTACGGGGGCGAGAGCGTCCTTCGGATGATGATCGACCACCTGCTGTTCGTCGAGCGCAGGCCCGAGGAACTCACCCGGCAGCAGCGGGAATGGGAGACCCGGGGCGTCTGGACGTGCCGAGGCGTTGTCGGCGCGTTCCGGGAGGTGCTCCCCGAGCAGGACGAGCAGTATGCGGCCTCCTCGGTGTACGCCGAATTCGCGCACCGCTGCGGCTGGTTGGAGCCGGACCGGGTGCTCACGGAGGACGAGTACGCGGCGCTGGCGGGCCGGGCCCGCGCATGGGCGCGGGAGGACCGGACCTGGCCGGAGGTGACGGCGGAGTTCGGGCCGCCGTCGGTGCTGTTCGGCGGGACCAACCCGCTGTACGGCAAGACGCTCGGCTACCTCGGCGCGGACCCCCGGCTGCCGATGGTGTCCTTCCACCTGGGCAACGGCGAGGCAGGGCAGTGGCCCCCGCCGTACGAACAGCCGCTGCTGCTGGCGGTGCGCTTCGGCGAGGGGCCGTTCCTGGAGTCGTTCACCTTCACGCCGGAGGGCGAACGGCGGCGGGCGGTGCGGGAGTCCTAGCCGAGCTGCTGGCTGGCGAACAGCTCCAGGTGGCCGCACTGGGGGCAGCGGAAGGCGTCGATCTGGAAGCGGGTGCGGCCCATTCGCTTGGCTCCGCCGAACAGGCCGCGTTCCAGTGGGCCCGCGATCCAGCGGGCGTCGCCGCGGCTGTGCTCGCCGGTGTCCTCGATGAAGCCCTGGTCGAGTCCGGGATTCCCGCAGTGGGTGCACTTCAAGTCCTTTGTCACGGCGGGATTTTAGGCCCGGCCCGATGGCGAAAGTCGGGTGACCCTGCCCCACGGCATCGGCGACACTGACGCCGTGACCGGTTCCGTACTGCCTCACCTGCTTCGGCCGCGCGCGCTGCGGCCCGGAGATCTCGTCGTCATCGCCGCGCTGTCCGGTCCGCTGCCCGCCGCCCACGAACCCAACGTCGAGCGGACGGTGGCGGTGTTCGAGCGGATGGGATTCCGCGTGCGCCGGGCTCCGCTGCTCGAAGTGGGCCGCCGTCGCTGGTGGAGCGCGGCCACGCCGGCGGAGATCGCCGGGGAGCTCAACGGTCTGCTGCGCGATCCCGAGGTGCGCGCGATCGTCGCGAGCGACGGCGGTCAGACGGCGCTCGGCTACCTCGACCTCATCGACGTCGAGGCGATCCGGGCCGACCCGAAGCCGATCCTCGGCTACAGCGACATCTCACTCCTGCACCTGGTGCTCCACGCGCGCACCGGTCTGGTCGGGTTCCACGCCGACATGGCCGTCCCCGGCTTCGGTGGCTGCTGGCCGTCCGCGTCCGTGGCGCGCCAGGCGGAACTCGAGAAGCTCTACTTCGACCTACTGACCGGGACCGGGGCGGTCGGTGCGCTGCCCGCGAGCCCGTCCTGGGAGTGCTGGCGGCCGGGTCGTGCCGAAGGCCGACTGATCGGCGGGGTGATCAACCGCATCGTGCTGGCGCAGGCAACGCCGTTCGCGCTGCCACTCGAACAGTACGACGGGGCGGTGCTGTTCTGGGAGGAGTTCGGCGGCCTGGCCTCGTACGTGTGGAGCTACCTGCAGGTGATGCGGCACAGCGGCATCCTCGACCGGATCTCCGGCATGGTCGTGGGCGTCCCGCGCGAGATCGGCGGACTCGAGCCCGGCGAGTCCCCGACCCTGCGCGAGATCGTCCTCGACGTCCTCGGTGACCGTGACATCCCGGTCCTGGGCAACGTCGACTTCGGCCACGCCGGTCCGAACCTGCCGATGCCGGTGGGCATTCGCGTCGGCCTCGACGCGGAGCGGCGGACGCTGTCGCTGCTCGAACCGGCGGTGGGGGAGCCTACGCTCAGCGCTGACCGATCGTGAGGGCGGCACCCGGCGCGGCGTACTCGACCGGGCCCGGGTAGCGGGGACGCGGCGTGGGTGAGTGCGCGATCGTGGCACTCGGTCAGCCGGCCGGGCGGCGGCGGTGGGCCCGTTGGCGGCAGGTGGCTCCGCAGTAGCGCGGCGGGCGGCCGGTGGGGCGGGGCGTGAGTGCGGTGCCGCACTCCTCGCAGCGGGCGTTCAGCCCGTCACGAAAAGGCGGGTGTTCCGTGACGAACGTGGACGGCCGCAGACCGTCCAGGGCGAGCCGGACGAGAGCGAGGCCGGCCTGGCGGTCGCGGCGCGCGGTGAGCATCGCGGTGCAGCCGACGGCGAACGAGGCGACGCCCTCGGGGTCGAGGTCGGGACGGGCGCCGCCCGCCCGCTGGGCGGCGTGGAGCAGGGCGGTCAGCACCTGGCGGAACCGCTGCACGGCCGCCGTGAGCACCGGGCGCGGCCAGCTCGGGTCGGCGGTCACCAGGTCGCAGACCGGTCCGCGCCGCTGGGAGGTCTCGACGACCTCCAGTAGGAACCCGAAGAACGCCTCGGTGGGCGGGAGTTGGGACAGCCGCCGCTCCCCGGAGGCGATCAGGTCGCTCAGGTGCTGGGCGTGCACCGCCTCCAGGAGGGCCTGCTTGCTCGGGAAATGCCGGTACACGGTGCCCGCGCCGACACCGGCCAGGCGGGCGATGTCGCCGAGCGGGACGTCGAGCCCGTGCTCGGCGAACGCCTCCCCGGCGGCGGACAGCACCTTCGCCCGATTGCGGCGGGCGTCGGCCCGGTCGCCGCCGTCGATCACTGCGGTCATGTCACGAAACCCCTTGTGCCCTCGGAGTCAACCGGGTTGGAGTGTCTCAGATAGCTCGGGCCGAGCACACCCATCCGCAACCGGGCCCGGGCGAGAGGGAGGACCGCATGACCACCGAAACCGTTCGGGGCGTCGTTGCCGTGACCGGCGCCACCGGGAAGCAGGGCGGCGCGACCGCCCGCCGCCTGCTGGCCGCCGGCCGGCCCGTGCGCGCGCTGGTACGGGACCGCACCGCACCCGCCGCCGTGGCGCTCGCGGACGCCGGGGCCGAACTGGCCGTCGCGGACTTCGACGATCCGGCTGGCCTCGAACCGGCGCTGGCCGGCGCCACCGCGCTGTTCGCCGTGCCGCCGGTCGCCTACGGACCGTCAGGCAGCGACGACGAACTGGAGTTCACCCGCGGCCGGGCCCTCGCTGACGCGGCAGCCGCCACCGGCATCCGCCAAGCGGTGTTCACCGGCGTCGCCTCGACCTCCGGCGCGGCGTTCGCCGCACCCGGGAAGCGGCGCATCGAGGAGTACCTGCACGAGCGGATCCCGCTGGTGACCGTCCTGCGGCCGGTCCGTTTCATGACCAACTACCTCGGCATGAACGGCCTCGCCCTCGACGGCATCGTCAACGGCGTCCACCGGCACCTCTTCACGCCGAACCAGCCCCTCCAAATCATCGCCCTGGAAGACATCGCCGAATTCGCGGCCCTGGCCTTCGAACAGCCGGACCGTTTCGCCGGACGCACCCTGGAACTCGCCGGCGACGCCCCCACACCGGTCGAAGCCGCCGCCGCGATCACCGCCGCGACCGGAATCGCCGTGCGCTACGAGCAACTCACCCACGACGAAGCGACCGCACTGAACCCCGGCTTCGCCGAGATCCGCCGGCAGTGGGACACCGGACACCGCTGGCACGCCGACATCGAGGCCCTGCGGGTCATCCACCCCGGACTGCGCACGTTCACGGACTGGCTCACCGAGACCGGCGCCGCCGCGCTCCGCACCCAACTGCTCGGCGCCCCGTAGCGGCAGACGTGGCAGCGCGGGCGGCCCGGGCGACGTTGGCCGAAACTCGTCGACTTCCCCTATGCGGCGGGGTTCGTGGGCAGGAGTCGGGCGAGCCAGTCAGTGCGGGTTCGGCGGGCTGTGGCCGAGATGTGTGCCTGCGGGTACAGGGCGTCGAATCCGTGGAAGCCGCCTGCCCAGACGTGGAGTTCGGCCTGGCCGCCGGCCGCCCAGATGCGGGTGGCGTAGTCGGTGTCCTCGTCGCGGAAGACTTCGGCGGAGCCGGTGTCGATGTAGGTGGTCGGCAGGCCCGCGAGGTCGTCGGCCAGGGCGGGTGAGACGTATGCGGGTACCTCGTCGTCGGTGAGGTCGCCGAGGAGGCAGCGCCATCCGAATCCGTTCATCTCGCGGGTCCAGACGCCGGGCCCGTTCGAGTACTGGAGGCTGGAGGCGGTGGTGTTGCGGTGGTCGAGCATGGGGCCGATCAGGACTTGGGCGGCGATCGTCGGGGTGCCGAGGTCGCGGGCCAGCAGGGTGACGCCGGCGGCGAGGCCGCCGCCCGCGCTGGCGCCTGCGACGATGATCCGGGCGGGGTCGATGCCCAGTTCTTCGGAGTGTTCGGCGATCCAGAGCAGTCCCTGGTAGCAGTCGTCGACCGGGATGGTACCGGTGGACTCGGGCGCGAGCCGGTAGTCGACGGAGACCACGACGGCGCCGAACTCGTCGAGCCACTCCAGCGGGATGTCGATCTGTGAGAAGCGGTCGCCCATGACCATCCCGCCGCCGTGCATCCAGTAGACGCAGGGTGCGGCGGTGGCGCGATCGGTGGTCGCGGGGCTGAAGACGGACAGGGGGATCGGGGTGCCGTCCGGACTCTCAGCGGTGACCTCGCGCCGGTCGATCGCGCGACCTTCCATGAGGGGTTCGACGGGCATCGAGGAGAAGGGGCGTACCTGCGCCAGCACTTCCGGGCTGAGCTGGGACATCAGCGGCATGTCGGCCAGGAGTTCATGCAGTTCGGGGTCGAGGGAGGGGCGTGCCGTGGTCATGGTCGTTGCCTTTCATGGGTGGTGGCGGAGGGTCGGGCGAGGACGGGGGTCGCCTCGGCGGGACCGGGGCGGCAGAGGCTGGGGTGCGGGGTGTTCGGCGGGTCAGAAGGCGGCCTTGCCGCGGACCGGCACGTAGTCGGTGTACTCGGACTCCTTGGCCAGCAGTCCGCCGATCTGCGCCACGATGGCCTGGGCGGCCTCGCCGGCGAAGATCCGCTGGTGGTCCTCCTCGCTGGTCCAGCCCTCGGTGACGTGGACGACGTCGGGGGCGGACGCGGAACGGGAGACGAGGTAGACCACGCAGTACTCGCTCGCGCCGGGGCTGCCCTCGTGCAGGCCGGTCAGCAGCAGGTCGACGAGCCGGTCGCCCATTCCGGGCCTGGCGGTCAGCGTGGCGTGGAAACCGTACGTGGCAATCATGGAGGCCTTTTTCTGCGTTGATGGAGTGCGGTGATTCCATTCAATCGCCGTGACCTGCGCAAACGTTAGAACGATGCTCGCTGGCACTTGCACGATCCTCGCGAGTACGGGAATGTCGGCACAGGACAGTGCTGCAATGGACGCATGCACCTCGAAGAGCTCCGCACCCTGCTGGCCCGGCATGCCCGGCCCGACTGGACCACCGCCATCGACGGCGTCCTCATCTCCAAGGTCGACCGGCCGGATCCGCCGGCGCCCTCGATGTCCGGCACGGTGCTCGCAGTCATCGCCCAGGGCGCCAAACGCCTCGCGCTGGGCGACCGGGTCTACGCGTACGGCGCCGGGCAGTACCTGGTCGCATCCGTCGACCTGCCCGTCACCGGACAGTTCACCCAGGCCGCCCCCGAGCAGCCGGCCCTCGGCTTCGGCCTCACGCTGGAACCGTCCGCCGTCGCCGAACTGCTACTGCAAGCCGGTCCCGGCGACATCCCCCGCCCCGCCGGAGGCACTCCGTCGGGGATCGTCGTCAGCGACGCCCCGCCCGCGTTGCTCGACGCGGTGGTCCGGCTACTGCGCCTGCTCGACGAGCCCAGCGACCGCGCCGTACTGGCCCCGCTGGTCAAACGCGAGATCCTGTGGCGCCTGATCACCGGCGAGCAGGGCGCGACGGTGCGCCAGCTCGGCCTCGCCGACAGCGGCCTCAGCCATGTCGCCCGGGCCGTGCGCTGGATCCGCGAGCACTACGCCGAGCCCTTCCGGGTCGCGGACGTGGCACGGCTGTCCGGGATGAGCGTCTCCGCGTTCTACCGCAACTTCCAGGCGGTGACCGCGATGAGCCCCATCCAGTTCCAGAAACAGATCCGGCTCCAGGAGGCCCGGCTGCTGCTCGCCACCCACCCGGGCGACGTCACCGGAGTCGGCCACCGCGTCGGCTACGACAACCCGTCGCAGTTCAGCCGCGAGTACCGCCGCCAGTTCGGCGCACCCCCGAGCCGGGACGCGGCCCGCCTGCGAAGCACTGCGGGCGTCCTTCCTTGAGCGGCCGGACGATGAGGGAGGATCGTGCAAGACGAAGCGACGATAGTTCTACTGTTCCAGCAGGTCAGAGCGATTCAATGGGATCAGCACCCGTTCTTCCGCGGGGCAGGAAAATGCCTGTCCATCCGCGGATCCCACTACATCGCAAGGATCACCGCATGAAGACGGTTCTGATCACTGGTGCCTCATCCGGATACGGACGGGAGACCGCCCTGTACTTCCACTCGCAGGGGTGGAACGTCATCGCCACGATGCGGACGCCGCGTGCTGGCGTCCTGCCCGAGTCGGACCGGCTCCGCGTCGTCGAGCTCGACGTGACCAAGCCCCAGAGCATCACCGCCGCGTTCGAGGCGGCCGGGCCCATCGACGTCCTGGTCAACAACGCGGGCGTCCCGTCGATCAGCGTGTTCGAGGGCACCCCCATGGCCCGAGTGCGGGAAGTCTTCGAAACCAACACGTTCGGCGTGATGGCGACGACGCAGGCGGTGCTGCCCCAGTTCCGCGAGCGCGGCTCCGGCGTGGTGGTCAACGTGACCTCCAGCGTGGTGCTGGGCCACATGCCGCTCTCGGCCGTCTACAAGGCAAGCAAGATGGCCATCGAGGGGTTCACCGCATCCCTCGCGCTCGAGCTCGCGCCGTTCGGTGTGCAGGCCAAGACGGTCGAGCCGGGCGCCTGCCTGACGACGAACTTCGCAGCCAACGCGACGAAGGGCGCCTCGCTGGACGAGCTGGTCCCGGCGCCCTACGCACCATGGGCGAAGAAGGCCATGGGCGACTTCACGGGCCAGGACCTGTTCACCAAGGAGAGCGACGTCGCCGAGACAGTGTGGCGAGCCGTGCACGACACGACCGGCCAGCTGCGATTCCCCGCCGGCCCCGACGCGGTCTCGCTCTCCCAGGCGAAGTGATCAGCCAGCAGGCAAGATCACGCCGCACTGACACCAGGAGCCGGCCCCGCGCCCACGCACCGGGTCGGCTCGCCGTCGGGCGCTCACCCCGATGAACGGAAGATCTTGCGGGCGAGCGCGTGGCGGCCTTCCTGCAGGTTGGCTCCCGTCCACCGAGGCGACCAGACCGCCGCCCCACGCTTGTGCGAGCGGGACCGACGCCTGGTCCGCGCCGGTCCAGGGACTGAGCGGGGGACCGCCGGGCCGGGCTGTCCAGGGGAGACGGTGTGCGACTCAGTCACCCACGAAGCACAGGTAGCTGCCCGGCGTTGCCGCGCACGCTTCCAGCAGCCCGTCGAGGTCGAGGAGGGCGGCCCGCTGGCGCTCGTCGGCGCAGCCGCAGAGCAGGGCGGTGACCTCCTGGCGAGCGGCTTCGGCCTCCTGCTCGTTGAACAGGGTGTCCCCGTACGGGTCGACCCGGCCCAACTTGCCGGACCCGTGGCGGACGAGCGCACTCAGCGCATCCGCGAGCGCGTCGCCGTGTTCGTAGGACCCGCGGAGCAACGTAGCCAGGGACGGACCCTTGCGCGGTCTCTCCGAGTGCAGTTCGAGCTCGATTCCCATGACTCTCCGATGATCACCGTGTGCGTCCGCCAGTAGATCACCTTTCGTGTGCGCGGGATTGCGGCAGGACGCGCCAGGCCGCTTCCAGCGGCAGCACATGGCCGGTCATCGATCGGATGTCGTGCTCGAGGGTGGCGCGGGAGCGCAGGGCCGGGAGGTGGTGGGTGCTGTAGTGCTGGTGGGCGGCGGAGTTGGACCAGAGGGTTGTGACCAGGTGGCGGTGCGCATCGAGTCGGGTGACGGTTCCGGCCAGCATGCCCCCGGCTGCGGCCATGCCCGGGGCCCACACGGTGCGTTGGACTTCGAGGAAGTGGTTCTCGCGGCCGGGCAGCAGCCGGCAGTCGGCGACCCGTAGGAGAGTGGCGCGTTCGAGGGCGTGCGGGAGGTCGGCGGCGTCTCCTGCCATTTCGAGGACGGTCTCGCCGGTGGCGACGTCGATCTCGGTGCAGGTGGTGCTCTGCTGGTTGCCGGAGACGACGGCGTCGTGTCGCTCGTGCATGAACGACCGGTAGGTTTCGGCGTCGGCCCAAAGCCCCAGTAGGTGGGCTCGGCCGGTGGCCGGGTCCCAGCCGCCCAGCTGGCCGACCAGGCCCGGCTGGTCGCTGATCGTCGACCAGGCGGCCTGGGCAGTGAAGAACTGCTCGCGCGCAGCCGCCGGCACCGTGCAACCGATCCACTTGCCCCACATGCGCATCCTTCCTCCCAGCCGGACTGGCACAAAAAATGATCGGGCGCGGACCACGGTCGGCGTCAATCAGCCTATCGGTGCGGGTAGTTCGGGCCAGCGGCGTACGTCGCCAGGCGCGAGCTCGGCGTCAGGCCGTGAGGTGGGACGTCAAGTAGGCCTGGCCGTGGGCGAGTTGCGGGGCAAAGGAGGCAGCGGTGGGGTGCCAGGGGGCTTCGTACTCCCAGGAGATCCAGGTGCCGGCAGGGAGTTGGGCCAGGCAGGCGGGGAGGGGGAGGACGCCCGCGCCGAGGGAGAGGGGGGTGAGGTCTTCGGCGGAGGCGACGTCCTTGACCTGGACGTAGCCGAGACGGGGGGCGAGCAGGCGGTAGGAGTCGGCGGGGGTCTCGCCGGAGAGCCAGGTGTGCATGACGTCCCAGAGGGCGCCGACGGCCGGGTGCGGGGTGGCGGCGAGAAGGGCGGCGAGGGCGGCGCCGGAGCGGTGGGAGTCGTGCGTCTCGACCAGGATGGTGACGCCCAAGTCGACTGCGGTGTCGGCGAGTTCGAGCAGGCGGTGGGCGGCGGTGCGGGTGCCTTCGGTGGCGTCGGCGCCGCCGCGTGGGAAGACGCGGACGTACGGGGCGCCCAGGTCGGCCGCGAGGTGCAGGTGGGCGAGCAGGTCGGCGAGGACGGGGGCGTCCGGGCCGGGCTCGGCGATGCCGACGTACGAGGCGACGGTGAGTGGGGTGACGGCTGCGGCGGTGAACTGGCGGGCGGCGGCGCGACGTTCGGCGGAGCTCAGGCCGGTGTGGACGGGTTCGCCCGGGGCGGCGCGGAGTTCGAGGCCGTCGTAGCCGTGGTCGGCGGTGAGAGCGAGGACGGCGGGGAGGGGGTGGGCGGGGAGGCCGAGAGTGGAAAAGGCGAGGGGCATGGGTTCCTCGGGGTGGGTGGTCGCTGTTTTCGCCCGCCCGCCCGGCACCCATCAGGGGAAGGGAGAGCGGGCGGGGGAGGGGTGGCGCGGAGATGCGTCAGGAGGTAGGCGGGAGCGGGCAGTTGGTGGTCGTCCCGTCCGGCCAGGTGATGGTGATGACGTCATCGGCGAGGGCGAAGGCGAGGGCCGTGAGCGCGGGCAGGGAGCCGGCGGCGGCCGTGAGGCGGGCCGCGGTGGCGAAGAGGCCGGTGGTGATGGTGCCGTGCAGCTGGGGGGTGGTGGCGGTGGGGCCGAAGGCGGTGCCGTCGGGGGCGGGGGTGGTGGTGGCGGTGGTCCAGCCGTGGAGGGCGAGGAGTTCGGTGTGGAGGTGGTCGTCGGCGGTGATCTGCGCGTGGCGCCCAGTAACGCGGGAACGGGCGCCGGTGACCGCCCAGCCGCCCTCGCGGACGGCCGTGCCGGCTATCGCGCCGCGTACGACGTGCACCCGGACTTCGTCGGCGCCGTGGGCGAGGGTGAGTGAGGTGACGGTGATGCCGGGCAGTTCAGCGCCGCGGTGCCGGGGCCGGTGCGAGGACGCGGCCCAACCGCAGGCGCCCAGGCGGCCCGCGCCGAGGGGGGTGATGGGGCCGCGTTCGCTCGGCTCGCCGTCGAGCAGCAGCGCGAAGTGGTTGTCGCCGGCGGTGCCCGGTCCGGTGCGGGTGGAGTGGGCGAGGCGGGAGTAGAGGGGGTTGTCGGCGACGGGCTCGTCCGCGGGCTGGTCGTCGCTGCCGTGGTTGTGCAGGCGGACGAGGCCGTCGGCGGCGGTGGACTGGATCAGCCAGCCGGGGGCGGGCAGGGGGGTGACGGCGTCGGCGGTTTCGGCGGGGGAGGGGGTTTCGGGGGCGGTCCAGAGGGGGTGGTCGGGCGGGAGCAGCAGGCCGAGGAAGCCGCCGGAGGCCCAGTAGGGGGAGGCGGGGCCGGAGTAGGGCTGGACGATCGGCGGGTAGGGGCCGTGCCAGCCGAGGGTGAGCAGGCCGTGGTCGTCGAGGGCGTCGCGGTCGAGGAAGTAGCGGAGGGCGCCGGAGGCGAGCCGGCGGGTGGTGCCGGGGTCGAGGGGGGTGGTGCCGAGCAGGGCGCCGGCCCAGAGCGGGGCGGCGGCGGCGAACCGGTAGCTGAGTGAGCGTCCCTGGTGGATGGGTGCGCCGTTGCGGTCGAACAGCCGGGAGTAGTCGGCGAGGTAGGCGTGCAGGCGGCTCCCGTAGCGGGCGGTGAGTGCGGGGTCGGCGGCGAGGTGGGCGTGCAGGGCGGGGTAGAGGTGCAGGGCCCAGCCGTTGTAGTGGTCGATGGCGCGGGGGCGGCCGTCGGTGTACCAGCCGTCGCCGAGGTACCAGCGGTCGATGCGTTCGAGGCCGCGGTCGATGGCGGCGTTGGCGGCGTCGGTGTCGATGCCGGCTTCGGCGAGGAAGCCGCCGACGGTGAACGGGAACAGCCACCAGTTGTTGTCGACGGGCTGGTGGTGCAGGGCCTGGGCGAGCCAGGCGCCGGCGCGTTCCTGGACGGCGGGGTCGAGGCGGTCCCAGAGCCAGCGGCGGGTGAGGCGCAGGCCGATGGCGACGGAGGCGGCTTCCACCATGGGCTGGCCGCGGTCGGTGATGGCGCCCCAGGAGGTGAGGTCGCCGTCGCTGAGGTTTCGTTCGGTGGTGGGGGTGCGGGTGCCGGCGGCGAGGCCTTCGGCGTAGCGCTCCAGCAGGTTGGTGGGGTCGTCGCCGCCGGCGCCGGCGACTCGGATCGCGGCGAGCAGGAAGGTGCGGGCGTAGCCTTCCAGGCCGTCCGAGCGGGGGCCGGACCAGCTGGGGCGGGTGCCGGGGAGGTTGATCAGGGCGTTGGCCGGCCCGGCGTACGGGCGGACGGCGGCCAGCAGGTGGTCGGCGGCGCCTTCCCAGTGGGCCCTGGTCCAGCCGGTGTGCGGGCTGAGCGCGCGGTCTTCCGGCGGGAGGGGGAGCGGGTGCGGCATGGCGGCCTCGGTTCCTGTGTGGGCACGGCTGGGCACTGGGGCTACCGGCCGACCCTAGGAAGAGGCGATCACCCCGTCAAGAATCGGTGATCGAATGATCTCCTTGATCCGATTGTGACCTCCGAGAAAACGCCGAAAACTCAAGGTGAACGGCGCTTGAAGGGTCAAGAGTGATTGATCAAGCACGATCATTTGATCCCACTCTCTTGACGTCTGATCGGAGGCCGTCCCAAGATAGCGATCAACCCGGCCCGACCTGCTCAAATCGGGTGATCGGGTACCTACCCGGCGTTTCAAGGACCCCCACAGGAGCCGTGCCATGTCCTCTCCCGCTCTCCACCGCCGCAGAGCTCTCCGTCTCGCCGCCGCCGCCACCGCCACCGTCCTGGGCGTGACCCTGCTCGCCGCGTGCGGCAGCGACGGCGACAAGTCGGCGTCGGCCTCCGACGCGGGCAGCGACGGCAAGCCGGTCTCGATCACCTTCTGGGGCTGGGCCAAGGGCACCAAGGACGTGGTGCAGGCCTTCAACGCCTCCCACCCGAACATCCAGGTCACCTTCGAGGAGATCCCGTCCGGCAACGCCGGCGGCTACGCCAAGATCTCCAACGCGGTGAAGGCCGGCAACGCCCCCGACGTGTTCAACGTCGAGTACCCGCAGCTGCCGGACTTCGTCAGCCAGGGCGCGGTGCAGGACATCAGCAAGCTGGTCTCCGCCGATCTGAAGGGCAAGTACCTGCCGCAGTCGATGGAGCTGACCACGCTGGGCGGCTCCACCTGGGCGCTGCCGCTGGACGCCTCCCCGCAGGCGCTGTACTACCGCAAGGACCTCTTCGAGAAGGCCGGGGTCGCCGTCCCGAAGACCTGGGACGAGTTCAAGGACGCCGCGGCGAAGCTGAAGGCCGCCGACGCCAACACCCGCATCGCCACCTTCTTCCCGGACGACCCGAGCACCTTCGAGGCGATGGTCTGGCAGGCCGGCGCCAAGTGGTTCGGCACCAGCGGCGACAGCTGGAAGGTCGACATGGCCGGCGCCGACACCAAGAAGGTCGCCGACTACTGGCAGGGCATGATCACCGATGACCTGATCCGCGTCCAGCCCTCGTTCAGCCAGCAGTGGACGGCTTCGCTGCAGAAGGGCGAGACCGCCGCGTACCTCGGCGCCGCGTGGGGCGGCGGCGTGCTGAAGTCCACCCTCGGCACCGACCCGGCCGCCAACGGCAAGTGGGCCGTCGCCCCGATGCCGAGCTGGGACGGCCAGCCCGCCTCCGGCATGCTCGGCGGTACCACCTTCGCGGTCTCCAAGGACAGCAAGAAGGCCAAGGCCGCGGTCGAGTTCGCCACCTGGGCGACCACCACCCCCGAGGGCATCCAGGCCCGCATCGCCTCCGGCTCCTCCTCCGCCTACCCGGCCGACCCGGAGCTGATCCCGGTGGCCAAGGCCGCGTTCAAGACCGAGTTCTACGGCGGCCAGGACATCTACGCGATCTACCAGGACGCCGCGAAGTCCATCAAGCCGAACTGGGCCTGGGGCCCGTCCATGGGCGCCACCAACAGCTCGATGAAGGACGCCTTCGGCAAGCTCGGCCAGGGCACCACCGTGCCGTCCGCCGTCGACGCCGCCCAGCAGGCCACCCTCGCCGAGCTGAAGAACCGCGGTCTGAAGGTGGCCGGCTGATGTCCGGCAGCACTCCCGTCCCGGGGGGCGGCACCTCCGCCGCCGCCCGGGGCGGTTCCGCGGTCGCCCCGGGCACGTCCGTCCGGGGCGGTTCCGCCGGATCGCGAGGCCCCCGGAAGCGCCGGGCGCCGTTCGCCGCCCCAGCCGTGCTGCTCGCCCCGTTCATGGTGCTGTTCACCGCGTGCACGCTGATCCCGATCGGCTACGCGGTCTACCTCAGCCTGTTCAGCGAGCGCCGCTCCGGTCTCGGCTTCGGCGGCACCACCAAGCAGGTGTTCACCGGCCTCGGCAACTACACCCGGGCGCTCGGCGACGCCGCGTTCCGCGACGGCTTCTGGAACACCGCCCAGTACTGCCTGCTGTACATCCCGCTGATGCTCGGCCTGTCGCTGGCCGTCGCGCTCCTGCTGGACTCCACGCTGGCCCGCGCCAAGCGGTTCTTCCAGCTCGCGCTGTTCATGCCGCACGCCGTCCCCGGCATCATCGCCGCCCTGGTGTGGACGTACCTGTACACCCCCGGCATCAGCCCGGTGATCGACGCGCTCAGCTCGGCCGGCACCCAGGTCGACGTGTTCGGCCACCCGCTGCCCGCGATCGTCAACATCGCGATCTGGGAGTGGACCGGCTACAACATGGTGATCTTCTACGCCGCGCTGCAGGCCATCCCGCGCGAGGTGCTGGAGGCCGCCGTGGTCGACGGCGCCGGGCCGCTGCGCACCGCGTTCAGCGTGAAGATCCCGCTGATCCGCGCGTCCGTGGTGATGGTCGGACTGTTCACCGTGATCGGCTCGCTCCAGCTGTTCACCGAACCGGTGATCCTGCACGACGTCGCCCCCGGCGTGGTCTCCACCTGGACCCCCAACATGTACGCCTACTCCGCCGCGTTCGAACGCAACGACTACGGCCTGGCCGCCGCGTCCTCGGTGATCCTCGCCCTGGTCGCCGCCGCACTGTCCTTCGTGGTCACCCGCTTCACCCGCGGCCGCGACGAGAAGCGGACGTCGCAGGCGACCTCGAAGCGGACATCGCAGGCGACCTCGAAGCGGACGGAGACCGCCCGATGAGCAGCACCCTCACCCCCGTCCGCCCCGCCGCCGACACCGGTTCCGCCGCCGGGAAGCCGCGCCGCCCCTGGACGATGTCGAAGACCGCCGTCAACGGGGCGCTGGTCCTCGCCACCCTGTACACCCTGCTGCCGCTCGGCTGGCTGCTCACCGCCTCCGCGAAGAACACCGCCGACCTGATCGGCGGCCGCTCGCTCGGCGCGGGCAACTTCCACCTCGGCCAGAACCTCCAGGACCTGGCCACCCAGGGCGACGGCATCTACTTCCGCTGGTACCTCAACTCCCTGCTGTACGCCGGGATCGGGGCCCTGCTGTGCGCGCTGATCTGCGTCGGCGCCGGCTACGCGTTCCACGTCTACAGCTTCCGCGGCAAGGAGAAGCTGTTCGGCGTGGTGCTGCTCGGCGTGCTGGTGCCCACCACCGCGCTCGCCCTGCCGATGTACCTGCTGGCCTCCCAGCTGCACATCGTCAACACCTACTGGGCGGTGCTGCTGCCCTCCCTGGTCAACCCGTTCGGGGTGTACCTGGCCCGGGTGTTCTGCGCCGGCTACCTGCCCGGCGAGACCCTGGAGGCCGCCCGGATGGACGGCGCGAGCGAACTGCGGATCTTCTGGTCGATCGGCCTGAAGATGGTCATGCCCGGCTTCGTCACCATCTTCCTGTTCCAGTTCACCGCCATCTGGAACAACTTCTTCCTGCCGCTGGTGATGCTCTCCGACAACCGGCTCTTCCCGGTCAGCCTCGGCCTGTACACCTGGAACGCCCAGACCCACGCCTTCCCCGAGTACTACCCGCTGGTGGTCACCGGCTCGCTGCTCGCCGTCCTGCCGCTGGTCATCGCCTTCGTGGCGCTCCAGCGCCACTGGAAGGCCGGAATGACCGCCGGCAGCGTCAAGTAACCACCTCCTTTTCCACTGCGCCTTCTGGGGAGCCCCGCCATGCCCAACTCCGCGCCCGCCGAGGCACCGAACTCCGCCGCCACCGTCCGGACCCGCCCGCGCGCCCTGCTCGCCATGCACGGCGACCTCGCCGCCCGGCTGATCGCCCCCGACACCATGGCCCGGATGGTCGAACTCGCCGACCTCGACCCGGAGTTGGTCATCGACGACTTCTCCTCCCCCGAGGGCGCGGCCGCCCTCGCCTCCGCCGAAGTCATCATCAGCAGCTGGGGCTGCCCGCCGCTCACGGACTCCGTCCTGGCCGCCGCCCCCAAGCTCCGCGCCGTCCTGCACGCGGCCGGCTCGGTCAAGCACCACATCACCGACGCCTGCTGGGACCGCGGCCTCGGCATCACCTCCGCCGCCTGGGCCAACGCCCTCCCGGTCGCCGAATTCACCGTCGCCGCCGTCCTGTTCAGCAACAAGCCGGTCCTCCGCCTCGCCGCCGACTACCGCTCCCGGCGGGCCCCCCACGACTGGCAGGCCGCATACGCCGGCGTCGGCAACTACCGGCGCACCGTCGGCATCGTCGGTGCCTCCCGGATCGGGCGGCGAGTGCTGGAACTCCTCGCCCCCTACGAGTTCGAGCTGCTTCTGCACGACCCGTACGTGACCTCCGACCAGGCCGCCGCCCTCGGCGCCGAGCTGGTCTCCATGGACGAACTGTGCACCCGCTCCGACGTGTTGAGCGTGCACGCCCCCGAACTCCCCGAGACCAGGCACCTGCTGGACGCCCGCCGCCTCGCCCTGATGCCCGACGGCGCCACCCTGATCAACACCTCCCGCGGCTCCCTGATCGACCAGGACGCCCTCACCGCCGAGCTCACCACCGGCCGCATCGACGCCATCCTCGACGTCACCGTCCCCGAGACCCTCCCCGCCGACTCCCCCCTCTACGACCTCCCCAACGTCCTCCTCACCCCCCACATCGCCGGCTCCCTCGGCGGCGAACTCCACCGCATGGCCGCCGCCGCAGCCGACGAACTCGCCCGCTACGTCGACGGCCTGCCGTTCGCCCACCCGGTGACGCGCGAGGAGATCGGCCGCACCGCGTAGCACGTCGGGAGCGCCCGGAGGCGCCCGTCGGCCGGATCGCGAACCTGTGCCAGTCATCGGCAGGTGCCACGGTTCCGTCGACGGGCGCCTTCGCTTTCGGGAGCCCCGCGCCGCCGGGGATCTCAGGGTGTAGCCAGTGCCACCCTCAAGACGGATGCCTGCATGATCGATCGTCAGGGCGGGGCCGGGCAGGATCGTGCCCGTGAACACCACTTCGAACCGCAAGCGCCGTATCAGCGCTGTCGCAATCCTGGGTCTCGCCGCATCAGTGGCCGCGACCGGCACCGGACTCGCCGCCACGACCCCGCCGTCCACCGTGCACGCGACCACCGTGCACGCGACCGCCGCCACGGCCGCCGCCGCGCCCACGCGGTCCTTCCAAGGCGTGCTCCCCGCGCCGACCGGCCCCTACGCCGCCGGCGAGGACGTCATCCACCTCACCGACGCGAGCCGTCCCGACCCGTGGGTGCCGTCATCCGGCCCCCGCCAACTGACCGTCACGATGGTCTACCCGGCCGTCCCCGGGACCGGGACTCCCGCCCCTTACATGACCCTCGGCGAGGCAGCCGGAATCGTCCAGCGGAAGAATTTGCCGGCGAGCTCCGGCGTCACCCCACAGACCCTTTCCAGCGTCACCACTCACGCCTTCGACGGCGCGCGGCCGCAGCGCGGCAAGTATCCGCTGGTGGTCCTCTCACCTGCGTACGAGGACCCGCGCATCACACTCACCTCGCTCGCGACCGATTTGGCCAGTCACGGCTACGTCGTCGCGCTCGTCGGCGACACCTACGAGGACAGCGGCGAGACGCTGGCGAACGGCCAGACGTCGCCGTGCGCGATCTGCGGTGACCCGACGCGGATCGACTCCATCCCCACCAGCCGCGCGCTGGACGTGTCCTTCTTGATCGACCAGTTGACACATGGCAACACCGCGTGGCGCCTGGCACATCTCATCGACAAGCACGAGATCGGCATGGCCGGACACTCCATCGGCGGAGCGGCCGCCGCCACCACGATGATCGCCGACCCGCGAGTACGGGCCGGAGTGAACATGGACGGCACCTTCCACCCGGAGCCGATGCCCGGCCAGATCACACGGCCGTTCCTCATGCTGGGTAAGACCGCCAACACCGATTGGGAGCACCCCTGGGCCGCCCTCGGTGGCTACAAGAAGTGGCTGACGGTCACCGGCGCCGACCACTTCAGCTTCTCCGACCTGAACCTGCTTCAGGGGCAGGCCGGGTTCCCGACGCCGCCCCTCTCCCCGGACCGCGGGATAGCGATCACCCGCGAGTACGTGACGGCGTTCTTCGACCAGACGCTGAAGGGGACCCACAGTCCGCTGCTGGACGGCCCCTCGCCGAACAATCCGGAAGTACTCTTCCAGCACTAGTCGACGCGCTCGGCGGCATACTGGCGGGATGAGCTTCGGGGCGGGGGCCGGCGAGAACGACTGGGGCGGGGTGGCACTCGGGGAGAGGTTGCTGCGTGCGGCGGACGGCCTCGGAGTCGTCCTGCCCCAGCCGGACGGGCAGTGGAGCGGCACAGCCACGTACGCCGACGCGGGGCCCGACCGGCGGGTGACGGTGCATCCGGCCGACGAGCAGCGTCGGACTTTCTGGGTGTACCTCCAGCACAACGGCCGGCGCCTGGCCGGCGGGTCGACCGCCGATCCGGCCGAGGTGGTCAGGGCGGTGGTGGCCTGGACCGGCGGAGCGGGGCTCGAGGAAACCAAGGAGCAGGCCCCGTGCATCGAGTTCCGCCCCTGGGCTCTCGAGCACGAGCGGGAGCCGCTCGGTGTTGTCGAACTGGAGTGGTGCCGCAGGCTCGACGGCATCCACATGCCGCCGATGAACCGTTTCCCGCGCGTGCACGCGCTGTTGGCGGCGGCGTACGCCGAGCCGGTGCTCCGCCAACTGATGCCGGTGACCAGCCACTTCAACCTCTGGTTCTCCACCAGCACCACGCCGAATCGGCGTACGACAGGGGTCGGTCCCATGATCTGGCCGCACTACGAGAGGTCCTACGCGGTACGCGACGGGCACGAACTGCTCGCACGCTTCGAGACGCCGGAGGAGGCCGTCGCCTTCATGGTGGCCGCCCTGCCGGAGGGGACCGGGCCGGCGCGCTGAGCGTCGTCCGAGCGGCACCGGCAGCGATCGTGTCCGTCGCCAGTTCGGCGGCACCTGGCGCCGGACACCCCCAAGGGCGGCCGGCCGCCGGTCGGACAGCTGCCGGTTCTCCTTGCCACCTTGACGGTCAACGGGCGGCGAGGATCTCCCCGCGCTCGACGGCCCCGCGCAGGACGGCCGCGAAGTCCGGGGGAAGGAGGTTGACCGCGTCGAGGGCGTCGGTGGTCAGGGGGATCTCCTCGAGGAGGTACTCGCCCCGGCCTTCCTGGCCGAACTCGGGTCCGGTGCGGTCCGCGAAGCTCCACTTCTCGATGGTGGCGAGGTAGAAGTCCTGGCGCTCGTCGTCGGTCTCGATGGTGTGGAGGAGGCTGACGATCTCAGCCTCGCCCGCGATCTCCTCGCGGACCTCTCGCAGCAGGGCCTCCTCGGGGCCGGCATCGGTCGGTTCGATCTTGCCGCCGACGATCACCCAGTACGGGTCGATGCCGGGGCGGATGCGCTTGATCAGCAGCATGGTGTCGTTCGGGGTGAGGAGGACGGCGCGGACGCGGTGCTGCATGGTGATCTCTTCTTTCTCCGGTGGTTTGGGGCGGCTCAGTGGAGGATCCAGCCGCCGTCGACGTGCAACGACTGGCCGGTGATGAAGGCTCCTCATCGGTGAACAGCGGGCCCAACTCGTCCCCGACCCGGATCTCCAGGCTTCCCTTCGGGAACGCTGCCCGCGCCATCGCCGGCGGGCCTACCCGGGATCCTGGGCCGCATCGACACCCGCACCCGTCCCAAGCGACAACGTCGACCTCCAAGACCACAACTGGGCCTTGAAGGTCGACGTCACGCACAGGCCCGAACCAACCAAAGGCATCCTCCGGGAAGAGGGCGGCGGGGCCTACATCCATTCGCGGCTCAGGCGGTGCCGAACTCCCCGTCGGCGATGGCCGACACGAACGTCGCCCACGCCCTGGGGGTGAACTTCAGGACGGTTCCGTTCGGGTCCTTGGAGTCCCGGACATGGCCGAAGTTGGCGTCGTCCACTTCGACGCACGAACCGGCGTTGCCACCGGAGTGGCTACTCTTCCGCCAGCGTCGTGGCGAGGCGGGCTCATTGGGGATCGTATGCATGTTCGTGTTCCTCCACGGCCGACTTGATTCGGGCGAGGGACGCCTCCGGTGACAACGCGGCGGCCCGTACCAAATCGTAGGACTGGCGGCATTTCGCGACCAACGTCGGCTCGTCGATGAGATGGCCGATGTGCGGGCCTTCCACGTACGCCAAAGGGGGCGCATTGTCGAAGGTCATCAGGCTGATCATGCCTTCGAGCATCGCGTGCGCACCGGCGTCGAACTGTACGACCTGGACGATGATCTGCCGTTCGGTGATCAGCCGAATGATGTGCCGGAGTTGCTCGGCCATGACTCGTCTGCTATTGACCACCCTCTGGAGTACGGCCTCGTCGAGAACCATCCACAACACGGGGCCGGTTGGATCCTCGACGATTCTCTGACGTTCCAGCCGGGCGGCCACGCGATCGGCCAACTCGGGCTCGTTCAGGAGTGGTTGGGCTCCCAGGAAGATCGCTTCCGCGTAGTCGCGAGTCTGGACAAGTCCGGGAATCACGAGCGCGGCGTACTCGGAGATGGTGCGAGCCCGGGCCTCCTGCTCCACCACCTCGACGAAGTAGTCGGCCATCCGCGGGTGCCGGAGCAGTGGATGAAGGCGCTCAAGGTGGCCGCCGGTGCCGAGCTCCTTGTCGATCGAGCGGGACAGGTCCAGCTGTGGCCGTCGCGTTGCGCTCTCAAGCTGGCCGATGTAGGCCCCGGAGACGAACACGCGCTCCCCGAGCGCCTGTTGGGAGATGCCGACGCTCTCCCGCAGCCGGCGCAGCTCGCTCCCGTAGAACGCCGCGGGCGAGCTGGAGGGGTCAAGTTTCTTGGGGCTGACCATCGGTCACCTCTGAGCAGTTTGGATGTTGTGTCGCCGCTGTTTCCCCGGGCGGCACCAAGCAGCCACGATTGAAGCACGGAAAGTAACCATCGCGAAGCGACGAGACAGGCGGTGCCGCCGTGACCGATTCTCTGCTGACCCCCCTTCACCGGGCTCGACGCGACGAGGCTCGCGATGCGTGCGAGAGACTGCGGGCCGTGCTCGCGACCGAAGGCATCATCCTTCCGTCACTCCGAGTTGACGGATCGTCGGACCCCGCCGCGGAGATCTTGGTGCGGCTCGGCACGGCGCCTCCGGCGGTCGTCAGCGGGATTGCGTTCGCACTCGACGTGGGGTTCTCCGTCATCCGGGCCGGCCGTGGCTCCGGCAGCGTGGTGCAGGTGCTGCGCACGCCTGCGGTCGGGGAGCTGGTGGTGGATGCGCGGGCCGATCGGGTCGGTGAGTACCGCGCGACGGACGAGTTGGGCCGTTTCGTGCTCGCCCCGCCCGCCGGTGGTGACCTGTGGACTGCGGATCCCGGCGACGTCCATGCGGCGACCCGGAACGATGTGGCTCGCGCGGAGGCGGCCAGGCAGACGGCCCGCAGCAACCGGAGGTGGGCTGGATGACCGGGCAGCGGCGGCCAGTTGAGACTCCCGCCCTGAAGGTGACTCCCGTGTGCAGGGCGGGCGCACCATCCGGCCGGTCGTTCGATCGGCTGGTAAGACCATCCCACGAGGAGGGGCCATGTCGGAGATCAACCTGTACGTGCTGCCGATCGAGGGCGCGACCTTCGTGCGCCAGTGCGGCGGCAACCTGACCAGCGAGGACGAGAGCTGCGTGGGTCTCGCGGCCATCCCCGGCGTCGCAGACGGCTTCGTCCTGCGCGACACCAAGGCGGAAGGCGCGGGCCGGGAACTGCGGTTCACCCGCCACGAGTTGGACGCCTTCGCCGTTAAGTGGGTGGAGGGCCGGGCCCTGGCGGTCTGACGTCCTTGGGCTGACGTACCGAGCTGAATTCACGCGGGGGACGTCCGGTCTGAGTCGCAGTCAGGCCGGGCGGCCCTCGCTCCATGGAGGATACCTGTGACGAATTCCCGGCACTGGCACGGCTACGGCCCCTGGATCGGCAGGCCGGAGCAGTACTTCGGCGAGTACCTGCGGCGGCCCTCGCCGTTCGACTCGGCCTGGCACGCGATGGTTGCCGGCATGAAGGGCCCCGACCAGGAGGCCCATCTGCCCTTCGAGCAGCGGACGGTTCCGCCCATGCAGACGGGGCACTACCTGCTGCGCCGTCCGTCCTATTTGGGGAAGCAGACCTGGCCGGAGCCCAAGGAGGCCGCCGAGTGGCTGGCGAACATCTACGAGCTGCACCCGCCGGCCCTCCGCCCGGACGGCGGTGCGGTGGACTGCGGGCTCGGCGCAAAGGTGGCGCACGCAACGATGTCTTTGGGCAGCGGTGTTGACGTCGTGTGGGTCCACTACCTGCCCGGCGAACGCATGCTCTGCATGGCGGTGGTCGCCTGCCCCAACCGGTTCCACCCGGGCGTTCCCTGCCCGCACCCCCTCTTGTGATCGGAGGCGACTGAATGGCACTCGCAACACTGGTCGGCCAAGAGGCCGCCGCCGCCCTCCTTCGGGCATGCCCGACCGAACCCGCGGTATACCGCCGTGAGGGCTCCGAGTTGGACGAACGGATCCCGCTGTCGCTGATCGAGGCATACATCGACCACGGGTTGACGGACCCGGCGTTCACCGCAGCGGTGAAGGATGGCAGGGCCGTTCACCCGGGGCGATTCTCGCGGGGCGGCAGGATGCGTCCCGGTCGGCTAAGGGCACTGTTCGAGAGCGGGCACACTGTCAACCTGCGGCACCTGCAGGAGCGCGTGCCGTACCTGGCCGAGCTGTGCCGCGCGATCCATGCCGAGACCGGGTACACCCTGTTCGTCTCGGGAATCGTCACTCCACCGGGGCAGCAGGGGCTGACCCACCACTGGGACCAGTTCCAGGCCGCGGTCACGCAGGTCAACGGCCGGAAGCGGTGGCCGATTTGGCGGCCCGAGGTGGTGTTCCCGGTGGACGACTACCTGGACTCGCCGGGCATGTGGACGGCCGAGATGCAGGAGCGCTGGGACAGTACCGAGCCGTACGCGGAGTACGTGCTGGAGCCCGGCGACACGCTGGTCCTGCCGCGGGGGTGGGTGCACAGCCCGCACTGTCTGTCGGGCGATCCGGACCCGTCGTTCCACCTCACGTTCGCCCTGCGGGAGCGGATGCCGCTCGACCTGGCGGAAGCGCTGGTGCGCACCGCGCTGCACAGCGAGGAGTTCCGGGCCGGGATCCCGCCGGAGAAGCTGACGGCGGAGAATCTGCCGGGCACGCTGGACGGCGTGCGTTCGGCGCTGGTGAGGTTCCTCGCCATGGCGGACACCAGCGCCACTGCCGGGGCCGTCCGAGCAGGGCTGGTGCCGTTGCTGTCCGAGGCGTAAGACGAGCCGTCTCGCCCGTAGCGTGGCAGGGCAGGATCGGGGGCGGCCCTGTTGTCGTCCTGCTGGAGCGCCTTCATGACTCTCGTCGAGATTCCCGGTTCGAAGTCGGTCACCGCGCGGGCGCTGTTCCTGGCGGCGGCTGCGGAGGGGACTACCACGTTGGTGCGGCCGTTGGTGTCGGACGACACTGAGGGGTTCGCGGAGGGGCTGCTCGCGCTGGGGTATGCGGTGGGGCGCGGAGAAAACGAGTGGCGGATCGGGGGGAGGCCGCAGGGGCCCGGGGTGGATGGGGCGCGGGTGTTCTGTCGGGACGGGGCGACGACGGCGCGGTTCCTGCCGGCGTTGGTGGCGGCGGGGCGGGGGACGTTCCACTTCGACGCGTCGGCGCAGATGCGGCGGCGGCCGCTCGGGCCGTTGACAACTGCGTTGCGGGAGTTGGGCGTTGAGGTGGAGTGCCACGGGCAGGACGGCCACCATCCGTTGAGTGTGCGGACGGACGGGGTGCGGGGCGGCGAGGTGACGCTGGACGCCGGGCTGTCCTCGCAGTACCTGACGGCGCTGCTGCTGCTCGGCCCGCTGACTCGCGAGGGGCTGCGGATACGCGTCACCGACCTGGTGTCCGCGCCGTACGTCGAGATCACGCTCGCGATGATGCGCAGTTTCGGCGTCGAGGTCGAGCGGGAGGAGAACGTCTTCAGCGTGCCGCCCGGCGGCTACACGGCGACCAGGTACGCGATCGAGCCGGATGCGTCCACGGCGTCGTACTTCTTCGCGGCGGCAGCTGTGACGGGACGCGCGGTGACGGTCCCGGGGCTGGGGCGGAACGCGTTGCAGGGGGATCTGAGGTTCGTCGAGGTGCTGGAGCAGCTGGGCGCCAAGGTGGAGGTGGGAGCGGACGCCACCACCGTCAGGGGCGGCACGCTGACCGGCGGCACCGTCAACATGCGGGACATCTCCGACACCATGCCGACGCTCGCCGCGATCGCGCCGTTCGCGTCGGGGCCGGTGCGGATCGAGGACGTGTACAACACCCGGGTCAAGGAGTGCGACCGGCTGGACGCGTGCGCGGAGAACCTGCGGCGGCTGGGCATCGACGTGCGGACGGGGCGGGACTGGATCGAGATCCGGCCCGGTGCGCCGCGGGCGGCGGAGATCGCCAGCCACGGCGACCACCGGATCGTGATGTCGTTCGCCGTCACGGGGCTGCGCACGCCCGGGATCACGTTCGACGATCCGGGGTGCGTGCGCAAGACCTTCCCGGGCTTCCACGAGGCGTTCAAGGGCTGGGCCCGATAAGGGAGTTCAGTCCTTCACGGCGCCGCCGAGCCCGGACACCATGTGCCGCTGCACCAGGACGAAGAAGATCAGCACCGGGACGGTCATCAGGGTGGAGGCGGCCATGATGCCGCCCCAGTCGTTCTCGTCCGGCTTGAAGAACACCATCAGGGCTGCCGGCAGCGTCTGGTGGTCGGTGTCCAGGATCAGCGTCTTGGCGAACACGAAGTCGTTCCAGGCGGTGATGAAGGAGAACACGCTGGTCGCTGCCAGCCCGGGCGCGACCAGCGGGAACAGAATCCGCCACAGGATGGTGAAGCGGCTGGCACCGTCGATCCGGGCGGCCTCCTCGAGCGATTCGGGGACGGCGGCGACGAAGCCGCGCAGCATCCAGACCGCGAACGGCAGCGAGAACGCCAGGTTGACCAGCATCAGCGCGCCGAGCGAGGAGAGGCCGAAGCCGGGGGCGACCGTGCCGATGTCGCGGACCAGGAAGAACAGCGGGATGGTGAGCGCCTCGACGGGCACCATCTGGGCGACCAGGAACATGATCAGAATGGTGGTCCGGAACCGGAACTTGAACCGGGACAGCGCGACGGCCGCCAGGAAGGCGATCGCGGCGGAGACGACCACCACGACCACGGCGACGGCGAGGCTGTTCAGGAAGTACCGCCCGAAGCCCGAAACCCCCAGCGCGTTGCGGAAGTTGTCCAAAGTGGGCGCGAAGGTCCACGGCCGCGGGTGCGCGCCGGTGATCTCGCCCTTCGGCTTGAGTGCCGACAGCACCATCCAGTACAGCGGGAAGACGGTCAGCAGGGCGAGCACGATCGCCACCACGTTCGCGCCCTGCCTCAGGACGCGATTGTCGCGCTTCAAAGTTCCTCCCCGGAGCGGCGCAGGCTGCGGATGTACACGGCGGTGACGGCCAGCAGGATCAGCGTCATCAGGACGCCGATGGCCGCGCCGAGGCTGTAGTTCTCCGCGACGAAGGCCTTCTGGTAGGCGTACACGTTGAGGACGAGGTTCTGGCCGGCGATGCCGCCGCCACCGGTCATCACGTAGATCTGGGTGAAGACCTTGAAGTCCCAGATGATCGACTGGATGACCACGATCACCAGCAGCGGCCGCAGCATCGGCAGCATGATCCGGTGGAAGATGGTGGCGGTTCCGGCGCCGTCGAGGCGGGCGGCCTCCAGGACGGAGTCGGGGATGGCCTGGATGCCCGCGTACAGGGTGATCATCACGAACGGGAAGCTGTGCCAGACCACGACCACGGCGACCATCGCGAACGCCGACCACTTGTCGTACATCCAGTTGTGGCCCTGGGTGCCGAGGATCTCGTTGACCAGGCCGGAGTTGGTGTCCAGCAGGAACATCCACACCGTGGAGCCGGTCATCGCGGGCGCGGCCCAGGCGCCGAGCGCGCCGAACATCAGCAGCAGCCGCGGCCACTTGCCGACCCGGGTCAGCAGCACCGCGCAGACCGCGCCGACCACCAGGGTGGCGACGACGCAGAACGCGGCGAACGCCAGGGTCTGGCCGAGCACCTCCCAGAACTGCGAATCGCCGAGGATGCCGGTGTAGTTGGACAGTCCGACGAACTCGGTCGGCACCCCGCCGGAGGCCTGTGGCTGGCCGAACTTGAGCACCGACAGCAGGCCCAGCTGGTACAGCGGATAGCCGAACAGCGGGATCAGCACCAGCGCGGCCGGCAGCAGCAGCCACAGCGGGACGGGGATCCGGGCGAGCGGCCCGGATCGGCGGCGGCCCTTCGCGGGGGCGCCGCCCGCCGGGCGGACCGGGGAGTCCCCGTGGTCCGCCCGGGCGGTGACGGTCGTGGCAGGCATCGACAACTTCCGCTTCTCGTCTACAGGTTGAAGGCTCCGACGGCTACTTGCCGCTGAACGAGGTGTTCATCGCGGCCGCCGCCTCCTTGGTCGCGGCAGCCACGTCGGACTTGCCGGTGATGACCTTCTGCAGCATCGTCGGCACCACGGCCTGGGCGTCGATCTTCGCCCAGGCGGCGTCCTTCGGGACGAACTTGGTGCCCGCCTCGATGGTGTCCGTGAACGGCTTCAGCCACGGCTGCTTCTGCACCACCTCGGCGCGTGCCGAGGACAGCGTCGGCAGGTTGCCCATCGCGTCGAACAGCGCCAACTGGTTCTTCTTGGACGCCAGTTCCTTGATGAAGTCGGCGGCCAGGCTGCGGTGCTGGGTGGACTTCATGACACCCAGGTCGTTGCCGCCGGAGAACGCCGGCGCGATCTGGCCGGCCGCCGCGCCCGGCAGCGGGACGATCGCGTACTTGCCCTTCGCCGCGCCCGCCTCCACCGCGCTGCGCGAGGAGTTCGGCAGGATCGCCATGCCGGCCTTGCCGGCCGCGAACGACTCCACCGTCTTGCCGCCGGTCAGGTCGGCGCACTGCTGCGCCGGACAGATGGCGTCGGTGAACAGGTCGGTGTACGCCTTCACACCCGCCTGCGACTTCTCCGAGTCGATCGCCGAGGCGTACGCCGAACCGTTCTGCGCCGCCAGGTCGCCGCCGTTCGCCCAGACGAACGGCAGCGCGCCGAAGGTGTACTTGCCGCCGACCGCGATGCCCAGCATGTCGCCGTGCGCCGAACGGACCTTCTCCGCCGCCGACTTCAGCTCCGCGTACGTGGTCGGCGCGGCCAGGCCCAGCTCGGTGAACACGTCGGTGCGGTAGTACAGCGCGCGGACACCCAGCCACCACGGCAGGCCGTACGTCTTGCCGTCCACCACCGCGGTGTCCTTCAGGTCCTGCGGCAGGTCCTTGCCCTCCTCCCAGCTCGCCAGGTCGGAGGTGATGTCGGCGAGGCCGCCCGAGGCGGTGTAGCCGAACAGGTCGGTGTTGCCGAACTCCACCACGTCCGGCGCGGAGGACGGGTCGTTGAACGCGCCCTTCATCTTCTCCGCGCGCGGCCCGGCGTCCGTCGGAATGTACGACACCTGCACGTCGACGCCAGCGTGCTTGGCCTTGAAGTCGGCGACGGCCTGCGCCACCACCTGCTCCTTCGGCGCCCGGTTCGCCTCGTCGTACAACCACACCTTCACGGTGCCGGTCTGCTTGTCCGCGGACGAAGCGGTCTTGGCGGTGCCCGGCGCGCAGGCCGTCGCCACGGTGCCCGCCAGCACGGCAAGGGCGGCACCACGGGCCAGCTTCTTCATGCTCAACGTCATCTCCTCGCCGAAAAGCGGGACGCACCTGCAAGATCCGGAGGAAACCGGGACATGCAGTGGGGGATCGGTGTGAGCGGGACATTAGAAAGCCGCCGGGCACGCCGACAAGAGCAGAGCGCGAAAGTTGTGCACTGCAAAACGATGTGCTGCGGAACTGGAACTGCGGCCCACCGCGTCATAGCGTCACACCCCATGACCAGCACCGCCGCCGAAAGCCGGCCCGCCGACCGGCCGGAACGCAACCAGTCCGCGTCGCTGCGCCGCGCCCTGGCCGTGCTCGAACACGTCCGCGACCACGCCGCGACCGGACCCGACCTCAGCCTGACCGCGCTCGCCGAGGGCCTCGGCATGTCGAAATCCACCGTGCTGCGGCTCGCCGCACCCCTGGTCGACGCCCAGCTGCTCGCCCGCGACCGCGACACCGGCCACTTCCGGCTCGGCCCCGGCGCCCTCCAGCTCGGCCAGGCCTACCTCGCCACCCTCGACCTGCGCACCGCCGCCTCCGAAGAGGCCCACCAGCTGATGCGCGAGGTCGGCGGCACCGTCCACCTGTGCGTCCCCGACGCGCCGTACGTGGTCTACGTCGACAAGGTCGAGAACGAGACCGCCGTCCGGATGGCCTCCCGGATCGGCAGCCGGGCCCCCATGTACTGCACCGCCGTCGGCAAGGCCATGCTCGCCTGGATGTCCGAGGACGCCTTCGCCACCGTGGTCACCCACGGCCTCCCCGCGATCACCCCCCGCACCCTGACCTCGGCCGCCGCCCTGCGCACCGAACTCACCCGCATCCGCAGCCGCGGCTACGCCGTCGACGACCGCGAGAACGAACCCGAGGTCCGCTGCATCGCCGCCCCCGTCTTCGACCACAACAACACCGTCATCGGCGCCATCTCCACCTCCGCCCTCACCTCCCGCATCACCGCCGCCCGAGCCCGCGACCTCGGCCCGGTCGTCGCCGCGACGGCCGCAAGGGTGTCGCGGACGATGGGCTCCACCCGCTGACGGCTATACGGCGACCAGCCGGACCTGGCCGCCGCAGAGCTTGGTGAGATCGGCGACGTCAGAGGTCAGCACCACCACGGGCCGCTGCTGGCGCAGGGCGAGTTCGGCCACGACAGCGTCGATTGCGTACTTGTGGCCATGCAGGCCGGCCGCGAGCAGGAGGGCTGACGCCGCCTTGGCCTCCTCGTCGCCGACTGGGGCGATGCGCATGCCGGACAGCAGCCAGCTCAGTCGGACCCGATCGGTCCGGTCGTGCACCGCTTCGATGATCGTCAGGGCGCTGATCACCACTTCCATGCCGCGGGCACGCGCTTCCGCGACCAGGGCGACCACCGGTGCGTGGTCCGAGAGCAGCTTGGAGAGCCCCTCGGAGTCGAGGACCAGCGTTCCTTCGTGGTTCAGCTTGCGGCGGGCCATTCGCCCTCTCCGGCGAACACTTCGTCGAACACCTGGCGGGCACGGTCCTGTTCAGCGGCGGGGATCGGCCCGTTGCGGCGCTCGTAGTCGGCCAGATATTCGTCCAGTATCCGGCCACGGAGCTCGCGTTCGACGGCTGTGGTGATGAACGCGGAGAACTCGCGCTTGCCGACCCGCTCCCGGATCGCGGCCGCGGTGCCCTCGGGCAGGGACAGGCTGACCCTGGTCGCCGGTCCGTCGCCGATGCTGTAGGTGCGCTCGGTCATGAGGCCAGATTATCAAAGGAGTGGGAATCGGCCCCGGGGCGACCGGCCGTCAGGCCTCCGCCGGCGCCGCAGGCTGGCGGCGGAGCTTGGTGCCGAGGCGGTCGAGGGCGACGACCAGGGCGGCGAGGACGATGAACTCCAGGACGAGCTGGACCATTTGGAGGCCGACCCAGCCGTAGCCCTTCTCGGTGGGGTCGAGGAAGAAGTAGGGGTAGCGGAGGGGGAAGTTCGGGAAGGCGATGGCGCGGGCCTCGGTGAGGAAGGCGTAGCCGAGCGGGTAGGAGAGCCAGAGCGGCAGGTCGCGCCAGCGGGACGCGTTGCGGGGGGAGAGCAGCAGCCAGTCGGCGAGCACCATCAGCGGGGTGGTGTAGTGCAGGAAGAAGCTGGACCAGTGCTGGAGGCGGTCGGGGCCGGAGACCAGGCCGGGCAGCGGGTTCTCGCCGTGGTTGAGCAGCACGTGCGCGACGATGCCGGTGATGGTGATGTACAGGACGGCGGCGCCGCGCAGCCGCGGCGCGGGGGCGTCGAGCGTCCCCCGCTTGACCATCCAGTAGGCCGCGCCGAGGAAGTAGCCCAGTACCAGCACGTTGCTCTGGAGTGTGAAGTACACCAGTGAGCTGTTGCTGAGGTAGATCCCCAGGAACGCGGACAGGGCGATGGCGCAGCGCCACCACAGGGCGGGGCGGGTCCAGACGGTCATGCGGTCACCGGTGATTCGTCTCGCTGGTGCCCCCCGTGGGCACGACTGATCGCCGCACTCTACCTGCCGGTTCGATGGTCCGAAAAGATCACCGGCCGGTGGACGGGCCCGCCCCGTAAGGGAGTTCGGCGCCGCTCAGACGCTCAGCTGCGCGAGGCGGTCAGAGCGGGAGGTGCGCCGGGCTGTGGGTGTGGCTCTCGATTCCGGTCTCCGCCTGGCCGGCCAGTTGGTGGGCCAGGTCGTGGAAAGCGCGGGCGGCGGCCAGCTCCTCGCCGATGACGGTGTCGGGGTCGTCGGTGGGATTGCGTCGAGCCATGCCCTTGCCCTGAGCGCCGGGCGCGCTGAAGCCGCTGAGCGATGCTGTGCAGGTGGTGCGGGACTCGTCCTCTTCGAAGGTCAGGTCGACGATCCAGTGGTTCTGCATGACGTGTCACCTTCCCGTGCGCACCGGCGACGGGCGGCCGGTGCGCCTTCCTCCCAGCGTCCGCCCGCCCCCGGCAAGCGGCAAGAGGCGGCGGCCGGGGTGCGGTCGGAGAAGGTTCAGTGGTCGGAGGAGGTGCAGCGGTCGGAGAAGGGCCAGCGGTCGGAGAAGGTTCAGCGATCGGAGGAGTTCAGCGGTCGGAGAAGGTTCAGGAGAAGTGCAGCTCGCGGTCGGTGACCTGCCCGGTGCCGAGCATCCGGCTGTCGTCGCGGTAGCTGGTGGAGGTCTGCCACGGCGCCCGGTCGCCCTGCCGGGGAAGCCCGTCGACGGCGCGCAGGATGTACCCGGCCGTGAAGTCCAGGAAGGGCCGGGTGGGCATCGCGGGGTCGGCGACCTCGGGGCGGCAGATCCGGTGCCCGCGCCGCTCCATGTGGGCCAGCAGGCGGCAGAAGTGCTCGCACAGCAGGCCGATCTTCAGCGTCCAGGAGGAGTTGGTGTAGCCGATCGCGTAGGCGAAGTTGGGGACGCCGGAGAGCATCATGCCCTTGTACGCGACGGTCTCGGCGAGCCGCACGGGCTCGCCGTCCACGCTCATCGGGATCCCGCCGAACGCCTGCACGTTCAGCCCGGTCGCGGTGACCACGATGTCCGCCTCCAGTTCCCGGCCGGACTCCAGCAGCACCCCGCGCTCGGTGAACGTGCGGATCCGGTCGGTCACCACGGCCGCCCGGCCGCCGCGGATCGCCTTGAACAGGTCGCCGTTGGGGACGGCGCACAGTCGCTGGTCCCACGGGTCGTAGGGCGGGCTGAAGTGCTCGTCCACCGGGTAACCCTTCGGCAGCTGGCGGGCGTTCACCCAGCGGATGATCCGCCGGGCCGCCTTCGGGTGCCGCTGGCAGAACGACCAGATCGCGTACTGCTGGGCGATGTTCTTGCGCCGGGCCAGCGCGTAGCCGCGCTCGTCGCCGAGCAGCCGCCGCAGCAGGTTGGCGATGTGGTCGCGGCGCGGCACCGGCATGATGTACGTCGGCGTGCGCTGGAGCATCGTCACCTGCCGGGCCCGCTTCGCCATCGCGGGCACCAGGGTGACGGCGGTCGCGCCGCTGCCGATCACCAGCACGCGCTTGCCGGTGTGGTCGAGGTCCTCGGGCCAGTGCTGCGGGTGGACGACGGTGCCGGTGAAACGTTCCAGCCCCTCGAACTCGGGCGTGAAGCCCTGGTCGTAGCGGTAGTAGCCCATCGCGCAGAACAGCCAGTCGCAGGTCGGGGTGAACTGCTCGCCGGTGTCGGCGCGTTCCACCCGGACGCTCCAGCGGGCGTCCGCCGTCGACCAGGACGCGTCCAGCACCCGGTGGTGGTAGCGGATCCGGTCCCGCAAACCGTTCTCCCGGACGGTTTCGCGCAGGTAGGACAGGATCTGCGGGGCGTCCGCTATCGACTCCTTCTCCCGCCACGGCTTGAACGCGTAGCCGAAGGTGTGCAGGTCCGAGTCGGACCGGATGCCCGGGTACCGGAACAGGTCCCAGGTGCCGCCGAGATCGGCCCGGGCCTCCAGGATCGCGAACTCCTTGCCGGGCAGTTCGGCGGTCAGGTAACGGCCCGCACCGATACCCGAGATCCCGGCGCCGACGATCAGCACGTCCAGGTGCTCGACGGGCGCGGCCGTCCGGTCCTCGGGCGCAGTGACGGTATCGGTGGACACGGGCGACTCCTGTGGCGGTGGCGGACGAGACCACGTCATCGTCCACAAATCCTGCGGCAGTTGCCCAGGTTCAACCTGCACCGGGCTGCCCCTTTCCCGGTGCACTCTGCACCAGTACGGTGACGGGCATGCCGCTGCCCCCGCCCCGGATCCTCAAATTGATCCGCCAGGGCGCCGAACTCGCCCTCAACCCGCAGCCCGACTGGCTCGCCGAACTCGACGCCGCCACCCTCGCCGGCGAGACCCGGCGACCCATCGCCGACGACCCCGTCCTCTCCGCCGGCCTGCGCCGCGTCAACCGCGCCAACCTGCTGCGCTGGGCCGCCGCCAACGTCACCGCCCCCGGCGCGCCCGTCCCCGCCCCCGAAGGCGAGGAACAGCGACTGATCGCCCGCGACATCGTCCGCCGCGGCCTCGACGAACCCGCCCTCGACTCCTACCGGGCCGGCGAGAGCGTCGCCCTCCGCCTGTGGACCCGGATCGCCTGCACCCTCACCACCGACCCCGACGAGCTGCGCGACCTCCTCGACGTCTCGCTCCGCTCCATCTCCGCGTTCGTGGACGCCTGCGTCGGCGAGATGACCACCCTGCTGCGCGCCGAACGCGCCGCACTCACCGGCTCCAACCACGCCGAACGGCTGCACGCCGTCGCCCTCCTCCTCGACGGCGCGCCCATCGCCCGCGCCCGCGCCGAAGCCCGGCTCGGATACCCCCTCGCCGGGACCCACACCGCCGCCGTCCTGTGGGTCGACGACCTCGACCAGGACTTCGCCCAACTCGACCGCGCCGCCGACCTGTTGGCGTCCTCCGCAGGCCGCCCCCCGGTCCTCGACGTCACCGCGAGCGCCGCCACCCGCTGGGTCTGGACCGCCGCGAGCCCCGACCTCTCCCGGCTACGCGCCGGCCTGGACCGGCTCCCCGCCGTCCGCATCGCCCTCGGCCCCGCCGCCACCGGGGTCAACGGCTTCCGCCGCAGCCACCTCGACGCCCTCACCACCCAGCGCATGCTCGCCCGCCTCGCCTCCGTCCAACGCCTCGCCTCCCACGACGAGATCGAACTCGTCGCCCTCCTCACCCAGGACCTCGAAGGCGCCGACCGCTTCGTCCGCCACGTCCTCGGCGCACTCGACGGCCCCCCGGCCGAAGCCGTCCGCGCCTACCTCGCCGAACAGTGCAACGCCACCCGCGCCGCCGCCCGCCTCTTCACCCACCGCAACACCCTCCTCCGCCGCCTCGCCCGCGCCGACACCCTCCTCCCACGCCCCCTCGCCGACCACCCCCTCGAAGTCGCCGCCGCCCTGGAAATCCGCCACTGGCGCGGCCAGACACCCGCCTGACGGCCGGCCTGAGAGCCGGTCACCGGCAGGTCGTGGTCCAGGGCCTGCTTCAGAAGTGGTTCTTTCTGTCCGGCTGTTCGCCAGGAGATGAGCGTCTGCCATTAGAGTGATCGGATGGTCACGGTGCTGGTCAACGGGCTTCCCGGAGCGGGAAAGACAACGCTCGCGCGGGCCTTGGCGGCCGAGATGAGCCTTCCGCTGTTCAGCAAGGACGCGATCAAGGAGACGCTCGCGGACACTCTGGCCGACCTTCGTCCGCCGGAATGTCCCGACCATGAGTGGAGCCGGGTTCTGGGGATCGCCGCCGGTGAGACCCTTTGGAAGCTGCTCGGTGACGCGCGGGGCGCGGCCGTTCTGGAGAGTCCGTGGTTGGCCCATACGCGGCCGATCGTGAAGGCCGGACTTCAACGCGCGGGTGTGGCCGAAGTACGGGAGGTCTGGTGCGAGGTGCCGCTGGACGTCGCCCGCCGCCGGTTCGCCGAGCGGATGGTCGAACGACACCCCGTGCATCCTGAGCGTCCTGGTGGCTTCGGCGGAGACTGGGAGATGTGGTCCCGGGGTGCTGAACCACTCGGGCTGGGGATCGTCCATCGCTTGGACACCACCGGGCCGGTCGACATTCCGGCGCTGGCCGCGTCGCTCACAGCCACTCGTTGATGGCCGCGATCAGCACGGTGGCCTCGTAGCGGACAGAGAGCTTGTCCTGTCTCGTGGCGACCGCGCGGTGGCGCTTGAGGCGGTTGATCACCCCCGGCCTTGATCCACTTCCGAAGCAGGGCCCTGAGGCCGGAGGGTCAGGTCGCGCCGGAACCAGGTGCCCGGCTTGCCGTCGAGCTCGGCCGGGCCGTCCGGGACGAACCCGGCCTTGAGCAGTACCTTCTGCGACGCCGGATTGGCCTGGGCAGCGGCCGCCCGCAGTGTGCGCAACCCGTGCCGTGTCACCGCCAGCCCGCACAACTCCCGGACGGTCGCCGTCGCGACGCCGCGCCCGGCGACGTGCTGTGCGACGCGGTAGCCGAGATCGGCACTGCCGTCCGCGAAGTCGTACAGGTTGAACCGGCCCAGCACCGAGCCGTCCCCGGCGAGCAGCACGTAGAACGTGCAGACGCCGGCCTCCTGCTCGGCGAGCAGGGCGCGGTGCCGGTCGGCGAAACGCTCGAAGTACTCGTCGCCCCGGTCGGGAATCGAGGCCGCGAAGTACGCACGGTTCGCGAGCTCGAAGGCGAGCACCGCCGGGGCATGGTCGGCATCCAACTGCTGCAACTCGGGCACGGCGGAACCCTATTCGGACGGCGCGCCGAGTTCACCCGACTTTCCCGTCAACGCCGCTCATCCCCACGGGGCGTGCGGTAGCCGCGGATGGTGATCTTGGTGCGGACGGTGAAACCCAGGTGTTCGTAGAGGGCGAAGGCCGGGGTGTCGGCGGCGGAGTGGAGGAAGGGGCGGTCGCCGCGGGTGGTGATCTGGTGGATGAGGGTGGTGATGAGGGTGGTGGCGTGGCCGCGGCCGCGGGCTTCGGGGGCGGTGCAGACAGCGCTGATCTCGGTCCAGCCGGGCGGCTTGAGCCTTTCTCCGGCCATGGCGACGAGGGCGCCGTTCTCGCGGATGCCGAGGTAGGTGCCGAGTTCGTGGGTGCGGGGGTGGAAGGGGCCGGGGCGGGTGCGTTCGGCGAGGGCGAGCATCTCGGGGACGTCTGCGGGGCCGAGTTCGACGATGTGGGCGGTGGTGCGGGGGAGCGGGGCGTGGCCGGGGTGGGTCATCTGGTAGCCCTCGAAGGTGAATTCGGGTACCAGGTGGTCGGGCGGCAGGACGGGGCAGTTGACGAGGAGGGCGAAGGCGTCGGTGCCGAGGAGTTCGGTCAGGTCGTCCCACGCGCCGGGTTCGGCCGTGATGGCGGAGAAGCTCGCGACCTCGGGGAGGAAGCTGGAGGCCCGGCCGTGGTGGCGGGCGAGGTGGGCGTGCCGGCCGGTGAGTGAGGCGGCGACGGGGTTGTCGAGGACGGTGGTGTCGCGGTCGGGCATGGCGGGTTCCCTCCGGTGGGTCGGACGCGATTTCCATCATCGCGGCGCGCGTGCCGCAGACCGTGCGGTTGACTCTTGTTACCGGCGAGTCGCATCCCTATCATCGCCACTGTGACAGCTTTACTGTCAAACCTGGGAGGCGGTCGCCGATGACCCCCGCAACACCCCCCGCCAAGGCCGCCGGGCCGCTCGCGGGCGTCCGGGTCCTTGAGCTGGCGGGCATCGGGCCAGGCCCGTTCGCCGCGATGCTGCTCGCCGACCTGGGGGCGGACGTGGTGCGGGTGGACCGCCCGGGCGGGCAGGTTCTCGGGCCGGCCCCGGAGCAGGACCTGACCAACCGCAACAAGCGCTCCGTCGTGGTGGACCTGAAGGCGGAGGACGGCCGCAGCATCGTGCTCGACCTCGCCGCCCGCGCCGACCTGCTGATCGAGGGCTACCGCCCGGGCGTCGCCGAACGCCTCGGCGTGGGCCCGGAGCAGTGCCTGGCCCGCAACCCGGCGCTGGTGTACGGCCGGATGACCGGCTGGGGCCAGGACGGCCCGCTCGCCGACCGCGCGGGGCACGACATCACGTATCTCGCCACCTCCGGCGTCCTCGGCCTGATCGGTGACGCGGACGGCCCCCCGGCGATCCCGGCCAACCTGCTGGGCGACTACGCGGGCGGTTCGCTGTACCTGGTGGTCGGCCTGCTGGCCGCCCTGCACCACGCCCGGGCCACCGGTACCGGCCAGGTCGTGGACGCGGCGATCGTCGATGGCGCCGCGCACCTGTCCACCATGCTGTGGGGCCTGCTCGGCGCCGGCCTGTGGCAGGACCGGCGGGGCGTCAACCTGCTGGACGGCGGCGCCCCTTGGTACGGCACCTTCGCCACCTCCGACGGGCAGTGGATGGCCGTCGGCCCGCTGGAGCCGCAGTTCTACGCCGAGTTCACCCGTCTCCTCGACCTGAAAGAGGACGCCCCGGCGCAGTACGACCTGCCCCGCTGGCCCGAACTGCGCGAACGGATCGCCCGGCGTTTCGCCACCCGCACCCAGGCCGAGTGGACCGAGCTCTTCGAGGGCCACGACGCCTGCGTGGCACCGGTGCTGACGCTCCGTCAGGCCGCGAACCACCCGCACCTGGCCGCCCGCGGCAGCTACACCGAGCAGCACGGCACCGTACAGCCCGGCGTCGCCCCGCGCTTCTCCGCGACCCCGGCCGCGCTGCGCACCCCGCCCGCGCGTCCGGGCGAGCACACCGCCGAGGTGGCCCGCGACTGGGCTGTTCCAACACTCGACCCGCAAGCCTCCTGAAGGAGACACCCGTTGCAGCGCGAGCTCTACACCGAGGAACACGAGGACTTCCGCGAGAGCGTCCGGGCCTTCCTCGCCAAGGAGGTCATCCCGCACCACGCCCGCTGGGAGCGGCAGGGCATCGTCGACCGTGACGCCTGGCTGGCCGCAGGTAAGGCGGGGCTGCTGGGTCTCGCGGTGGACGAGCAGTTCGGCGGCGGTGGCAGCCAGGACTTCCGGTTCGCGGCGGTGCTGGCCGAGGAGTTCACCCGGGTCGGCGCCAGTGGCCTGGCGATCGGCCTGCACAACGACATCATCGGGCCGTATCTGACGGGTCTGGCGAACGAGGAGCAGAAGCAGCGCTGGCTGCCCGGGTTCTGTTCGGGCGAGCTGATCAGCGCGATCGCGATGACCGAGCCGGACACCGGCTCCGACCTGCAGGCGATCCGCACCACGGCCGTGGACGCGGGCGACCACTACGTGCTGAACGGTGCGAAGACGTTCATCTCCAGCGGGATCCTGGCGGACCTGGTCGTGGTGGTGGCGAAGACCACCGCCGAGGGCGGCGCGCACGGGCTGAGCCTGCTGGTGGTGGAGCGCGGCATGCCGGGCTTCGAGCGAGGCCGCAACCTCGACAAGATCGGCCAGAAGGCGCAGGACACCGCCGAGTTGTTCTTCCAGGACGTGCGGGTGCCGAAGGCGAACCTGCTGGGCGAGGAGAACCAGGGCTTCCTGTACCTGATGCGCAACCTCGCGCAGGAGCGGCTGGCGATCGCGGTCGCGGCGATCGCCGGCGCGGAGTTCGTGCTGGACGAGACGATGGCGTACGTGAAGCAGCGCACCGCGTTCGGCCGTCCGCTGGCCAAGCTCCAGCACGTGCGTTTCGAGATCGCCGAGATGGCCACCGAGTGCGCCGTCACCCGGACCTTCGTGGACCGCTGCGTGCTGGAGCACAACAAGTACAACCTGACGCCGGCGGACGCTTCGATGGCCAAGTGGTGGTCCACCGAACTGCAGAAGCGCGTCGCCGACCGCTGCCTGCAACTGCACGGCGGCTCCGGCTACATGAGCGACAGCGCGGTCGCCCGGGCGTTCACCGACGGGCGCGTCCAGACCATCTACGGCGGCACCACCGAGATCATGAAAGAGATCGTCGGCCGCTCCCTGCTCGGCTGAACCCCGCTCGGCTGACCCCGGCCGACCCACCCGTCTGAAAGGCAACCGACACCGTGACCACCGAAGCGTACGTCTACGACGCGATCCGCACGCCGCGCGGGCGCGGCAAGCAGACCGGCTCCCTGCACGGCACCAAGCCGATCGACCTGGTGGTCGGCCTGATCCACGAACTCCGCCGTCGTTTCCCGACGCTGGACCCGGCCGCGATCGACGACATCGTGCTCGGCGTGGTCAGCCCGATCGGTGACCAGGGCTCGGACATCGCCCGGGTCGCGGCGATCGCCGCCGGCCTGCCCGACACCGTCGCCGGCGTGCAGGAGAACCGCTTCTGCGCGTCCGGCCTGGAGGCCGTCAACCTGGCTGCGGCGAAGGTCCGTTCGGGCTGGGAGGACCTGATCCTGGCCGGCGGCGTGGAGTCGATGTCCCGGGTGAAGATGGGCTCCGACGGCGGCGCCTGGTTCGCCGACCCGATGACGGCCTACGAGACCGGTTTCGTCCCGCAGGGCATCGGCGCCGACCTGATCGCCACCATCGAGGGCCTGTCCCGCACCGACGTGGACGCGTTCGCCGCCGAGTCGCAGGCCCGCGCCGCCAAGGCGCAGGCGGACGGCCTGTTCGACCGCTCGGTCGTCCCGGTGCGGGACCGCAACGGCCTGGTGGTGCTCGGCCGCGACGAGTTCATCCGCCCCGGGACCACCGTGGAGACGCTGGCCGGCCTCAAGCCGTCCTTCGCCGACATCGGTGACCTCGGCGGGTTCGACGCGGTCGCGCTGCAGAAGTACCACTGGGTGGAGTCCATCGACCACGTGCACCACGCGGGCAACTCCTCCGGCATCGTGGACGGCGCGGCGCTGGTCGCGATCGGCTCCAAGGAGATCGGCGAGCGGTACGGCCTGACCCCGCGGGCCCGGATCGTCTCCGCCGCGGTCTCCGGCTCCGAGCCCACCATCATGCTCACCGGCCCCGCCCCCGCCACCCGCAAGGCCCTCGCCAAGGCCGGGCTGACCGCCGCCGACATCGACCTGGTGGAGATCAACGAGGCGTTCGCCGCCGTCGCCCTCCGCTTCATGCGCGAACTCGGCTTCCGCCACGACCAGGTGAACGTCAACGGCGGCGCGATCGCGCTCGGCCACCCGCTCGGCGCCACCGGCGCGATGCTGATCGGCACCCTGATCGACGAACTGGAGCGCCGCGACCTGCGCTACGGCCTGGCCACCCTGTGCGTGGGTGGCGGCATGGGCATCGCCACCGTCATCGAGCGCATCTGACCATCCGTCAACTCACGTACTCACCCAAGGACTTCAACGAAATGACCGACGTGAGCAGCCCCATCCGCTGGGAGCAGGACCAGGACGGCGTGGTCACCCTCGTCCTCGACGACCCCGCCCAGTCCGCCAACACCATGAACGCCGCCTTCACCGACGCGCTCGAAGCCACCGTCGAACGGCTGGCCGGCACCGAGGAGTTGACCGGCGTCATCGTCACCTCCGCGAAGAAGACCTTCTTCGCCGGCGGCGACCTCAAGCTCCTCTCCGCCGTCGGGCCGGACGACGCCGAGCAGGTGTTCGCCAACTCGATGCGGATCAAGCGCGCGCTGCGCAAGCTGGAGACCCTCGGCAAGCCGGTGGTCGCCGCGATCAACGGCGCCGCGCTCGGCGGCGGCCTGGAGATCGCCCTGGCCTGCCACCACCGGATCGCCCTGGACGCGCCCGGCAGCAAGATCGGCCTGCCCGAGGTCACCCTCGGCCTGCTGCCCGGCGGCGGCGGCGTGGTCCGCACCGTGCGGATGCTCGGCATCACCGACGCCCTGCTGAACGTCCTGCTGCAGGGCCGGCAGTACCGTCCCGCACAGGCCGTCCAGCACGGCCTGGTGCACGAACTCGCTTCCACGACCGAGGAGATGATCGCCTCGGCGCGCGCCTTCATCGCCGCCAACCCGGTGAGCGCGCAGCCCTGGGACGCCAAGGGCTACAAGATCCCCGGCGGCACCCCCAGCACCCCCGCGCTGGCCGCCAACCTGCCCGCCTTCCCCGCCAACCTGCGCAAGCAGCTGAACGGCGCGCCCTACCCGGCGCCGCGCAACATCATGGCGGCCGCGGTGGAGAGCTCGCAGGTGGACGTGGACACCGCGTTCGTCATCGAGGCCCGGTACTTCGCCGAGCTGGCCTGCGGGGCCACCTCCAAGAACATGATCCAGGCCTTCTTCTTCGACATGCAGGCCGTCAACTCCGGCGCCTCCCGCCCGAGTTCGGTCCCCGCCTGGAAGGCCTCGAAGGTCGCGGTGCTGGGCGCCGGCATGATGGGCGCGGGCATCGCGTACTCGTGCGCGCAGGCGGGGCTGACGGTGCTGCTCAAGGACGTCACGCTGGAGGCCGCCGAACGCGGAAAGGCCTACTCCGCCGGCCTGCTGGACAAGCAGGTGCAGCGCGGCCGGCTGTCCGCCGAGGAGCGCGACGAGTTCCTCTCCCGGATCACCCCCACCGCGGACCCGGCCGACCTGGCCGGCTGCGACACCGTCATCGAGGCGGTCTTCGAGAACCCCGAGCTCAAGCACAAGGTGTTCCAGGAGATCCAGCACGTGGTCGCGCCCGACGCGCTGCTCTGCTCCAACACGTCCACCCTCCCGATCGGCCTGCTCGCCGAGGGCGTCGAGCGCACCGCCGACTTCATCGGCCTGCACTTCTTCTCGCCGGTCGACAAGATGCCGCTGGTGGAGATCATCCGCGGCCCGGAGACCGGCGACGAGGCGCTCGGCCGCGCCTTCGACCTGGTCCGGCAGATCCGCAAGACCCCGATCGTGGTCAACGACTCCCGCGGCTTCTTCACCTCCCGGGTGATCGGCCAGTTCATCAACGAGGGCGTCGCGATGATCGGCGAGGGCCTCGACCCGTCCTCCGTCGAGCAGGCCGCCGCCCAGGCCGGGTACCCCGCGAAGGTGCTGTCGCTGCTGGACGAGCTCACCCTCACCCTGCCGCGCAAGATCCGCAACGAGTCCCGCCGCGCCGTCGAGGAGGCCGGCGGCACCTGGACCGAGCACCCCGGCGAGATCGTCATGGACCGGATGATCGACGAGTTCGACCGCCCCGGCCGCAGCGGCGGAGCCGGCTTCTACGACTACGCCGACGGCCGCCGCACCCGGCTGTGGCCCGGCCTGCGTGAGCACTTCGTGCGGCCCGGCGCGGAGATCCCGTTCGAGGACATGAAGGAGCGGATGCTCTTCTCCGAGGCCCTCGACTCGGTCCGCTGCCTGGACGAGAACGTGCTGACCTCGGTCGCCGACGCCAACATCGGCTCCATCCTCGGCATCGGCTTCCCCGCCTGGACCGGCGGCGTCCTGCAGTACATCAACGGCTACCCGGGCGGCCCCGCGGGCTTCACCGCCCGCGCCCGCGAACTCGCCGCCGCGTACGGCGAGCGCTTCACCCCGCCGGCCTCGCTGGTCGCCCTCGCCGAGAGCGGCGGCCGCTACCGCGACTGATCGCTGTCGTCCTGGCCCGCCCGCTCCGCCGGGCGGGCCAGCTCCTCCGCCAGCGAACGCTGGAACGCCGTCACCAGCGCCTGCACCACCATCGGCTGGATCCGGTCGGCCAACTCCCGCATCCGCTCCAGCTCTTCGGGCTCCGGGCCGCTCTCCCGGTACGGCCGCCACACGGTGTCCCGGAACAGCCGGTGCAGATCGTGCGCCGTCGCCTGGCTGTGCAGCCGCACCACCGCCCGGGCCGCCACCAGCGTCTCCAGCGGGATCGGCACGTCCAGCACCCGCACGCCCAGCGGCAGCAGCCCCGGCTCCACCTTGAACACGTCCGGGTCCTCGGTGCGGTGCAGCGCGCCCATCGCGGCGAGACTGTCGAGATCCGCGTCCGACAGCGCCCGCCCCGTCCGCCGCTCCAACTGCGCCCGGCCGGCCTCCTCCAAGGACTCCGGCGTCCAGGACGCCACCAGCGCCCGGTGGATCGCCAGGTCCAACTCGCCGATGTCCGACGGCAGTTGCGTGAGATACCGGTCGATCGCGGCCAGCGTCAGTCCCTGCCGCTGCAACTCCTCGATCAACTCGAGCCGCCCCAGGTGCTCGGCCCCGTACAGCCCCACCCGCCGCGGCCCCAGCTCCGGCGGCGGCAGCAGCCCCTTCGCGCCGTAGAACCGCAGCGTCCGGACCGTCACCCCCGCCCGGGCGGCCAGCTCGTCCACCGTGAACCGCGGCTCCCCGCCACCCATCGCACCCCAGCCCTCGCACCAGTACCACTGTGACACCAGCAGTGTGACACCGGTCTCGCCCGGCGGTCCATGGCCCCGCCGGGCGTACGGGCCGGTGCCGGGCTCAGCCCTGGGGGAGGAGTTCGGCGTGGTGGCGGCGGGTGACCTCCGGGTGGGCGCGGCTGAATCCCTTCAATTCGTTCACACCGAAGTCCGCGTGCAGAGGATTCGACGGGTCCTGGGTGATGCCCGGCGCGTGGTGGGAATGCGGGAAGTCGAGCGGGGCGATGTGGGCGTCGAGCCGGGGGTTGTAGAAGAACGGGACGGAGAAGCGCTCGCGGGCGCCCGCCGGGGAGACCACGCGGTGGCTGGTGGCCTTCAGGTAGCCGTCGGTGGCGACCTCGAGGAGCTCGCCGAGGTTGACGACGAAAGCGCCGTCCAGCGGGGGCACGTCCAGGAAGGTGCCGTCCGGGCGTTCGACCTGGAGGCCGCCGACGGTGTCCTGCAGGAGGAGGGTGATGAAGCCGTAGTCCTTGTGCGTGCCGACGCCCTGCGCGGCGCCGTCGGGCGCGGTGCCCGGGTAGCGGACCAGCTTCAGGTGCAGGTGGGGGTGCGGGGCGAAGGCGTCGTCGTAGAAGTCCGGGCGGGCGCCGATCGAGGCGAGCAGTTCGTGCAGCAGCCGACGGGCGACACCGTCGAGCCGGTCGATCCAGTGCAGGGCCGCGGTGCGCAGCTCCGGGAGCGCGGCGGGCCACTGGTTCGGCCCCTCCAGCCACCAGTAGGCGGGCTCGCCGGGCGCGGGCACGTGCGCCGGCAGTTCGGGGCCGATGTCGAGCTGGTCGCGCCAGTCGCGGCTGCCGCCGGTGCGCTCGTCCCCGGTGCGCGTGTAGCCGCGGAAGTGCGGGGAGTTGAGGTTGCTGACCGACAGCCGGTCGGTCTCGGGAAGGGCGAAGAAGGCGCGCATCGCGGAGGTGAGGTCGGCGGTCTCGGCGGCGGTCACGCCGTGGCCGACGAGCTGGAAGAAACCGACTCCGGTGGCGGCCTCCCGCAACTCCCGGCGGAGCCGGGCCCGGTCGGTGGCGTCACCGTCGGCGAGCGAGAGGTCGATGACGGGGAGGGTGATGGGGTGCTGCAGCGTCATGGGTGCGCGTCCACGGTGAAAGGCCCGGCCGCGGCGGCGGGTCGCGCCGGGGCATGCCGGGGTGGCGGCGCCCGGCGCGGCCGGTGGACCGCTACGGGCAGGGGATGTGGATGGGGCGGATCAGCCGGAGCGTCGACAGGACATGCTCGTGACGCGGAGCAGGTCCACGTGGCGACGGCTGACGAGAAGAAGCACCCCTTCAGGCTACAACCCCCGTCCGGACGGATTCCGGGAAACGGCGGAGATCGGTCGACCGATCGTTCGGTAGTGAGTCCCCGATCAGTAGCCGGTCGAGCCGTCGATGCGCTCGCGCAGCAGGTCGGCGTGCCCGTTGTGGCGGGCGTACTCGGCGAGCATGTGCAGCAGGATGCGGCGCAGCGAGACCGGGCGCCCGGTGGTCTTCTGGGTGCCGGTGGCGTCCAGCGACGGGGCCTCGGCGACGATCCGGCGGGAGATCTCGACCTGGGCGCGCCAGAGCGCCAGCGCCTCGGCGAAGTCGCCGTCGAGGTGCTCGAAGTCCTGCTCCGGGTCGTCGTCGGAGTAGTAGAGCAGCGGCCTGGTCTCGTCGCCGGCGAACTGGATCTCCAGCCACCACTGTTCGGCGCCGGTCAGGTGTCGCACCAGCCCGTGCAGGCTCAGCCCCGACGGCGGCACCGCGAGCTCGGACAGCCGCTCCACGGGGACGCCCGCGCACTTCAGCGCGAAGGTCTCCCGGTGGAAGTCCAGGAACGCGGTGAGGAGTTCACGCTCGTCGCCGACCAGCGGCGGAGTCGCCCGGCTCTCGGCGTCGGCCCAGGCGGGGGAGAGGTGCTGCGGTGGCGGTGTGGGTGCGGTCGTCATGGCCGCCAGCGTGCCACCCGGGCCTGACAGTGACGTACCGTCAGTGGCGGGGTGCTTCGCCCCGGTAGGTGCCGAACGACCAGCGGTTGCCCTCCGGGTCCAGCACCGTGAAATCCCGTGAACCGTAGTCGGTGTCGTGCAGTTCGGCGGTCACCCGGGCGCCCGCGCCGACCGCCCGCCGGAACAGACCGTCCGGATCGTCGGTGACCACGTACGCGCCGAAGGTGCCGGGCCGCAACGGCCACGGATCGTCCTCGCCCTCGGCGGGCTCCTTCGCCGAGCCCAGCATGATGCCGCCGCCGAGCGGCCATGCCAGTTCCGCATGCTCCACCCGGTCGCCGTCCGCGTACACCGTGGTCGCCCGGAAACCGAACGCCTCCACCAGGAACGCGATCAGCCCCCGGGCATCACGCGCCCGCAACGTCGGCCACACCTGCGGCGGCGGGGGAACGGCGGCTTCGGGCATCTCCGGCCTCCTCGGCTCTGCGACCTGCGACGACGGGCCCACCCTAGGCCCGCCCCGCAGGCCGAAGGGCGTTGGCACGCCGGGGAAACGGCGGCCCGTCCGGGTGGGATCGGCCGGATCGGCGGTACCGGCGTCAGTGGGAGACGGCGAGTTGGGTGGCGTGGTGCTCGGGGGTGTCGATCTCGTCCAGCAGGGCCACCGCCAGGTCCGGGTGGGAGATCCGGCCGGTGCCGGTGACGGTGTTGACCGCGGTGACGTACTGGCCGGTGGTGGGGGCGTCGGCGTTGAGGTCCATGGGCGGGACGACCATCAGCCAGTCGAGGGGGCCGGCCTCGGCGGTGAGGAGGTCGAACTCGGCGACGTGGCCCTGCGAGAACGTCCGGTACTGCTCGGGGAATTCGGGGTCGTCCATGATGCGCACCCCGGGCGAGGTCTCCAGCGTGGTGGCGATGCCGAGCACCAGCAGTCGGCCGACCCCGGCACGGTTCAGACCCGCCGTCAGGGAGCGCGCGGCGGCGGTGAAGTAGCTCTCGGACGGGACGTCCAGCCGCACCGAGGCGTTGATCGCCGCGTCGTGGCCGGCCGCCACCCGGGCCACCGCATCCGCGTCCGTCGCGTCGCCGCGCACCAGCGTCACACCTGAACTCCTCTCCAGGCCAGGGTACTTGGCCGGGTCGCGGACCACCGCCGTCACGCTGTGACCGCGTCGGACGGCCTCCGCGACCGCCGCCCGGCCGACCCGCCCACCCGCGCCGAAGATCACGATCCTGCTCATGGCTGCTCCTCGTTGTCCTGGTTGCCGTGCTGCGTTCCGTGCCGTCGCCGACGGTAGGACGGGCACCCCCGGTTACTGCAACGGAACCGGCTCCGAGGTGCGGCTATCGTCGAGGCATGACCATCTCCGAGGAAGCCAGTGTGTTCGACCTCCGGAAGTGCGCGCACCGCTCACCGATCCAGGTCGGCGACAAGTGGTCCGGCGCGGTGCTGCGTTGCCTCCAGGACGGGCCGCACCGCTTCACCGAACTCAAGGCCCGGCTGCGCGGCGTCAACCCGAAGGTGCTCACCGAAACGCTGCGCGCGATGGAACGCGACCACTGGCTGACCCGCACCGACCACGGCGGCAACCCGCCGCACGTCGAGTACGCGCTGACCGAGGTGGGCGGCTCGCTGATCGGCGTGCTGGACACCGCCTGCACCTGGGCCCGCGAGCACCAAGAGGACTGATCAGATCCCGCGCCGGTACACCTGCCGCGAGCCGCCTTCCGGCCCGTTCCCGGCGGCCTCGGCGGGGGAGAACCCCAGCCGCTCGTAGAACACCCGCGCGCCGCCGGCCACCGCTCCTGGGTGGTCCGCGCCGAAGGTCACCACCTCGACGCTCGCCACCCCGTCCGGGCAGCGGGCCAGCGCCTCCGCCACCAGCGCCCGGCCGACACCCGCACCCCGGGCGCTCTCGTCCACCACCAGCCAGTGCAGGTGGCACACCGACGCCTCGTACCCGACCAGCAGGCCACCCACCACGCGATTCCCGTCGGTCGCCACCAGCGCCGTCCCCCGGTCGAGTTGACGCTCCACCGCCTCGTGGAACCCCGGCTCGTCCACCATCGCCCCGAACCAGCGCTCGACCTGCCCGGCCAGCCGCACCAGCCCCGCCGCGTCGCCGTCCCGGCCGGTGCGGATCCGTACGTCCATCGGTTCTCCTGTCAGGTGGCGTCGGGGCAGGCGAGGGCCTGGTCGATCAGGGCACGGTGGTGTTCGTCGTCGAGGATCGCCTCGTAGCCGTCCCGGTCGGACAGGCGGCCTTCGGAGCGACGGGCCGCCAGCAGGGCGGTGCGGATCGCCGGGCTGATCGTGCCCATTTGGATCGCGGCCCGCATGGCCGTGGCGAACAGGAAGTAGTTGGGTTCGGCTTCGGCGATCGGCACGATGAACTCCGCCAGGGCGTCCAGGCTCGGCCCGGGCCGGCCGGTGACTGAGCAGAGCGCGGAGGCGGCGGCGATGCGTGTCTTGTGCTCGGTCGTGGCCATGACGTGGCGGAGGTGATCGGCGTACGGGGCTGCGGCCGGGCCGAACTCGCCCAGCCGCGCGATCGGGGCCTGCCACGGGTGTTCGGCGCTCAGTACGGCCTCGCCGATCAGGCGCAGCGCGGTCGGGCGGTCCTCGGCGATCAGGTCGGGCCGGTACTGGAGTCGGGCGGCCGTCAGGCCGAGGCCGCGGATGATCGCTGCGGCGTCCGGCCCGAACGCGGACAGCGCGGCGAGCGCGTCGGGTGCCGTGAAGGGCTCGTCGAGCAGGGGTAGTACGTCCGGCAGTGCCGCTGCGGCGTCCCGGCCCCAGGACTCCAGCACGGCAAGGAAGTCACAGGCCGCACCGTGCGGACTCTCCCGGCGGAGCGCCTCGCGCACTTCGGGCAGCAAGGTGTCCGCGTCCGCCCTCAGCGGGGCCAGGGCGTGGACGATCGACGGAGGGTGCGGACCGTCCACGGCGCCGCACCCGCGGCACTCGTCCTCCCCCTCCGCATGCGCGCGCAACTGTTCGGCCAGGCCCGGCAGTCCGCGCCGGTCGCCGATCCTGAGCAGTGCCCAGCGGGCGAGCTCGCCGACGGTCCCGTCCATCTCCGGGTCCGTGGCGTCGTCGTCCAGCAGTGCTGCCAACTGGTCCGCGTACGGGGCGGCGACGGGTCCGAGGCCGCCGAGGAAGTTGGCGGCGCGCTGGCGGACGTCCGGGGAGGGGTGCGTGAGCAACTGGCCGACGGTAGAGGTCAGTTCGGGGTCCACGGAGCGCCGCCGGGTGAGCAGGACCCAGGCGATGTCCAGCGTCTCCTGGCACAGGAGCGCGTCGGCGGTGCGTTCGGCGACGGCCAACAGGCGCAGCAGGTACGCGTTTTCCAGGTCGGGTCGGTGCGCGAACAGGCGAGACACCCACCAGATCACGTTCTCGCGTTCCAGCGGCTCGTCGATGCCCAGGATGTACCAGACGCCGTCGAAACGGGGGTTCGGCGCCGGGTCGGTCAGGACGGCGATCAGGCGCTCGAAGTGTCGGACCGGCAGGTCGGGGTCGGTGGCGGCGGAGGTGTGCACGGCCGCGACGTACAGCGCCGGGTCGTCGTCGGCCAGGGCCTTGGCGAGGACGGCGGGCGCCTCGACGCTGTCGCACTTCCGCAGGGCGAGCAGCAGCGCGATCCGCGCCGTCCGATCGGTCTCGGCCTGCCAGCGTTCCGACAGCAGCCCGGCGGCGACCGCCAGCGGGGCCGCCACCTGCCGGACGGCAGGGTCGGGGTCGGCGAGCAGCAGCAGGACGGACGCGCGGTGCTGCTCCATGAGCTCGGGCGACAGCGGCAGCAGGAGGGCCAGCAGCTCGGTCAGCGCACGCCGGGCGCCCATATCCGGGTCGGTGGCCAGCGCGAGCAGGAACGGCGCGGCGACCGGTGCGGCGGACGGGAGTTGACGCGGCGACCGCGGGCACAGGCGGTACAGCGGATCGCAGTCCTCCTCCGTGGCCGCCGCACCCGCCTGCGCCAGGTGGCGCAGTGTCTGCGGCACGGCCTCCACGGGATCGGACCGGCGAGCGGTCTCCAGTCCGGCCCACTCCACGGCGTCCAGTGCGTCCAGCGACAGCCCCAATTCCCGTCCTCCCCGTCGAACCCGGCCGTCATTCTGCTGGTCTGCCGGACGCCGTGTCGCGCGAATTCCCGGCCGTCAGGCGCCCGCCTATCCCCGGAGGTCAGGCGCCCACGTACTCCGCGAGGTGGCGGCCGGTGAGGGTGGTGCGGTCGGCGATCAGGGCGGCGGGGGTGCCCTGGAAGACGATGCGGCCGCCGTCGTGGCCGGCGCCGGGGCCGAGGTCGATGATCCAGTCGGCGTGGGCCATGACGGCCTGGTGGTGTTCGACGACGATGACGGACTTGCCGGAGTCGACCAACCGGTCGAGCAGGCCGAGGAGTTGTTCGACGTCGGCGAGGTGCAGGCCGGCGGTGGGCTCGTCCAGAACGTAGATGCCGCCCTTCTCGGCCATCTGCGCGGCCAGCTTCAGGCGCTGGCGTTCGCCGCCGGAGAGGGTGGTGAGCGGCTGGCCGAGTGTCAGGTAGCCGAGGCCGACGTCGGAGAGGCGCTTCAGAACGGTGTGCGCGGCGGGGGTGCGGGCCTCGCCGGTGGAGAAGAAGGATTCGGCTTCGTCGACCGACATGGCCAGGACCTCGGCGATGTTCCGGCCGCCGAGGTGGTAGTCCAGTACCGCGGCCTGGAAGCGCTTGCCCTCGCACTCCTCGCAGACGGTGGCCACTCCGGCCATCATCGCCAGGTCGGTGTACACCACCCCGGCGCCGTTGCAAGTCGGGCACGCGCCTTCGGAGTTGGCGCTGAACAGGGCCGGCTTCACGCCGTTCGCCTTGGCGAAGGCCTTGCGGATCGGCTCCAGCAGGCCGGAGTAGGTGGCGGGGTTCGAGCGCCGCGAGCCGCGGATCGGGCTCTGGTCGATCGCCACCACGCCCTCGGGTGCGCCGCCCTTCAGCGCCGCGCCGCTGACCAGCGAGCCGTGCACCAGCGAGCTCTTTCCGGAGCCCGCCACGCCGGTGACCACCGTCAGCACGCCCAGCGGTACGTCGACGTCCACCTCGCGCAGGTTGTGCGCGCTCGCGCCGCGGATCTCCAACACGCCGGTGGAGATGCGGACTTCGGGTTTGAGGGCGGCCCGGTCGTCGAAGTGCCGGCCGGTGATGGTGTCGCTGGTGCGCAGCCCGTGCACGCTGCCCTCGAAGCAGACCGTGCCGCCCGCCGAACCCGCGCCCGGGCCGAGGTCCACCACATGGTCGGCGATCGCGATGGTCTCCGGCTTGTGCTCCACCACCAGCACCGTGTTGCCCTTGTCGCGCAGCCGCAGCAGCAGGTCGTTCATCCGCTGGATGTCGTGCGGGTGCAGGCCGGTGGTCGGCTCGTCGAAGACGTACGTGACGTCGGTCAGCGAGGACCCGAGGTGCCGGATCATCTTCACCCGCTGCGCCTCGCCGCCGGAGAGCGTGCCGGCCGGGCGGTCGAGCGAGAGGTAGCCGAGGCCGATCTCGGTGAACGAGTCCAGCACCTGCCGCAGCGAGGCCAGCAGCGGGCCCACCGAGGGCTCATCCAACTCCCGTACCCAGTCGGCGAGATCGCTGATCTGCATGGCGCACGCGTCGGCGATCGAGCGGCCCTCGATCTTCGAGGACCGGGCGGCCGCGCTCAGCCGGGTGCCCTCGCAGTCGGGGCAGCGGGTGAAGGCGACGGCGCGGTCCACGAAGCTGCGGATGTGCGGCTGGAGAGCGGCCCGGTCCTTGCTGAGCATCGACTTCTGGATCCGCAGCACCAGACCCTCGTAGGTCATGTTGATGCCCGCGATCTTCATCCTGGTCGGCTCCAGGTACAGGAAGTCGTGCAGCTCCTTCTCGGTGTACTTGCGGATCGGCTTGTCCGGGTCGATCAGCCCGGACTCGGTGTACAGCCGGTAGTTCCAGCCGCCCGGCTTGTACCCGGGGATGGTCAGCGCGCCCTCGTTCAGCGACAGAGCCTCGTCGTACAGCTGCCCCAGGTCGATGTCCGAGACGCTGCCCCGCCCCTCGCAGCGCGGGCACATCCCGCCCGCCCGCGAGTACGTCCGCTTCTCCGCCTTCGAGCCCTCGCCGCGCTCCACCGTGATCGCGCCGGAGCCGTGCACCGTCGGCACGTTGAAGGAGAACGCCGGCGGCGGGCCGATGAACGGGTCGCCGAGCCGGCTGAACAGGATGCGCAGCATCGCGTTGGCATCCGTCGCGGTGCCGACGGTCGAGCGCGGGTCGGCGCCCATCCGCTGCTGGTCCACGATGATCGCGGTGGTCAGGCCGTCCAGCACGTCCACCTCGGGGCGGGACAGCGTCGGCATGAACCCCTGCACGAACGCGCTGTACGTCTCGTTGATCAGCCGCTGCGACTCCGCCGCGACGGTGCCGAACACCAGCGAACTCTTGCCCGAACCGGACACCCCGGTGAACACCGTCAGCCTGCGCTTGGGCAGTTCGACGCTGACGTCCTTCAGGTTGTTCACCCGCGCCCCGTGCACCCGGATCAGATCGTGGCTGTCGGCCAGGTGCTGACGGTCCGCCCGCTTGCCGGTCCGCTCGGTGCCGCTCATCGTCCTCGTCCCTCCGTCCGGCGGCGCCCGTGGCGACACCGCCGCCCCGATCCAACCACCCGGCCGGGCGGGGAGCGGGGAGGTGTCCGAACCGTTGCCGGCGCGCGTGGGTAGAACGGCTGGCCGAACCACGGGGGAGGGGCAGCCATGCGCATGCGGACAATCGGGCGGACGGGGGCCCCGAGGACACCCTCGCCGCCCGGGTCACCGCGGGCCGCCCCAAGGGCTGAGCGCCGTCCCGGTGCCGGTCGCGACCTCGGCGGGCACCCCGCGCGCGGCCAGCCGCTCGCGCAGCCAGGCGGCCTCGGGGAGCGTCCCGGCCAGTCCGTCCCCCGCCAACTGCTCTGCCAGCTCCCGGGCTTGAGGCAGCTCCAGCCCCCACGCCTCGCGCACCGTCCGCAGCACCGCGACCCGCCCCGCCGCCGGATCGATCAACCGCAGCCGCACCGTGCCGTGTTGGGCGATCAGCGGGTCGCGCACCCAGGGCGGCGCCTCGCCGGTGCCGAACCCGAGGCACGACCCCGCCCCGCAGGCGCGGCAGTACAACTCCGCGTCCCAGCACAGTTCTCCGCCCCGCAGCGCCTGCCCGACGTCCTGCCGCGCCTCGGCCCCGCACTCGCACCCCACCGCGAGTGTCACACCCCACCCGGCCACTTCGTCCCTCCTCGGTCAACAGTCCTATTCTTCCCTCAGTACTGGGAAGCAGACGAAGGGTCGGTTCATGGATCTCACCGGACGCACCATGGTCATCACCGGCGCGGGCCGCGGCACCGGCCGGGCACTCGCCATCCGGGCCGGGCGGCTGGGGGCGCGGGTCCTGGTCTCGGCACGGGAGCTGGACGCGGCCCGGCGGACGGCCGACGAGATCACCGCCGACAGCGGCGCGCAGGCGGAGGGCCTGGCCTGCAACCTGTCCGACCCCGCCTCGGTGCGGGCCTTCGCCGCCGAGGTCGCGTCCCGCACCGACCGGGTCGACGTACTGGTCAACAACGGGGCCCGCTACCTGCACGGCGCCGACCTGCTGGGCGCCGACGACGACGCGATCGTCGACACCATCGCCTCCGGAGCCACCGGCACCGTCCTGGTCACCCGTCACCTGCTGCCGCTGCTGCGCGCCTCGGCCGCCGCCGACGTGGTCAACCTGGTCTCCTCGGTCGGCGAACTGCGCAACCACCGCTCCGACTCGCACCCCGCCTACTACGCGGCGAAGGCCGCCCAGTCCGGCTTCTCCGACGTACTCTCCGCCCGCCTGCGCCCCGAGAACATCCGGGTGATCGCGCTCTACCCCCCGGACTTCGACGACGCCGACCCCCTCGCCCCCAGCTGGGACACCACCCCCCGCACCGCCGCCGACCCCCTCACCACCCAGTCCGTCACGGACTGCGTCCTGTTCGCCATCTCCCAGCCCCGCGACTGCTTCATCCGCACCTTCCGGTTCGAACAGCTGTAGCGCCGGGGGTCACCGACGGCCGATCAGCTGCCGGTGCAGGTCCTGCGTCCCTTCGGGGAGGTCGTCCGGTGCGAACCACCGGGCCTCCAGGATCTCGAACGGGTCCACCCCGATCCGGCCGCTGACGTAGAGACGGCGTCGCCCCCCCAGGGCGCCAAATTTCAACTGGCCCAGGGGCTCACTCCTCGACGTAGTGGACGGTCTGCATCATGCCGAGGTCCTCGTGGTGGAGCTGGTGGCAGTGGGCGACGGCGTGGCCGGTGAAGTCGGCGTATCTGACCAGGAAGGTGACGGACGCTCCGGGGGTGCCGCCGGCCAGGCCGACGGTGTCGTGCCAGACCGGGGGGTCGAGGCGTTCGCCGTTGCGGTGGGTGACGAGGAATTGGTTGGTGTGCAGGTGGAAGGGGTGGCCGTGGGACGGCAGGGTCTCGTCGGTGCGGACGGTCCAGCGTTCGATGTCGCCCAGGCGCAGGGTGTGGTTGACGTAGTCGGGGTCGAAGCGGCCGTAGGCGGGGTCGCGGGTGAGGTCGCCGTCGGGGTCGTCGGGGGGCGTGGCGTTGCTGCCGAGCATGCGGTAGGCATTGGGGAACGCGCCGGGGAAGACCTGCGGGTCGACGTGGAGGAGCACTTCGCGGTCGGCGTCGGGGTTGACGATGTCCCTCTCGTCGAGGAACGGCCGGCCGGGCGGCAGTGAGTCCGGCAGGTCCATCGGCGGTTCGACGGGCTCGTCCGCGACCTCGATCGTCATCAGCGGGTCGGGCACCCCTTCGGCCCGCAGCTCGTACCGGCCGGGCCGGCCGCCCCGGACCAGGACGTCGGCGCGGTTGCCCATGGCCAGGTTCACCTGCGGCTGGGCGACGGGCCTGGCGAAGCTGATGCCGTCCTGCGCGATCTGGTGCATCGTCAGGTCTTCGCACTCCCCGGCGATCCGCAGGCGCAGGGCGGTGAAGGCGGTCGCGGCGACCAGCCGCCAGCGCTGGACCTCGCCCGGGCGCAGGGTGAGGGTGGGGTTGACCGTGCCGTTGACGGCGAAGGTGGACGGGACGTCGTTCACCCAGCCGCCCGAGGTGAAGGCGGGGACTTCGCCGTCCTCGAACTTGAGCTCGTTGATGCAGACGACGATGTCGTCGGCCGCCTCGATCTCCGGCACCTCGTCGATGTCGCCCTCGACGATGATCACCCCGGCCATTCCTCCGACGATCTGTTCGGCGGTGGATCCGTGCAGGTGGGGGTGGTACCAGTAGGTGCCGGCGGGGTGGTCGGCCGGGATGTGGATGGTGGTCGTGTACCGCGGCTCGGGAAGGCCGTAGGCCACTGCGGCGGCGGTGCGCGGCGCGAACTCGCGCTGGATGTTGTCGGCGTGCCCGGACGGGGAGACGTGCATCCCGTGGGTGTGCAGGTTGAAGCTGTTGGTGCGGTGCGGCGTGTTGTGGTCGCCGTGGAAGGGCCGGTTGGGCGGCAGGCCGTTGATGTGCGTCAGCCGCAGGGTGTCGCCGCCGCGCACGCGCAGGGTCGGCCCGGGGATCGTCCCGTTGTAGGTGCGGGTGGTGACCTGGCCGTAGCCCGGCACCTCGATGTCCGTGAAGCGGACGTCCAGGGTCTGTTGGACGAGCCGCGGCGCCGAGCCGGTCCCCGGGGCCGTCGCTTCCGGCTGCGGGAAGCGCGCCGGTGCCGCCGCCGTCGCGCGCTGTGCGGTCAGGATCCCGTTGGACGCCGCGGCGAGGCCGGCAACGGCTTTGAGGACCAGGCGTCGGCTGATCCAGCGATTCTCTGCCATAAACGGGCAATTTAGGTCAAACGGTCAAAATCGCTCCGACGGCGCACCGGATCGGTCAAAGGTCCCACTTTCCCGAATATCGTACGAGTGTTCGAACGGGGCGTACGCTGGCAGCATGACGTACCAGCTGCAGGGTTCGCTGTTCGACACCGGCGGCCCGGAGGCGGAGCCCGCGCTCGGCCCGCTCGCCGGAATCGAACGGACGGTACTGGGCCACGGGGCCTGGATCGACGTGCTGCCCGGCTGGCTGAACGGCGCCGACGCGCTGTTCGAACGGCTGGTGGACGGGGTGCCCTGGCGGGCGGAACGGCGCGAAATGTACGAACGAGTGGTGGACGTCCCCCGGCTGCTGGCCTTCTACCCCGAGGGCGCCACGCTGCCCGACCCCGTCCTGACCGAGGCCCGGGACGCGCTCGGCGCCCACTACCGGGCGGAACTCGGCGAACCGTTCGCCACCGCCGGACTCTGCCTCTACCGCGACGGCCGGGACAGCGTCGCCTGGCACGGCGACCGGATCGGCCGCGGCGACCGCGAGGACACCATGGTCGCCATCCTCTCGATCGGCCAGGCCCGCCCCCTGCTGCTGCGCCCGCTGGCCGGCGGCGGCCCGACGGTGCGCCGCTCGCTCGGCCACGGCGACCTGCTGGTGATGGGCGGCTCCTGCCAGCGCACCTGGGAACACGCCATCCCGAAGAGCGCCGGCGCGGTCGGCCCCCGGATCAGCATCCAGTTCCGCCCGCGCGGCGTCCGCTGAATCTCGGCGGGACTCGGCGGGACTCGGCCGAACTCGGCCGAACTCTGGCGCGAACGGTCACCGAGGGTCGTCGCGCGGGTGTTTCTGCAGGTCAGTCAGATTCCCGGACTTGAATATTTGCGAACGAGTGTTCGATGCTGGAGTCGTGCACATGTTCGAACCAGAATCGATCGACCCGTCCGGGACGGGCGCTTTCGCCCACTTTGCCCCCGCCGGGACGGCCGACCCTGTCCGGACACTCGAACGCGATCGAACGGTCGTCGTCCCGCTGCGGCCCGGCATCGCCCCCGCCCCGCCACTGCCGACCGTCGCCGAACCCGAACTGCTGCCCGTCCTCCCCGCACTCGCCCCACTGCTCCCCGGCGGCGGACTGCGCCCCGGCACCGCCGTCTCCGTCACCGGCGACACCGGACTGCTGCTCGCCCTCGGCGCCGGCGCCTTCACCGAACAGACCGGCGACACCGCCTGGGCCGCCGCCGTCGGACTCCCCGAACTCGGCCTGTCCGCCGCCGCCGGCTACGGCTACGACCTGCGCCGCCTGCTGCTCGCCGACCACCCCGGACCGCACTGGCCCGACGTGGTCGCCGCCCTCGCCGGCGCCGTCGGCCTGATCCTGCTGCGCCCCACCGGCCCGGTCGCCCCCACCCTCGCCGCCCGCCTCACCGCCGTCCTGCGCCGCACCCGCTGCGCCCTGCTGGTCGCCGGCCCCTGGCCCGGCGCCACCCAGCGCCTCAGCATTCGCACCGGCCGCTGGTTCGGCCTCGGCGACGGCCACGGCCAACTCACCGGCCGCCAGGTCGAAGCCGTCGCCGAGGGCCGCGGCACCGCCACCCGCCCCCGCACCGCCCACCTCTGGCTCCCCGACGCAACGGGCGCCGCCCGCGCCTTCGCCCCCGCCGAACCGGCCCTCACCCGGCCCGCTTTGGAGGCGGTCTGAGATGCGCAACCCTTCGGCTCCACGCCAACGGCCTTCGCCCCGCCCGGCAACTGCGGGGTCCCCGTCGCCTGCGCCGTCGCCGTTCGGTTGCGGCGATGGCGGCTTGCGGTGCCGGCGTTTTCGTCGGATGCCGGGGGTGGACGGATTCGCCGTGGGCGGTCGGGGCGGTCGTCACGTCGAAGTGCTGTCCGAGCAGGTCACCGACACCACCCCGCCGCCCCGGCTCTCCGCTGCGCACACGCGCTTCCGGCCCCGGCCCGCGGTTCCCGTCGCGGCCTCCCGCCCCGGCCGAGTTGCCCGGTTGCCCGGTTGCCCGGTTGCCCGGTTGTTCGAGTGGGTCGGCGACGGCGTTCTCGCCGTTCCGGCCTGTCGTCGCCACCGCGGCGGCCTCTCGGCTCGGGAGGTGTCCCTGAGCGTCTGCCGATCCCGTCCCCCCCTTCTCCCACCGAACCTCTCCGAGTGACCAGCCATGAAGCACCCCAATCCGATTCGTAAGCCGGCGTCGTCCGTGAGCCGTGGTGGCGGCGGGCCGTTGTGGGGTACCGCCCGGGCGGGGGACGGGGGTGCGGGGTGGGGGCCGGCGGGGCAGCGGGTGCTGGTGGTGTGGTGTCCGGACTGGCCGCTGGTGGCGACCGCGCCGGTGGGTGGGGACGCGGGGGCGGTGGCGGTGGTGGAGGGCGGCCGGGTGCTGGCGTCCTCGGACGCGGCCCGGGCGGCGGGGGTCCGTCGTGGGCAGCCGTTGCGGTTGGCGCAGCGGTTCTGCCCGGAGTTGCGGCTGCGGGAGCGGGACGAGGAGGCGGAGGCGCGCCGGTTCGAGCCGGTGGTCGCGGCGGTGGAGGCGTTCACGCCGCGGGTGGAGGTGCTCCGGCCGGGGCTGTGCGCGATTCCGGTGAAGGGCCCGGCCCGGTACTTCGGCGGTGAGGAGGCGCTCACGGTCGGGATCCGGGACGCGGTCGCCACCGTCCTGGCCGAGACCTGGCCGGGCGCCGCGCCGGAGGAGCCCGCCGACGAGCTGACCGAGGAGACCGAACCGGCGTGGGTGGACGAGGTGTTCGCCGAGCATGAGGCCGCCGGACGACCCCCGCTCACCGTGATCGACGGCGGCTCCGCCGAGCCCGCCCCGCCGCACGGCCCCACCCCGCTCGCCCTGGTGGCCCCCGCCCATCCGGAACCGAAGCCGGAACCGAAGCCGGAGCCCGCGCCGACCCCCGAGCCCGAGCCGGAACCGTCGCCCGAACCCCCGCGAGGGCTGCTCGGTGTCGCCGACGGCCTGTTCGCCGCCGTGCTGGCGGCCCGCGCCGAGCTGCTGGTGCCGGCGGGGCGGACGCCGGAGTTCCTCGCGCCGTACCCGGTGTCGACGCTGGGCGAGCCGGAGCTGGCGGAACTGCTGCACCGGCTGGGCGTGGAGACGGTGGGGGCGTTCGCGGAGCTGGCGGCGGACCTGGTGGCGAACCGGTTCGGCCCGACCGGGAGCGCCGCGCACCGGCAGGCCCGCGGGCTGGACCCGCGCCCGCTGGCGCCCAAGGACCAGGGCCTGGACCTCGCGGTCGAGCAACTCTTCGATCCGCCGGAGGAGTTGGCGGAGCCCCTGGTGTTCGTCGGCCGCGCCCTCGCGGAGCGCCTGCACGCCCGGCTGGCCGAGGTCGGACTGGCCTGCCAGCGGGTGGCGGTCGAGGTGTCCTGCGAGGGCGGCCGCACCGTCGCCCGGCTGTGGCAGCACGAAGGGCGGCTGACGGCGGCGGCCCTCGCCGAGCGGATCCGCTGGCAGTTGAACGCCTGGCAGTCCACCGGCACGTTCACCGACGCGGACGGCGCGTTCACCGCGCTGCGCCTCGTCCCGGACGGCCTGTTCCCGGACCAGGGACGGCAGTTGGCGCTGTGGGGCGAGGCGGTCGCGGAGGACCGGGTGGAGCGGGCGGTGGCCCGGGTGCAGTCGCTGCTGGGCTACGCGGGGCTACGGCGCGGCGCCCCCGAGGGAGGCCGGGCCCCCGGCGAGCAGCAGGCGCGACTGCCGTGGGACGAGGCCGAACTCCGCCGGAACGACAGAGCGGACGGCCCCTGGCCGGGCCGGCTCACCGACCCGTCGCCGTCCGTGGTGCCGCCCGACCCGGTTCCGGTGCTGGTGCTGGACCGCGACGGGCAGCCCGTCGCGGTGGACGGCCGCGCCGAGGTGTCCGCCCCGCCGGACCGGGTCGAACTGCACGGCCGCACCCTCGAAGTGCTCGGCTGGACCGGCCCGTGGCCGGCCGTCGAACGCTGGTGGGACCCGCGCACTGCCCGCCGCCGGGCCAGGTTCCAGGTCGCGGTGGAGGGCGGCCGCGCCCTGCTGCTCACCGTGGAGGGCGGCCGCTGGTACGTCGAAGGAGCATACGACTGAACGAAGTTGACGAACCATCAGATCGAGCGCAGAAGGGGGAGCGCCCGCACCGACCACCCCGAGACCGGAGCACCACCCGCGATGGGATTCACCAGCCACCCCTCGCTCCCCTGGACGGAGCTGCAACGCCGGATGTCCGGCGCGGCCACCGCTGTCCCGCATACCCGCGAGGAGCCCGAACGCCCCCGGCCCGCGCCGCCGAAGGACGCCGTCCCGTGGGCCGAACTGCACGTCCACTCGGCGTTCAGCTTCCTCGACGGCGCCAGCGACCCGGAGCAACTGCTCGACGAGGCAGTCGCGTTGGGCATCGAGACGGTGGCGATCACCGACCACGACGGGTTCTACGGGGCGGTCCGGCTGGCCGAGGCCGCCAAGGGCACCGGCATCCGCACCGTGTTCGGCGCCGAACTCACCCTCGGCCCGGACGACCACCTGCTGGTGCTGGCCCGCGACCCGGAGGGCTACCGGCGGCTGTCCGCCGCGATCAGCGCCGCCCAACTGCGCGGCGGCGCCAAGAACAACCCGCGCTACGCGTTCGAGGAACTCGCCGACGCCCACCACGGCCACTGGGCGGTGCTCTCCGGCTGTCGTCGCGGCCGGGTCCGGCACGCCCTGGAGACCGCCGGCGAAGAGGAAGCCGAACGCCAACTCCGTTCCCTGGAAGAGGCGTTCGGGCCGGGCAACGTGTACGTCGAACTGACCGACCACCGAATGCCCGGCGACGACCTGCGCAACGACCGCCTCGCCGCTCTCGCCGCCCGCACCACGCTGCCGCTGATCGCCACCAACAACGTCCACCACGCCGCACCCGCGCAGGGACGGCTCGCCCAGACCCTGGCCGCCCTGCACGAACGCCGCACCCTGGAACAGGCCGCCCCGTACACCATGGCCGCCGGCACCGCGCACCTGCGCTCCGGCCGCGAGATGGCGAACCGGCTGCGGAGGTTCCCCGGCGTCCAGCAGGCCACCGTCGACCTCGCCCGGGCCTGCGCCTTCGACTTCTCCACCCTCGACCCGCAACTGCCCGGTTACCCCGTCCCCGACGGCCACACCGAGAGCAGCCATCTGCGCGCCCTGGTCGCCGAGGCCGGACCGCGGCGCTTCGGCCCCGACAACGACCCGGCCCGCCGCCAACTCGCCCGCGAACTCGACGTGATCGAGACCCGCGACCTCGCCGGGTACTTCCTGATCGTCCATGACATCGTCGACTTCTGCCGCCGCGAGAACATCTGGTGCCAGGGCCGCGGCTCCGCCGCCAACTCCGCCGTCTGCTACGCCCTCGGCATCACCGCCGTCGACCCCATCGCCTACGGCCTGCTGTTCGAACGATTCCTCAGCGTGGCCCGCGACGGGCCGCCCGACATCGACCTCGACATCGAGAACCGCCGCCGCGAGGAGGTCATCCAGTACGTGTACGGGCGCTACGGCCGCGCCCACGCCGCCCAGGTCGCCAACGTCATCACCTACCGGCCCCGGCTCGCACTGCGCGACGCCGCCCGGGCGCTCGGCTACCCGTCCGAGCAGGTGGACGCCTTCACCCGGCAGGTGGAGTTCCACGGCACCGTCCAGGACGACGCCGTCATCCCCGCCGACGTCCTCGACCTCGGCAGCCAACTCCACGGTCTGCCACGCCACTTGGGCATCCACTCCGGCGGCATGGTGCTCACCCGGGAACCCGTCGGCGAGATCTGCCCCACCGAATGGGCCCGGATGCCCGGCCGCTCCGTCCTGCAATGGGACAAGGACTCCACCGCCGGCGCCGGACTCGTCAAGATCGACCTGCTCGGCCTCGGCATGCTCGCCGCCCTGCACGACGCCTGCGACCTGATCGAACAGCACTACGGCGAACGGCTCGACCTCGCCACCATCCCCCAACACGACCCCAAGGTCTACGAGATGCTCTGCCGGGCCGACACCGTCGGCGTGTTCCAGGTCGAGTCGCGCGCCCAGATGGCCACCCTGCCCCGGCTCAAGCCCAAGCACTTCTACGACCTGGTGGTCGAGGTCGCGCTCATCCGCCCCGGCCCGATCCAGGGCGGCTCCGTCCACCCCTACCTGCGCCGCCGCGACGGCGTCGAACCCGTCGACATCCCGCACCCCAGCATGGAACGCGCCCTCGCCAAGACCCTCGGCGTCCCGCTGTTCCAGGAACAGATGATGCAACTCGCCATCGACTGCGCCGGATTCACCCCCGACGAGGCCGACCGGCTCCGGCAGGCGATGGGCGCCAAACGCTCCCTGGAACGCGTCGCCGTGCTGCGCACCCGCCTGCTGGAAGGCATGGCCGAACGCGGAATCCCCGCGGAGACCGCCGAGGACGTCTACACCAAGATCGAGGCCTTCTCCAGCTACGGCTTCCCCGAGTCGCACGCGATCAGCTTCGCCTACCTGGTGTGGGCCAGCGCCTGGCTCAAGTACCACCACCCGGCGGCGTTCACCTGCGCACTGCTCGCCAACCAGCCGATGGGCTTCTACTCCCCGCTCAGCCTGATCACCGACGTCCGCCGCCACGGCGTCCGGGTGCGCGCCGTGGACGTCGCGGTCAGCGACCCCGGCCCCACCCTGGAACCCGGGCGGCACCCGTCCTACCCGCATCCCCTCACGGCCGGGACCCCGCAGGCCGCGATCCGGCTCGGCCTCACCTCGGTCCGCGGCCTCGGCCAGGCCCAGGCCGAGACCATCGCCGCCGGGCGCCCCTACACCGACCTGGAGGACTTCGCCCGCCGCACCGCCCTGCCCCGCACCGTCATGGAGGCCCTCGCCACCGCCGGCGCGTTCTCCTGCTTCGGCCTCGGCCGCCGCCAGGCCCTCTGGTCGGCCGGCCTGTACGCCGCCGCCGACCCCGACTCACTGCCCGGTACCCTCCCCGGCGCCGACGCCCCACCGCTGCCCGCGATGACCCCCGTCGAGGAGACCATCGCCGACCTCTGGGCCACCGGCAGCTCCGCCACCAGCCACCCCGTCCAACACCTGCGCGAAGCCCTGCACCGCTCCGGCGCCGTCACCGCCGCCCAACTCCAGCACGTCCCACCCGGCACCCCCGTCGTCATCGGCGCCCTGGTCACCCACCGCCAACGCCCACCCACCGCCGGCGGCGTCCTCTTCCTCAGCCTGGAGGACGAGACCGGCCTGATCAACGTCATCTGCAACCGCCCGGTCTGGGAGGCCCACCGCCGCACCGTCCTGGAACGCGCCGGCCTGCTCATCCACGGCACCATCGAACGCACCCACGGCGCGACCAATCTGATCGCGACGCGCATCTCGCCGCTGCGGCTCGGTATTTGACGAGTCGGTGGCGGTTTGCCGGACGGGCCACGGAAAGCGCTTGCCAGGGCCGGTACGGTGTCTCCGATCAAGAAGGGGGACCCCATGTCCAGACGCCTCGCCACCGCTCTCGTCCTCGCCGCAGCCACCCTTGCCGCGACCGGCTGCAGCACCGATTCGAAGCAGGCCGCCGCGCCCGCCGCCGGCGCCACCACGCCGGCCGGCGCCTCCGCATCCACTTCCGAAGGTCCCGGCCCCGCCTGCAGCGCCGCACCCAGCCCCACCGAGAGCTGGATGGGCGGCTGGGAGGGCCCGCTGCCGGACGAGATCCGCTGCCTGCCGCACATCGAGCACGGCACCTACTCCCACATACCTCCTGCGGCGGATGTCTACGAGGGCGGCACGAACGCCGTCTCGGTCACCGTCACGTCCGAGACCACCCGCGATCAGGCCCTGGCCGTGTGTCTGCGCATCACCGAACTCGGCTACGGCCTCGGCGGCCCACACCAGGTTTCGATGCTCCAGGTCAGCGGGGCCAATGGCCACTACATGTCGATACCCGGTCAGGAGCCCTGCTACAAGGTCCACTGACCGGCATCGCGGTCAGTGGCGGCGCAGCGGCTTCCGCCCCTCCCCGGGCGGCCCCGCGAACGCCTGGGCGCGGGGGAGCCAGGCGTTCGCGGTGTCGCCCTCGACAGTCAGGGCGAGGTCGTCGGGGTGGCGGCGCTGAGTGACCAGCAGGCAGAAATCCAGCGCCGGGCCGGACACCCGGTCGGCGGCGTTCTCCTCGCCCCAGGCCCACAATTCGCCGCCGGGGGAGCGGAGTTCGAACCGGATCGGGGCGGTCGGCGCGGGCAGACCGTGGGCGGCGAACGCGAAACCGACGGTGCGGACGCCCAGATGCGCGATGTGCCGCAGGCGGTCGGTGGGGGTGCGGTCCGCGCCGAGCGCGTCCGCGACGTCCTGCCCGTGCGCCCAGGTCTCCATCAACCGGGCCGTCAGCATCGACCGGGCCTTCATCGGCGGCCCGAACCACGGCAGCCGCACGTCCGCCGGTACCTCCGCGAGCACCCGGGCCACCTCGGCCCGGCCCGCGCGCCAGCGTCTCAGCAGCGCGGCCGGCTCCTCGCCGACACCCTCGGCCGCCCCCTGGTCCACCGCCGCCATCCCGTCCGCGAACTCCCGCTCCAGCGCGGCCGCGAACCCCTTCGGGTCCCGCGCCGCGAGCAGCGTCCACCGGTCCGTCCACGCCAGGTGCGAGATCTGGTGCGCCACCGTCCACCCAGCCGCCGGTGTTCCCACTTCCCAACCGGCCGCCCTCAACTCCGCCACCAGGGAGTCCAGTTCCGCTCCCTCGGCCATCAGATCCGCCACCAGCCCGTCCACCCGCCACCCCTCTCGCCGTCCGATGCCCACACTCCTACCCCGCCACCCCCCACCGCACCGGCCCCGCGCAGCGGGTGGGCTTCGGCGTCGGCAGTCGGGCACGGGCGGGGCCTGCCGGCGGCTCCTCGTTGCGGGGTCCGCGTGCAACTCGGCGCACCGGCCCCCATGCGCGTCGCCCGCGGCCCTGCGGGCGCGACGGACTCCCGCTCCCGGCCCCGCGCAGCGGCCCGGACCCCCGTTTCCGGCCCCGTGCAGTGGTTTGCGTCCCCGCTCCCGGCCCGGGGCAGTGGCCCGCACCCCCGTTCCCGGCCCCGTGCAGTGGTTTGCGCCCCCGTTTCCGCCCCCGCGCAGCGGTCCGCACCCCCGTTCCCGGCCCCGCGCAGTGGCCCGCACCCCCGTTTCCGCCCCCGCGCAGTGGTCCGCACCCCCGTTCCCGGCCCCGCGCAGTGGCCCGCACCCCCGTTCCCGGCCCCGCGCAGTGGTCCGCACCCCCGTTCCCGGCCCCGCGCAGTGGTCCGCACCCCCGTTCCCGGCCCCGCGCAGCGGTTTGCGTCCCCGCTCCCGGCCCCGCGCAGTGGTCCGCACCCCCGTTCCCGGCCCCGCGCAGCGGTTTGCGTCCCCGCTCCCGGCCCGCACCCCCGTTCCCGGCCCCGCGCAGCGGTTTGCGCAGCGGGTTTCGTTGCCGGGCCGGTGGCCGGCGCCGTGGTCTGATGAAGGGTCGGGCTGGTGGAGCGGGAGGCTGGTCGGGTATGCGGGTGGTGGTGGTCGGGGCCAATGGGGAGATCGGTCGGTGCGTGGTGACCGAGGCGCTGGCGCGGGGGCATCAGGTGACGGCGGTGGTGCGGCGGCCGGAGGAGTACCAGGGGCTGGCGATCAGTGTGGAGCGCGGGGACGTGCTGGACCCGGCGGACGTGGCGCGGGTCGCGGCGGGAGCTGACGTACTGGTGAGCGCGGTCGGCGGCGGGGACGGCCCGGGCCGCGGCCGACTGATCGAGCCGGCCGCGCACGCGCTCGTCGCCGGCCTGCGTCAACTCGCCGACCAGGCGCCGAGGTTGCTGGTGGTCGGCAGTGCCGGCAGCCTGACCACCCCGTCCGGCACCCGCCTGTGGGACGACCCGTCCGTGTCACCGCGCCAACTGGAGGTGATGCGGGCACACGGCCGCGCCCTGGAGTACCTGCGTACCGTCAGCGACCTGGACTGGACGGTACTCAGCCCGCCCCAGAGCCTGCTGCCCGGCGAGCGCACCGGCGTCTACCGCACCGCCACCGACGACCTGGTCGCCACCCCGGACGGCCTGTCCACCATCTCCCTCGCAGACCTCGCGACCGCCCTGGTGGACGAACTGGAATCGCCCCGGCACCACGGCGAACGCTTCACCTGCGGCTACTGAGGGCCGGGCAGCAGCGGGGCGGAGCCGACGCAGGGGCTGGGCCGCGGCCCGAATTCGTCCGCCGCCGTCCGCTCCGCCGCCACCTGGACCACCAGTCCGACCGCGGCCAGCGGTATTACCAGCCACAGCATCGGATGCCCGCGACTCGGCCGAGGACCCCGTCGGCGCATGACCACGACCAGCTGGACCAAGCCCCAGATGGTCCCCACCGCGCTCAGCACCAGCCCCACCACGGCGAGCACCATCACGTACTGCGGCACCCCGGGCCCGTCCAGGCAGCGCCGGGCCAGGTCCGTCACCTCGGCGTCGGCAGGGAACACCACCGCAGTGCACGCCCAACCGACGACCACGGCCACCAGAACGTAACGGGCCCGGAACCACCACGCCCGGTCATCGATCACGCTGAACCCCCTCCGGCGGGTCATCCTGCCAGAGGGCCGGAGGGGGCGGCGGGCGGTCAGCCGAGTTGGATCGAGCGCTTGGCGAGGCCCATCCAGAAGCCGTCGATGACGCTGCGCTGGTCGCCGAGGTCGGCCTCGCCTGCGCCGAGGGTGACGAAGAGGGGGGCGAAGTGTTCGGTGCGGGGGTGGGCGAGGCGTCCGGCGGGGGCCTTGTGTTCGAAGTCGAGGAGGGCGTCGAGGTCGCGGGCCTCGAGGGCGCGGCGGCCCCAGTCGTCGAACTCGGCCATCACGGAGCTGATGCGGCCGTCGGGGGAGAGGGCGCGCAGGTTGTGGGTGAAGAAGCCGGAGCCGACGATCAGGACGCCCTCGTCACGCAGCGGAGCGAGCTTGCGGCCGATCGCCAGCAGTTCCTGCGGGTCGAGGGTGGGCAGCGAGATCTGCAGGACGGGGATGTCGGCGCCGGGGTACATCTCGACCAGCGGGACGTACGCGCCGTGGTCGAGGCCGCGGTCCGGCACGTCCTGCACGGGGGTGCCGGCGGTGCGCAGCAACTTGCGGACGGAGTCGGCGAGTTGGGGTGCGCCGGGGGCGGCGTACCGCACCTGGTAGTAGTGCTCGGGGAAGCCCCAGAAGTCGTACACCAAGGGGATGGTCCGCACGGCGCCGATCGCCAGCGGTGCCTCCTCCCAGTGCGCGGAGACCATCAGGATCGCCTTGGGGCGGGGCAGGTCGGCGGACCAGGCGGCGAGCTGGCCGGGCCAGATCGGGTCGTCGGCGAGCGGGGGCGCGCCGTGCGAGAGGTAGAGAGCGGGCATGCGCTCGGGGATGGCGGTGCTCATGGGTCCGTCCTCCTGGCTTGGACGCCTCGTGTGGTTCAAATTTGAACCGAACGCTTTCGACGGTACACCTGAGTTCAAATTTGAACAACCGGAGTAGGATGCGGGACATGGACGAACCCCGCTGGCTCGACGAGACCGAGATGGCCGCATGGCGCGGATTCGTCGAGGCCACGAACCTGGTCGCCCGCCGACTGGAGCGCCAGCTCAAGGACGACGCGGGGCTGTCGCACACCCAGTACGAGATCCTGGTGCAGCTGTCCGCCGTTCCCGGCGGCTCGCTGCGGATGACCGACCTGGCCGACCGGCTGGTCACCTCCAAGAGCGGCCTGACCTACCAGGTGACCCAGCTGGAGAAGGCCGGACTGGTCGGCCGCCGCTCCTGCGCCAGCGACGTGCGCGGCGTGTTCGCCGAACTCACCGAGCAGGGCCGGCAGGCGCTGCGGGCCGCCGCCCCGGGGCATCTCGCCGCCGTCCGCGAAACGCTGATCGACGTGCTCACCCCGGAGCAGCTGGCCGCGCTGGCCGACAGTCTCGGCACCGTCGCCGACCGCCTGCGCGCCGCCGACGCCTGAACCGTCCGTCCGGCCGCCGCCTGAACCGTCCGTCCCCGTTAAACCATGGCGGCGCGCACGCAGAGCACGTCCGGCAGGTGCGAGGTGAGCAGCGACCAGCTCTCGCCGCCGTCGGCGGAGCCGTACACCTCGCCGTTGCGGTTGCCGAAGTAGACGCCCGCCGGGTCGGCGTCGTCGGTGCACAGGGCGTCGCGCAGGACGACGCCGTAGTGGTTCTCGTGCGGCAGGCCGGTCTCCAGCGGTTGCCAGGTCTCGCCCGCGTCGGTGGTGCGGAAGACCCGGCAGCGGCGTTCCACCGGCAGGCGGGCGTAGTCGGCGTCCAGCGGGAACAGGTACGCGGTGCCCGAGGTGTGCGGGTGGGCGGCGACGCCGAAGCCGAAGTCTGCGGGCAGGTCTCCGGAGATCGACTCCCAGGTCCGGCCGGTGTCGTCGCTGCGGTACACCCCGCCGTGGTTCTGCAGATACAGCCGGTCGGGATCGGCCGCGTCCCGGGCCATCTTGTGCACGCACTGGCCGTACTCGGGGAAGCGGTCCGGCAGGAAGTCGGCCCGGATCCCGGTGTTGGACGGCTCCCAGCTGCGCCCGCCGTCGGTGGTGCGGTAGACGCCGCCGGAGGAGACCGCCACCGCCAGGACGTCCGCGTCGCGCGGGTCGGTGACCACGGTGTGCATGCCCTGGCCGCCGAAACCGGCGCCCCAGTGCTCGCGCTGCGGGTGGTCCCACAGGGCGTCGACCAGGGAGAACGACTCGCCGCCGTCGGTGGAGCGGAACAGCGCGGCCGGCTCGGTGCCCGCGTACACCACGCCCGGCGCCTCCTCGCCGGCCGGCTGCAACTGCCAGACCCGCTCCAGCGAGGCGCCCGTCCGTTCCGGGAAGCGCACCGCCGGCTTCGACGGCTCCTGCCAGCTCGCGCCGAGGTCGTCCGACCACCAGACCGACGGGCCCCAGTGGCTGCTGTCCGCTCCCACCAGCAGTCGGGTGCGCCCGCCCCGGCGGTCGATGCCCACCGAGTAGATCGCGTTCATCTGGAAGTGCGGGCCACTGAACTCCCACTTCTCACGGCCCGAACTGCGGCCCAGGAAAAGGCCCTTCTGCGTGCCGACGGCCAGCAGGACTTCCCGTACGTCGCTCATCGTGAACCATCCGGAACTCGGTTGTGCGCGGTCCCGCAGCAGTCTCCTCCGGGGGTCCGACAGTCGCACGGCAGCGCGCCGCGACCGCGGGGCGGGCGCGGCGGAATGCGGCGGGCGGCGGAATGGTTTATGATTCAACAACAGCCCGACGAAGGAGGACCCGATGGCATCCACGATCGACCTGCGCCGCGCCGACCAGCGCTTCCACACCCGCGCCGGCTGGCTGGACTCCAAGCACTCCTTCTCGTTCTCGCGCCACTGGGACCCGGCGAACACCCACTTCGGCCTGCTGCTGGTCTCCAACGACGACATCGTCGCCCCCGGCACCGGGTTCGAGACCCACCCGCACCGGGACATGGAGATCATCACCTGGGTGCTCGACGGCGGCCTGGTCCACCAGGACTCCGAAGGCCACAACGGCGTCATCTACCCGGGCCTCGCCCAGCGGATGAGCGCCGGCACCGGCATCCTGCACAGCGAGAAGAACGACTCCTGGACCATCACCGGCGAGCCGCAGCACCAGGACCCGGTGCGCTTCATCCAGATGTGGACCATCCCGGACGCCGCGGGCATCGACCCCGGCTACGAGCAGCTCGACATCAACGACCAGCTCGTTCAGGGCGGTTGGACCACCCTCGCGTCCGGCATGAGCAAGCACTCCAACCAGCGGGCGATCGGCATTCGGCAGAAGCACGCCGCGCTGCACGTCGCACGCATCCGCCCGAACGAGACGCTGGAACTCGCCACCGCCCCGTTCGTCCACCTCTACGTGGCGCGCGGCGAGGCCGCCGTCGAAGGCGCCGGACTGCTGCACGAGGGCGACGCCCTGCGCATCACCGGCGCCGAGGGCCAGCGGGTCACCGCCGGTCCGGACGGGGCCGAGCTCCTCCAGTGGGAGATGAACGCCACCCTCAACTGAGGCCACCGCAAGGCCCGTCGAGCGCTTTCGAGCGCCCGGCGGGCCTTTCGTGCTGTCCGGACGGCATTGTTCTCGCCTTGCCCGGGCTGCTGGGCTTCACGCGGGCAGCACGAAGGGGCGCCGGGAGATTCCCGGCGCCCCTTTCGTGGCGTCATGCCGTCAACCGACGTGCGGTGTACGTCAGTTCTGCTTGGCGTTCTGCGCCGCCACGCCGGCGTGCACCTCCGCCATGTCGAGCTTGCGGGCCTGGCCGATCAGGTCCTCCAGGGCCGCCTCCGGGAGCGCGCCCGGCTGGGCGAAGACCAGGACACCCTCGCGGATGATCGCCAGCGTCGGGATCGACCGGATCTCGAACGCCGCCGCGAGCTCCTGCTGCGCCTCGGTGTCGACCTTCGCGAAAGTGATGTCCGTGTGCTTCTCGGCAGCCCGCTCGAAGACCGGCGCGAACTGGCGGCAGGGACCGCACCAGGCCGCCCAGAAGTCGATCAGGACGAACCCCTTGCCGTCCTCACCCTGGACCACCTCGTCGAAGTTGTCCTTGGTCAGTTCCACCGTGCTCATCGCCGCCACCTGCCTTCCACAGCCGGGTCTTTCCCTAGCGGGCCCGCTCCCGGACCCACGCCCGCCTCAACCCTGCCACCTGCGGAACTATTCCGGGCGACCCGACTCCCGCTGAACGTTCAGGACCTGCCGTACGTACCCCCGGGCGAACCGGTCGAACCCCGGGGCCCGGCAATCCGGCGGCCCGGCCGACCGCACCCCTCCCGGACGGGAGCAAGCCAATGACCACCACCGGCCGAACGGCCCCCAGCGGCCGCCGCGTCACCATGCTCGCCGCCGGTGCCCTGGCCGCTGCCGCACTGATCGCCGGCTGCGGCAGCGGCGGCGGCGGCGGAAGTTCTTCCTCGACCATGCACTCCGGCAGTCAGACCCAGGCCACGACGCTGATGACCGAGCACAACGGCACCCTCGGCACCCTGGTCACCGACGGGCAGGGGTTCACCCTGTACCGCTTCGACCAGGACACCAACAACCCGTCGGCCACGCACTGCACCGGCGACTGCGCCACCCTCTGGCCGCCCGAACTCACCACCGGCAGCGGCGCGCCCGCCCTCAAGGGCATCGACGCCAAGCTGGTCTCCACCGTCACCCGCCCCGACGGCACTCATCAAGTCACCCTGAACGGCTGGCCGTTGTACCGCTACACCCCCGACACCAAGCCAGGCCAGACCAACGGCCAGGGCGTCGGCGGCACCTGGTGGGCGACCACCCCGACCGGCGACAAGGCGATGCCGATGGCCGGCTCGGGGCCGAGCATGCCGTCCGGCGGCGGGTACTGAACGGGCACCGGAATGGTGGCCGGAGCCGAGGGAGTGCGGCGCGGGCGCCCGCGCCGCACCCCTGGCACGGTTATCGACACCGGCCGGGCCGGACTTGAGAACCCCGGCCCGCCGCGCGCCCCGCACCGGCAGCCGCGCGCCCCGCACCCGCCGTCCCGGATCGACCCGCGGCCGCACCCGCGCGAGGATGGCGCCGTGGCCGAGCACCCCCGCACCACCGGTCACGACGGCGCCGCGACCGGCCGGACCCGTCCCACCGGTCCCGCCGCCGAGGACCGGCTGATGCGCGTCCTGTACCGCGAGCACGCGCGCCCGCTGTACGGGATGGTGCTGCACCTGGTCGGCGGCGACCGCCAGCGCGCCGAGGACGTCGTCCAGGAGACCCTGGTCCGCGCCTGGCGGCACCTGGACCGGCTCGACACCGACCACGGCAGCCTGCGACCCTGGCTGGCCACCGTCGCCCGGCGGATCGTCATCGACGGCCGGCGCGGCCAGAGCGCCCGGCCCCGCGAAGTCCCCGACGGCGAGCTGGAACGGATCCCCGCCGAGGACGAACTCGACCGTGTGCTGCGGCTGATGACACTCACCGACGCACTCGATTCGCTGTCCGAGGCGCACCGCGGCGCGATCACCGAGACGTATCTGCGCGGACGCACCGCCACCGAGGCCGCCGCCGTCCTGGGCGTCCCGCCCGGCACCGTCCGGTCCCGGCTCTACTACGCTCTGCGAGCCCTCCGGCTCGCCCTGGAGGAACGGGGAGTGACACCATGACCACCCCCGGCGCCCATGAGTACCCCGATCCGCACCAGGACCTCGCTGCCCACCTGCTCGGTGTGCTCGAACCCGAGCAGGAGGCCCGGTTCGCCGCCCACCTCGCGCACTGCCCGCGCTGCACCGCCGAGGCCGCCGAGCTCGGCCCCGTCACCGAGCTGCTGGCCGAACTCGCGCCCGCCGCGAGCCCGGAGCCGGTGGCCGTGGTCGCGGAGCCGGACGAGCCGCCGCCCGAGCTGCTGAACCGGCTGGCCGGGCAGGTGGTGGCCGAGCGGCGGCGTGCCCGGGTGCGGCGGCTGGTGCTGGCCGCGGTGGCGGCGATCCTCGCGCTGGGCGGCCCCGCAGTCACCTGGGCGCTCACCGAAGGACCTCAAGTCGCCGTCGCGGCCCAGCAGTTCAGCGCCACCGACGCGAACTCCGGGGTGTCCGCCACGGTCGGCGTCGACCCGGCCGCCTGGGGCAGCCGGGTCACCCTCGACCTCGGCCACCTGTCGGGCCCGCAGAGTTGCAGCCTGATCGCCGTCGGCACGGACGGATCCCACCAGACCGTGACCAGCTGGACCGTCCCCGCCACCGAGTACGGCGGCCACACCCGACTGCGCACCGGCGGCGGCACCGGGCTGGCCCCGTCGGCGATCGCCCGCTTCGAGGTGCACTCCGGCACGGCCGTCCTGGTCACCGTTCCCGTGCACCCCGCGCTGCCCGCCCAGCGGTGAGCACCCGAGCGCGGCACACTGGTTGATGAGGAGGCCACGCGGGCCCGGGAGTCGCCCGCCGCGGGGCGCGTGGACGGCCGAGATGCACCCGATCCCCCTGCTCTGCCCGCGCTGCGGACAGCCCCAGCAGGTCATCCACATCGACGACCCGCACCACCCGATCCGGGTGGTGCACACGGAGACCGGCCGCGAGGACTGCGAACCGGCCTCCGAGGAGCCCACCACGGCGAACCAGCCGGAAAGCTGAACACCCTGTACCCACCCGGGAGGTGGCGGCCATGAAGACGCTGGTCGGATGGCACATCGAGATGGAGTTCGAGGAGGACGGCAACCGCACCAAGGCTGCCGCGATGGTCCGCCTCGCCGACGGAACGGAGGTCCGCGCACACGGCTACTCCACCCGTCACCACGCCGACCGCCCGCAGCTGCGGGTCGGTGAGGAGGTCGCCGGGGCCCGCGCCCTGAACGACCTCGCCATGCAGCTGCTCACCAAGGCCCACGAGGAAGTCAGACAGCCCAACTGACCACGAGGAAGTCAGACAGCCCAACTGACCTGACCGGCCCCGTCAGATCCCGGTCAGTGGCACGGCCGGGTCCGCCAGCCGCTCCGGGTCCACACCGCGCCCGGAGCGGACCAGTTCGCGGATCGGGTCGGTCACGTCCCACACGTTGACGTTCATGCCGGCCAGCACCCTGCCGCCGGACAGCCAGAACGCGATGAACTCCCGCCCGGCGACGTCACCGCGGAACACCACCCGGTCGTAGCCGCCGGGCTCCGCGTACCCCGTGTACTCCATGCCCAGGTCGTACTGGTCGGTGAAGAAGTACGGCACCCGGTCGTACACGGCGTCCTTGCCGAGCATCGCGGCCGCGGCGACGGTCGGCTGGTTCAGCGCGTTCGCCCAGTGCTCGACCCGGATCGGCTTCCCGAACAGCGGGTGGAAAGCGTTTGCCACGTCGCCCGCCGCGTAGATGTCGGGGTGCGAGGTCGCCAGGTGCTGGTCGGTGCGGACGCCGTTGTCGACGGTCAGCCCGGCCTGCTCGGCGAGCGCCGTGTTCGGGCTGATGCCGACGCCGACCAGCAGCACATCGGCGGGCACCGTGCTGCCGTCGCCCAGCCGGACGCCGTCCGCCCGCAGCTCCTCCACCTTGACGCCGAACCGCAGGTCCACGCCGTGCGCGCGGTGCAGGTCGGCGAAGACCTGCGCGACCTCCCGGCCGAGGACGCGCAGCAGCGGCAGCTCGGCCGCCTCCAGCACCGTGACCTCCGCCCCCGCGGTGCGGGCCGCGGCCGCCGCCTCCAGGCCGATCCAGCCCGCGCCGACGATCACCACCCGGGCGCCGGGCTTGAACGCCGCTTTCAGTCGCTCGCTGTCGCCGACCCGCCGCAGCGTCTGCACGAAGTCCCCGACGCCGCCCGGCACGGGCAGCGTGCGCGGCGAGGAGCCGGTGGTCAGCAGCAGCTTCGAGTACGGCAGGCGGTCGCCGCCCTCGACGGTGACGGTGTGCGCGGCCGGGTCGATCGCCGTGGCCGCGACGCCCAGCCGCAGGGTGACGTCGTGCTGCTGGTACCAGTCGGCGGGGTGGACGTAGATCTTCTCCCGCTCCTCCTTCCCGAGCAGGTACCCCTTGGAGAGCGGCGGCCGTTCGTACGGCCGCTCGCTCTCGTCGCCGACCAGGGTGATCGGCCCCCCGTAGCCCTCCGCGCGCAGCGCCTCGGCCGCCTTCGCCCCGGCCAGGCTTGCCCCGATGATCACGATTCCGGTGTCCATGCCCAATCTCCTTCCCGCCATCCGGCTTCCCCGACCATGGCACCGCCACTCCCTCGGCCGGGGGACCCGCGCCGGGCGGGGTCGGTGCCGGGATCCGCCCGCGAGGCGGAGCGCGATCCGGCCGGGACGTCGTCCTAGGCTGGGTCGCGGGTCCGGCCGGGCGGCCGGGGCGGCGGCGAAGGGAGCCCGAGGGATGGTGGCGGAGCGAACGGCCACGGTGCGCTGTGTGCCCGCGGTGCCGTGCTGGGCGGGCCTGACGGTCCGTGACATGGGTGCCGCGCAGCGGTTCTACGGGCCGTTGCTGGGTTGGGAGTTCGTCCCCGGCCCGGACCGCTGGGGCCCGTACGTGCGCGCCGCCGTCGACGGCGTCGAGGTCGCCGGGCTCAGCCAGTTGGACGCCGCGTGGGAGCGTCCGGTCGCCTGGACCACCTACTTCGGCATCGAGAGCGCCGACCGCGCCGCCGACGGCGTCCGCGAGCGTGGCGGCACGCTGGCCGTCGGCCCGCTGGCGTTCGACGCGGGCCGGGTGGCGCTGGCCGCCGACCCGTTCGGCGCGCCCTTCGGTATCTGGGAGGGCGAGCCCGGCGAGGACAAGATCTGGATGACCGCCCCCGGCGCGCCCGCCTGGATCGAGCTGCGCACCGTCGACCCGTTCGCCGCCGCGCTGTTCTACGGCGAGGTGTTCCGCTGGGACGGCCGCGACCCGGCCGAGTTCGAGGTCCGCTACGAGGACGAACGCGTGGTGCTGCTCTCCGAGGGACACAGCGTGGCCGCGCTCCGGCTCGCCCACGACCTCGCCCCGCACTGGGAGGTGTTCTTCTCGGTCGCCGACACCGACGCCACCGCCCACCGCGCCACCGCCCTCGGCGGCCGCGTCCTCGATGGCCCGGCCGACTCCCCGTACGGGCGCGTCGCCCGCCTCGCCGACCCCGAGGGCGGCCGGTTCTCGATCCAGGCCGGGCCCCGCTAGTCAGGTCGTGCTGCGGTCGTGGGTGGGGGCGAACAGGCGGTGCATGGCTTCCGGCAGGTCGTCGGGGTGCGCCACGGGGTGGTGGAAATCGAAGCGGACGTCCAGCGGGGCGGCCGGGTCGGTGGCGAGCAGGCGGACGCGGAGGCCGTGGCGGTCGAGGGCGACGGGGCGGACCTCGCGGAGGTGCTCGGGCCGGAACGGCGGGGTGCCGGGGCGGGTCAGGGCGCCGGCGCCGAGGAGGAGGAGCTGGTCGGCGTGGGCGGCGGCCAGGTGCTGGAGCAGGTGGGCCTCGTCGGCGGCGACCGGGTCGGGGGTGGCGGCGGTCAGGTCGGCGGGGTCGAGGCAGCACTCGGAGCCCCACAGGTCGTCCAGCGCCAGGTGGTCGATGTCCAGGCGCAGCAGGACGCCCTCGCCGGTGGGCGGCGTCTCGCCGGGGGAGCGGGTGAGCAGGCCCTGGGCGTGCAGCCGGCCGCGGATGCGGTGCGGCAGGGCGACGGGGGCGACGTCCACGCACTCGAGTTCGGCGGTGAGGGGGCCGCGGGCGAGGGCGGTGATCCGGTGCAGGGCGGACTCGCGGCCGACCAGGACGGCCACCGTGCCGTCCGGCCGCAGGGTGCACCGGACCTGTGGGGGCAGGCCGGGGCGGGCGGTGAGGTCGGCGCCGCGGATGTCCAGGACGGCGGAGGAGGCGAACTCCAGCAGGGTGCGGGCGCGTTCGGCGGCCGAAGGCGAGCGGCGGGCGGGCTGGGGCAGCACGGGAAGCCTCCTGGTTGCTTAGGTGAGGCTAACCTAAGTCAACGGGAGGTCGGGCGTCCAGCCATGGTGGCTCAGTCGTCGATCGCGGAGGGCGGTGCGCCCAGCATGCGCAGCACCAACTGCCCGTAGCGGCGGCCCAGTTCCTCCGGCGACTCGCTGCTGCGCTCGCTGTACCAGCGCGAGACGTCGATGCCCAGCGAGGTGACGGCGCGGGCCGTGGTCCGCTGGTCGGGCACCTGGAAGGCGCCGTCCGCCACGCCGCGCGCGATGATCCGCAGCACCGTCTCCTCGATCCGGATGCGCAGTTCGGCGACGGCCGCGAAGTCCTCCTCGGGCAGCGCGTGCAGCTCGTGGTTGACGATCCGCCCGACCGTGTGGCCGCGGGCGTGCCAGGTGGTGAAGGACTCGGCGAGGGTGCGCATCTGGGCGACCGGGTCGGTGGCGGAGGCCTCGGCGTCCTCGACCAGGTTCAGCGTCGCCTGGTGTCCGGCGCGGGAGATCTCGGCGAGCAGGGCCGCCTTGGAGGGGTAGTGGATGTAGAGCGCGGCGGGGCTCATGCCGGCGGCGGTGGCGATGTCCCGGGTGGTGGTGGCGTGGTAGCCGCGGCGGGCGAAGGAGTCCACGGCGGCCAGCAGCAGTCGCCGCGCTGCCTCGGTGCGCTCCCCGGGCCACAGTGCGGCGGTCGCTGGGTCGTTCATGGGGCAATCCTCGCAGACGGTTCGGGCCGGTCCGGGCGGGTGGGCTGTTGACAGTGTCGCCCGCCGCCAAGATGCTAAGCAAGCGCTTAGTCAAGTCGTCGGTGCGAGGGTGGCGCCGGCGCGAGGCGGCGGAACCATCCCTGGCAGCAGATCCGAGAGGTATGGCGATGACAGTGTCGTTCAAGGGCAAGGTGGCGGTGGTCACCGGAGCGAGCCGCGGTATCGGCCTCGGCATCGCGCGCGAACTGGTGCAGCGCGGCGCCAAGGTCTGCATCACCGCCCGCACCCAGGAAACCCTGGACGAGGCGGTGCGCGAACTCGGCGGCCCCGACCACGCGTTGGCGGTGGCCGGCAAGTCCGACGACACCGCGCACCAGGAGGAGACCGTCACCCGGGTGATGGAGACCTTCGGCCGGCTCGACCTGCTGGTCAACAACACCGGCATCAACCCGATCTACGGCCCGATCCTGGACACCGACCCGGTCGCCGCCGCGAAGATCCTCGCCGTCAACGTGCTCGCCCCGCTCGCCTGGACCCGCCGCGCGCACGCCGCCTGGATGGCCGAGAACGGCGGCGCCGTGGTCAACGTCGCCTCCATCGCGGGCATCCGCGCCTCCAACGGCATCGGCATGTACGGCGTCTCCAAGGCCGCGCTGATGCGGCTCACCATGGAACTCGCCTCCGAACTCGGCCCCGACATCCGGGTCAACGCGGTCGCCCCCGGCGTGGTCAAGACCCGCTTCGCCGAAGCCCTGTTCGAGGGCCGCGAGGAGAAGGTCGCCCGCGCCTACCCGCTCGGCCGCCTCGGCCTCCCCGAGGACGTGTCCGGCGCCGTCGCGTTCCTGCTCTCCGAGGACGCCGGCTGGATCACCGGCCAGACCCTGGTGGTGGACGGCGGCGTCACCCTCGGCGGCGGGCTGTGACCGGCGGCCAACCCCGCTTCGACGCCGGCGGGATCGGCGCCGTCGTCACCGGCGCCGGCCACGGCATCGGCGCGGCCCTCGCCCGCGCGCTGACCGAGGCCGGCGCCCGCGTCGTGGTCAACGACCTCGACCCGGACGCCGCACACGCCGTCGCCGACGAACTCGGCGCGCACGCCGCCCCCGGCGACGCCGCGAGCGCCGAGGGCGTCGCCGCGCTGATCGGCGCCGCCCGCGCCCACCTCGGCGCCATCGACCTGTACTGCGCCAACGCGGGCGTCGCCACCACCGGCGGCCCCGACGCCCCGCCCGAAGCCTGGGAACAGGCCTGGCAGGTCAACGTGCTCAGCCACGTCCGAGCCGGCCAACTGCTGCTCCCCGACTGGCTGGAGCGCGGCCGCGGCCGCTTCCTGGCCACCGTCTCCGCCGCCGGGCTGCTCACCATGCTCGGCTCCGCCCCGTACGCCGTCACCAAGCACGGCGCGCTCGCCTTCGCCGAGTGGCTGTCCGCGACGTACCGGCACCGCGGCGTCCAGGTGCACGCGCTGTGCCCGCAGGGCGTGCGGACCAGGATGCTGGACGGCACCGGCGAGTACGGGCAGGCACTGCTCGCGCCCACGGCGATCGAGCCCGCCGAGGTGGCCGAGGCCGCCCTGCGGGGCATGGCGGCGGGCGAGTTCCTGATCCTGCCGCACCCCGAGGTCGCCGACTACTACGCGGCCCGCGCCACCACCCCCGACCGCTGGCTGCACGGCATGAACCGGCTCCAGCGGCAGATCGAGGACCGACAGGAGGCCCGATGAGAGCCTGGCAGATCGCCGAACTCGGCGCCCCGCTGGACGTGATGAAGCTCGCGGAGGACGCGGACCGCCCCGTCCCGGGCGAGGGGCAGCTGCTGGTCCGGGTCCGGGCCGCCGCCGTCAACTTCCCGGACGCGCTGATGGCGGCCGGTCTCTACCAGGTGCGCCCGCCGCTGCCCTACACCCCCGGGGTGGAGCTCTGCGGCGAGGTGGCCGAGGGCCCGCGCGCGGGTGAACGCCTCATCGGCACCGCCGAGTTGCCCGCCGGGGCGTTCGCCGAGTACGCGCTGATGAACGCCGCCACCGCGCTGCCCGCACCCGACAGCCTGGACGACGCCGAGGCGGCCGCCCTGCTGATCGCCTACCAGACGGCGTGGTTCGCGCTGCACCGCCGGGCCCGCCTGGCTGCCGGCGAGACGCTGCTGGTGCACGCGGCGGCCGGCGGCGTCGGCAGCGCGGCCGTGCAACTCGGCAAGGCCGCCGGGGCGTTCGTCATCGCCGTGGTCGGCGGAGCGGAAAAGGTCGACGCGGCAAGGAAGTTGGGTGCCGACCTGGTGATCGACCGAAAGTCCGAGGACTTCGTCGCCGCCGTCCGGACCGCCACCGCGGGCCGGGGTGCCGACGTGGTCTTCGACCCGGTCGGCGGCAGCGCCTACACGGGCTCCACCAAGTGCGTCGCCTTCGAGGGCCGGATCGTGGTGGTCGGCTTCGCCTCCGGCGAGATCCCCGCGCCGCCGCTCGGCCACGCCCTGGTGAAGAACTACTCGGTGCTGGGCCTGCATTGGGGCCTGTACGTGGCCAAGGACCCGGCGGCCGTCCGGGACTGCCACGACGCCCTGACCGCGCTCGCCGACACCGGGGTGGTCCGCCCGCTGATCTCCGACCGCGTCCCGCTGTCCGGCGCCGCCGAGGCCGTCCACCGGGTCGCCACCGGCGCCAGCACCGGCCGGATCGTCGTCCTGCCGTAACTGCCAAGAAGGGGCGGCCCGTTGGGGCCGCCCCTGCTCCGTGCTCAGCGGTACTTCTTCAGTTCCCGCCGCGCCAGCGAGCGCTTGTGGACCTCGTCCGGGCCGTCGGCGAGGCGCAAGGTGCGGTTGCCGGACCAGAGTTGGGCCAGGACGGTGTCCTGGCTGACGCCGGCCGCGCCGTGCGCCTGGACGGCCTTGTCGAGGATCCACTCGACGGTGGACGGGACGGCGATCTTGATGGCCTGGATCTCGGTGTGGGCACCCCGGTTGCCGACGGTGTCCATCAGCCAGGCGGTCTTCAGCACCAGCAGCCTGGCCTGCTCGATCCGCACCCGGGCCTCGGCGATCCAGTCCTGCACCACGCCCTGGTCGGCCAGCGGACGGCCGAACGCCACCCGGGAGTCGACCCGGCGGCAGGTCAGTTCCAGCGCCCTCTCGGCGATGCCGATGGCCCGCATGCAGTGGTGGATCCGGCCCGGCCCGAGCCGGGCCTGGGCGATCGCGAAGCCGGAGCCCTCCTCGCCGAGAAGGTTGGCCGCCGGGACCCGGACGTCGTCGAAGACGATCTCGGCGTGCCCGCCGTGGTCGGCGTCCTCGTAGCCGAACACCCGCATGCCGCGCAGGACTTGCACTCCCGGGGTGTCGCGCGGCACCAGGATCATCGACTGCTGGCGGTGCACCTCGGCGTCCGGGTCGGTCTTGCCCATCACGATGAGGAGTTGGCAGTTCGGGTTCATCGCCCCGGTGATGTACCACTTGCGGCCGTTGACGACGTACTCGTCGCCGTCCCGCTCGATCCGGGTGGTGATGTTGGTGGCGTCCGAGGAGGCGACGTCCGGCTCGGTCATCGCGAACGCCGAGCGGATCTCGCCGTCCAGCAGCGGGCGAAGCCAGCGTTCGCGCTGCTCGGCGGAGCCGAACTGGGCGAGCAGTTCCATGTTGCCGGTGTCGGGGGCCGCGCAGTTGACCGCAGCCGGGGCCAACAGGACGGAGCGGCCGGTGAGTTCGGCGAGCGGCGCGTACTGGAGGTTGGTCAGGCCGGCGCCGTGCTCGCCCGGCAGGCTGTGTTTGTCCACAAAGAACAGGTTCCACAGGCCGCGGGCCTTCGCGGTCGCCCGCAACTCGCCGATCACCGGCGGGATCGCCCACGGCTCGCGCTTCGGGTCCTCCAGCTGCTCGGCCAGTACCGGCTCGGCCGGGTACACGAACTCGTCCATGAACGCGCCGAGTTCACCCAGCAGGTGGACCGTCCTGGCGGCGTACGCGAAATCCATTTCCTCAGCCCTCCACCGACGTGCGTCCGAACTCCACGAACAGCGGCACCATGTCACCGACCCGGTCGAACCCGGCGCCGACCGTGCCGCCCTGGGTGAACCGGAAGTGGATGCCCTCCAGGACCACCGCCAGCTTGAACGAGGCGAAGCCCACGTACCAGCCCAGCCCGGAGACGTCCCGGCCGGACAACTCGGCGTAGCGGCGCACCAGTTCGTCGGTGCCGGGGAAGCCGGGGGCGAGTGCCGCGCCGGGCAGTACGCCGTCGAAGCGGCGGGCCAGTTCGGTGTACATCACCAGGAGGCCCAGGTCGGTGAGCGGGTCGCCGATGGTGGACATCTCCCAGTCCAGTACCGCGGTGATCCGGTCGTCCGGGCCGACCAGCACGTTGTCCAGGCGGTAGTCGCCGTGCACCAGCGCGGGGGCGGGGGAGTCGGGCAGGGTGTCGGCGAGGCGCTGGTGCAGCTCGTCGATCCCCGGTACCTCGCGGCTCCGCGAGGCGTCCAACTGCTTGCCCCAGCGGCGCAGTTGGCGCTCCAGGAAACCCTCGGGGCGGCCGAATCCGGCCAGGCCGATCGCCTCTGGGTCGAGTGCGTGCAGGGCGACCAGGGTGTCCACCAGCTGTTCGCCGAGGCCGTGCACCCGCTGCTCGCCGAGCGCGGCCAGCGTCTTGGCGTCCCGGTGCGCGGTGCCCTCGACGTACTCCATCAGGTAGAACGGCGCACCGATCACCGTGTCGTCCTCGACCAGCAGCACGGGGTCCGGCACCGGCACGGCGGTCGGCGCCAGCGCGCCCAGCACGCGGTACTCGCGGGTCATGTCGTGCGCGGTGGCCAGCACGTGTCCGAGCGGGGGCCGGCGCAGCACCCAGCGGGAGGCGCCGTCCTCGACCAGGTAGGTCAGGTTCGACCGGCCGCCCTCGAACCGGCGGGCCGTCAGCGGTCCGGCGGTGGGTGCGGGCAGGGCGACGTCCAGGTGGGCGCGCAGCCTCTCCAGGTCGAGTCCGGGTGGAGCGGCGGTGGTCATCGGGGGCACCTCGCAGAGAAACGTGGGCTGACTAAGCGCTTGCTTAGGATTGCCCCGGGGGCCCGAGTTGTCAACGAGCACCGCCCGCCCGGCAAAGGAATCCGGACGGGCGATGCGAGCGGCGGGGGTTCAGCGGGCCACGGCGGCGGCCACCCGTTCGCCGAGCGAGCGGTCGACATTGCGCCAGTACTGGAAAGCGCGTTCCAGCACCGGCGCGGACACGCCGTCCTGCAGGTGCCCGGCGATGTTGGCGACCAGCCGGTCCCTGGCCGCGTCGTCCATCACCTTGCGCACCAGCGTGCCGGCCTGCCCCCAGTCGTCGTCGTCCCGGTGCATCGGATACGCCTCGCGGACCATCTGCCCGGCGACGTCCCACCCCAGCGGCGCACCCCACAGCTCCGGGTCGGCGGCCGGCCCGCCGTAGGAGTTCGGCGCGTACGGACGGGCGGTGCGGGCCGCGTCGAACCGCATCGCGCCGTCCTTGGCGTACGAGTGCACCGGCACGTGCGAACGGTTCGGCGGCAGCTGCGCGTAGTTCGTGCCGATCCGGTGCCGGTGGGTGTCCGGGTAGGAGAAGATCCGGCCGAGCAGCATCTTGTCCGGCGAGACGCCGATGCCCGGCACCAGGTTGGACGGCTCGAACGCGGCCTGCTCGATGTGGACGAAGTGGTCCTCGGGGTTGCGGTTCAGGGTGAACCGGCCGACCTCGATCAGCGGATAGTCGCCGTGCGGCCACACCTTGGTCAGGTCGAACGGGTTGAACCGGTAGCTCCACGCCTCGTCGAACGGCATCACCTGGACGTGCAGTGTCCACGACGGAAAGTTGCCGCCCTCGACAGCCTCGAACAGGTCGCGCCGGTGGCAGTCGCCGTCCACGCCCGCCAGCCGGTCCGCCTCCGCCTGCGGCAGGAAATCGTTGCCCTGATCGGTCCTGAAGTGGTACTTCACCCAGAACCGCTCGCCGTCCTCGTTCACCCAGCTGTAGGCGTGCGAGGAGAACCCGTCCATGTGCCGCCAGTTCTTCGGGATGCCCCGGTCGCCCATCAGCCAGGTCACCTGGTGCGCCGACTCCGGCGACAGCGTCCAGAAATCCCACTGCATGTCGTGGTCGCGCAGGCCGTTGTCGGGACGGCGCTTCTGCGAGCGGATGAAGTCCTGGAACTTCATCGGGTCGCGGACGAAGAACACCGGCGTGTTGTTGCCGACCAGATCGTAATTGCCCTGCTCGGTATAGAACTTCAACGCGAAACCGCGCGGGTCGCGCCAGGTGTCCGGCGAACCCAGCTCGCCCGCCACCGTGGAGAACCGGGCCAGCATGTCGCAGCGCTTGCCCGGCTGGAACAGGTCCGCCCTGGTGAACCGGCTGACGTCCTGCGTCACCTCGAAGAAGCCGTACGCGCCACTGCCCTTCGCGTGCACCACCCGCTCCGGCACCCGCTCCCGGTTGAACTGGGCCATCTTCTCGACCAGATAGTGATCGTGCAGCAGGATCGGGCCGACCGGGCCCGCCGTCAGCGAATGCTCGTCGCTCTCGACCGGGACACCCGCGTTGTTCGTGGTGAACGGGACGTGCTGGGACATCGGGGCAACTCCTCCTCGGGCACCCCGCCGGGCGCCGTAGCCGCGCGGCGGCGAGGATCGTCCACCGCGACTGCCTACCACTCGAACACCGGCCCCCGCCGCCCACAACCGCAGACCAGCATCTGACGCAGCATCAGAAACCGGGTGTGGCAAATCCGTTCAGGAACCACAGCGCCGCCGTCCACCACAGCAGCCCGATCGCACAGAACAGCGCCCCACCCGCCACCGGCAGCGCCCAGCCCGGCAGCTTCCCGTGCTGCACCAGCAGCACCTTCGCCGCGAACGCCCCGTACAGGAAGCACCCCGCCATCGAGTGCACCCCGACCCGCGCGTCCGTGAACCGCACCCCGTACGCCAGCAGACAGTGCTGCGCGATCGGCAACGACAGCACGAACGCCACCACCCCGCCCACCCGGTGCCAGAGCCGCACCCGGTCCGCCCGGACGCCGCCCCGGTACATCCACAGCGCCAGCAGCACCTGCGCCAGCGCCACACCGAGCAGCGCCGTACCGAGCTGCGACTTCAGCCGCAGCGCGTCCTCGCCGGACTGCCCGAACAGGCTGCGACCCGGGTCGGGCGTGTGGGCCCGCCCGAACCACAGCAGGCCCGCCACGACCACGAGCGGCGCGAGCACCGCCAGGGCGGTCAGGGCGGTCTGCCTGGACATCGTCGGGCGCGGCACCTCAGTTGTCCTGGGTGCCGTTGTCGATGGCGGCCTGGCCGCCTTGGTTGCTCTGGCTGCCTGTGCCGGGGTCGGTGCCGGGGTCAGTGTCGGTGCCGGTGATGTTGTCGGTGCTGGTGCTGGTGCTGGTGCTGGCGTCGGTGCTGGTGCTGGTGCCGGTGCTGGTGCTGGTGCCGGTGTCCGCGTCTGTGTACGTGCCGGTGCCGGTGCCCGGATTCGTTCCGGTACCCGTGTCCGCGTCTGTGTGCGTGCCCGTGCTGGTGCCCGCGTCCGCGTCCGTGCCCGCGCCCGTGTCCGTGCTGGTGGCCGCGCCCGGGCCGGTGCCTGTGCTGGTGTCCGTGTACGTGCCGGTGGCCGCGCCCGTGTCGGTGCCCGAGCTCGTGGCCGCGCCCGTGTCGGTGCCCGTGTCGGTGCCCGTGCTGGTGCCCGTGCCCGAGTTGGTACCTGTGTCCGTGCCCGGATTCGTTCCGGAGGTGCCTGGCGGCTGCACCACGGCGGGCGCGGAGGGCGCCACCGGCGCGTACGGGTCCGCCGGGTTGTTGGGCGCCACCGGGGTGTCGGTCCCAGCCGTCGTGCCGGTGGTGGCACCTGCCGTGGCCCCGGCAGTGGGACCGGCGGTGGCGGTAGCGGTGGCCCCGGCAGTGGGACCGGCGGTGGCGCTGGTGGTGGCGGTGGCCCCCGGGCTCGCCGTCGCCGCCCCCGACGGCACGGTCCCGGCCCCGTGCAGCGTCGAGACGTCCACGCCAACCGGGTCGCCCAGCGAGGTCACCGCGTAGAACTTGCCGCGCGGGTCCGCCACAGTGTGCCCGGTGGCCTCGCCCGGCCCGTGGTCGCCCGTGTACCGGTACAGCGGGTGGCCCTTGTACAGCACCTGCGCCGACCCGTCCGGGAGCGCCGCCGCGCCCAGCAGCCCGTCGTCCACGCCCGGATCGGCCATCGGGAAGCCCGGCGTGGTCACCGGCGGCCAGGACTTCGCGCACTCGTCCACGCAGGTGCCGTGCACCGAGGTGTCCGCGCCGTACAGGTACAGCGTGCGGCCCTGCGCGTCCACCAGGATCGGGCCGAGGCTGCCCACGCTCGCCAGCGCCACCCGGGTGCCCGCCGAGGTCGCGAACGTCGACCCCGACGGATTCTCCTCGGCGGCAGGCGCCGGTACCGGGGACCCGGATCCGGCCGGTGGGGCACTCGGGGCGAGATCCGCGCCGCAGCCCGCGGCCGCGAGCACGGACAGGGACAGCACCGCGGCGGCGGTGAGACAACGGGAACGGGGCATCACGACTCCTGGCGACGGAGCGGGGGCTGGTCTGCGGGGGCTGGTCACCATCCACCCCCGCCACCGGCCACCCGGCCACTCCAGAGCGGGCCCGGTCCGCACCAGGAGGTACCCCATTGCCCTGGACGGCCCACCCGCCGCGGCTGGCGGCCCGTCAGCCCCGACCGTCGAACGGCCGTCCTGCGCGCCCCACCCGGACGGGCGGACACTGGAGAGGTACGACCTCGCCCGAGGGGGCGCCCATGACCACCCAAAACAGCACCACACCCGCGATCCGGGTCCAAGGGCTCGGCAAGCGCTTCGGAGACCTCGTCGCACTCGACGACGTCGATTTCGAGGTGCCACCCGGCAGCGTGTTCGGACTGCTCGGGCCGAACGGGGCGGGCAAGACCACCGCCATCCGGATCCTCACCACCATCATCCGACCCACCAGCGGCCACGCCGAAGTGCTCGGCACCGACGTGGTCGCCCACCCGGGCACCGTGCGCCGACTGATCGGCCTGGCCGGCCAGTACGCCGCCGTCGACCCCAACCTGACGGCCCGTGAGAACCTCCGCCTGATCGGCAGGCTCACCCAGCTGCCGCGCCACCGAAGGTCCCCGCGCGCCGCCGACCTGCTGGCCCAATTCGATCTCACCCAGGCCGCTGACCGGCCCGTCCGCACCTTCTCCGGCGGCATGCGCCGCCGGCTCGACGTGGCCGCCGCGCTGGTCCCCGAACCACCCGTGCTGTTCCTCGACGAACCCACCACGGGACTCGACCCGCAGAGCCGCACCGCCCTGTGGGAGCTGATCCGGGAACTCGTCGCCGGAGGCACCACCGTCCTGCTCACCACCCAGTACCTGGAGGAGGCCGACCGGCTCGCCCAGCGCATCGCCGTCCTCGCCGAGGGCCGGGTGGTCGCCGACGACAGCCCGCACGCCCTCAAGACCCGCCTCGGCACCACCGTGCTGGAACTCGGCATGGGCGAGGACCCGCGCGCCGTCCGCGCCGCCGCCCTGCTCGCCGACCGCCTCGAACGCGCCCCCGAGCGCGAGGGCGCCCTGCTGCGCCTGCCCAGCCCGGACGGGTCGCTGCTGCTGACGGACGTCCTGCACGCGCTGGAGGCCGAACAGCTCACCCCGCACACCATCGCCGTCCGCGAATCCAGCCTCGACGACGTCTACCTCGCTCTCACCGGCCACCGCACCTCCGGAGGCACGTCATGACCGCTGCTGCCCCAGCCATCGACCTCGCCCCCACGCCCGGCCTGTCCGGACGCCTGCTGGCCCCCGTCCGGGACGGCCTGGCCGTCTGCGGACGCAACCTGATCGCGCTGAGACGGGTGCCCCGGCTGCTGATCTTCTCCACCGTGCAGCCGGTCGTGTTCGTGCTGATGTTCCGCTACGTGTTCGGCGGGGTGGTCGGCGCGGCCCTGCACGGGGTGAGCTACGTCGACTACCTGATGCCGGGCGTGTTCGTGCAGGTGGTCGTCTTCGGCGCGGTCAACACCGCGATCGGCCTGGCCACCGACCTGCAGACCGGCCTGATGGAGCGGTTCAGGTCGCTGCCGATGGCCCGCTCCGCGGTGCTCTCCGGGCGGACGGCCGCCGACCTGGTCCGGAACGTGTTCGTGGTGGCGCTGATCAGCGGCGTCGGCTTCCTGGTCGGCTTCCGGGTGCACAGCAACGCCTGGGGATTCCTGGCCGGGGCGCTGCTGGTGGTGGCGTTCGGCTTCGCGATGTCCTGGGTGTTCGCCGTGGTCGGCCTGGCCGTCGGCGACCCGGAGACCGCGACCGCTGCCGCCTTCCCGGTGCTGGCACCACTGGTGTTCGCGTCCTCCGCGTTCGTGCCGACCGTGACCATGCCCGGGTGGCTCCAGGTGTTCGCCAACCACCAGCCCGTGACCATCACCGCCAATGCGGTCCGCGCACTGATGCTCGGCACGCCGGTCGGCTCGCAGGTCTGGCAGGCGCTCGCCTGGGACGTCGGCATCGTCGCGGCGTTCGCGCCGCTCGGGGTCTGGCTCTACCGCAGGGCGGTGTGAACCCGGCTAGGACGGCGCGTCCTCGGGCCGCTCGGGCTTCTGCGGAGGCTCGGGCGGTTCGGGCTGTTGTGCCTGTTGTGCCTGTTCGGGCCGCTCGGGCTGCTCGGGCTGTGAGGGCTGTGAGGGCTGTGCGGGCTGTTCGGGTTGGGACCACACGGTGTGGTCGCCGCCGCGCCAGGCGACCAGCTCGGGGTCGTCCAGGTCGGGTTCGTCCACGCCCGCGCGGCGGATGAACTCCGCCACGTCCTCGGCCGAGGTGGCCCGCCCCACCGTCCGCCCGTAGATCTCCACCCGCCGGTACGGTCGCGCCCCGCGGGTCGGTGGGCGGACCACGACCGGCGGGTGGAATATGTCTCCGGACTGGCTCATACCCCCAGTGTCGCGCGCCCTGGACGGACCGGCATCGGCGCAGGTCGGCGGGCTTGTGCGGAGCGTGTGCGGACGGTCGCGGAGCGCGCCCGGGGCGGCGGTTCAGGCCGTGATCAGCCGGCGCAGGACGGGCACCCCGTCCGGCACCAGCGGCAGGCGGTGGCCGGCCAGCAGTTCGGCGGGCAGGACGAAGCCGCACCAGTCGATCTCGGCGTCGTCCGGGCCCGGCACCGGCGGGCGGTCGGTCAGCACCCGGCGCACCACCAGGAAGCCACCGCCGGCCAGCAACTGCCCTTCCGGTGGCCTCCGTTGCATCAGCAGGTCGTAGTGCCCGGGGTAGTGCGGCGCCTCGGCCGTGCGCCGGTACAGCAGCACCCGCCCGGCCGGATCCACGTGCACCGTGGCGACGAGGCGCCGCAGCAATGGCGGCTGCGGGACGGGCAGTTCGGCGGTGCGGGCATCCGTCGGTGCGGGATTTGAGGGCACGGTCGTCCCGTCTGTCGGTGGACCGGGGCCGGGCCGGCCGCCGGGCCGGAGGCGACGGCCGCGCCTGACGCATCATCACCACCCGGATGCGGCACGATTGTTGCACATTGTGTGCGCGTGGTGACGTATCGTGGCGCTCGCGTGTGCCATCCGCGTCCCGTCACCGAATCGAGGGCCCATGCACCCCGCCACCGTCCCCGGCGGCCTCCCGCTGCTGGGCCACCTGCCGGCCATGATCAGTCGCCCGCTCGCCTTCCTCGACACCCTGCCCGGGTACGGCGAAGTGGTCCGCGTCCGGGTCGGTCCGCGCGAGCTGTACATGGTCGGCGCACCGGAGTTGATCCGGCAAGTGCTCACCGACCGGGCCGACTTCGACCGCACCGGGCCGCTCTACGCGAAGATCCGCACCTTCCTCGGCAACGGCCTCGCCTCCTGCCCGCACTCCGACCACCAGCGGCTCCGCCGCATCGTTCAACCCGCCTTCCAGCGCGCCCTGTTGCCGCGCTACGCCGAGGTGATGACCGCCGAAGTGGCTGCTCTCACCGCCCGTTGGCAGGCCGGGCGGACCATCGATGTCACCCGCGAGGCATTCACCCTCACCACCGCCGTCGCCGTCCGCACCCTGTTCTCGGCCGGCCTGGCCACTGATGCCGCCGAACAGCTGCGCCACGCCCTGGACGTACTTCTGCGCGGCCTCTACCTGCGCGTCGTACTGCCCGCCGCCGACCTGCTGCCCACCCCCGCCCGCCGCGAGTACCGCCGGGCGCTTCGCACCTGGCACGCCGGAGTGGCCGCCATCATCGCCGACTACCGGGCCCGCGGCACCGACCACGGCGACGTGCTGTCGCTGCTGCTGGCCGCCCGCGACGAGAACGGCCGGCCGCTGGCGGAACGCGAACTCGCCGACCAGGTCGCCACCTTGGTGCTGGCCGGGGCCGAGACCACCTCCTCCGCGCTGGCCTGGTCGCTCCGCCTGATCGCCGAACACCCCGAGGTGGAACGGAAGTTGCACGCCGAGCTGGACGCCGGACCGGCCGGCGCCCCCGCCGGCTGGCAGCACCTCACCCAACTCCCGTACACCGCCCAGGTGGTGAGCGAGGCGCTGCGGCTCTACCCGCCCGCCTGGGCGATCAGCCGCACCACCACCCGCCCGCTCGAACTCGGCGGCGTCCGACTGCCCGCCGGTGCGCTGGTGATCTGCTGCCTCTACCTGCTCCAGCGCCGCCCCGAACTGTTCCCCGACCCCACCCGATTCGACCCCGACCGGTTCGCCCCCGGCGCCGTCCACCGGGACGCCTACCTGCCGTTCGGCCTCGGCGCCACCCGCTGCCCCGGCGACCGCTTCGGCACCGTCGAAGCCACCCTCGCGCTGGCCACCATCGCCGGCCGCTGGCAACTGCGCCCGGCCGTTGCCGGACCGGTGCGGCCACTGCCCCGGCTGGTGCTCTCGCCCGGGCCGCAGCCGATGCGGCTGACGGAGCGGCTCAGCGGGCCAGCGAGTTGACGGCGGCGCGGAACAACGGCGGTGCCGCGGCGGACAGTTGGACGATCCGGGGGCCGGTCAGCGGGTGGTGCCGGGCGGCCAGCAGGGCGGTGGTGAGCAGTCGGTAGGGTCGGGTGGCGCGGTGCCAGGCGCGTTCGTACCCGGCCGGGCGGTCGGTGGTCAGGCAGCGGACGGCGGCCTCGGCGGAGGCCAGGGCGATCGCGATGCCCTCGCCGGTGAGGGCGTCCAGGTACCCGGCGGCGTCCCCGACCAGCAGCACCCGCCCGTGCACCCGCGCCGCCGCGTGCTGGCGCAGCGGCCCCGCGCCCCGGACCGGGCCCGCCTCCGCTCCGGCCAGGCGCTTCAACAGGGCGGGGAAAGCGGCGAGTTGGTGGTCGAACGGCAGGCGCTGCGAGCCCAGAATCGCCACCCCGACCGCCCGGTCCGACACCGGAGTGACGTACGCCTCCGCGTGCCGCGACCAGTACACCTCCACCAGGTCGCTCCACGGCCGCACCGCGAAGTGGCGCCGCTGCCCGTACCGCGCCGGCCGGCGGGGATCGGCCGGCCGGTGCAGGCCGAGCGCGCGGCGGACGGGGGAGTGCAGGCCGTCGGCGGCGACCACGTGTCCGGCGGTCAAGTCGCCCACCGTCACGGCCTGTTCGGTGACTTGCAGATTCTCCGCGCGGCCGGTGGCGCGTCGGACGCCCAGCCGGTCCGCGCGGTCCGCGAGGGCGGCGTGCAGCACGGTGCGGCGTACGCCCAGGCCGTGGCCGGTGCGGAAGCGGGCCTCGGCGGTGTGCGGGCCCTCGGCCTCCAGGTAGCGGATGCCGTGGAACGGATGCCCCTCGACGGTGACGCCGAGCCGGGCCAACGCCAGTACGGCGCCCGGCATCAGGCCCTCGCCGCAGGCCTTGTCGACCGGCGTCGGACGCGGCTCCAGCACGGTGGTGGACAGCCCGGCGCGGGCGGCGTGGATCGCGGTGGCCAGCCCGGCCGGGCCGCCGCCGATCACCAGCAGGTCGATCACGCGGCGGCCCGGCAGAGCGTCAGCGCGGCGTCCTCGCAGCGCAAACGGGTGGCCAGCAGCAGGGAGTTGAGCACGGTGAACGTCAGCGCCGTCAGCCACGCCGTGTGCACCAGCGGCAGTGCGAAGCCTTCCACCACCACCGCCAGGTAGTTGGGGTGCCGCAGCCACCGGTACGGCCCGCCGGCGACCAGCGGCAGGCCCGGCACCACGATCACCCGGGTGTTCCAGCGCGGCCCGAGCGTCGCGATGCACCACCAGCGCAGCCCCTGTGCGCCGAGTGCCAGCGCCAGCATCGGCCACCCCAGCACCGGCAGGAACGGCCGCCCCGCCCAACGGACTTCCAGCAGACAGCCCACCAGTAGCCCCGTGTGCAGGGCCACCATCGGCGGATAGTGCCGCCGCCCGTACTCCACCCCGCCCCGGGCCAGGCTCCAGGCGGCGTTCCGGCGGGCGACCAGCAGCTCCGCCAGCCGCTCCACGGCGACCAGCGCGACCAGCACGGTGTAGGCGATCATCATCAACTACCAGCGCAGCAGGACGAGTTCGGAGGAGAAGCCAGGGCCGAGCGCCAGCATCAACCCGAACGAGCCCGGTGGCGGCGGGCCTTGGTCGATCACGTCGCGCAGAATGTGCAGTACCGACGCCGAGGACAGGTTGCCGCAGCGCGCCAGTGATTCCCGGCTCGGCGCCAACGCGGCATCCGGCAGGCAGAGTTCCTCACCCAGCACGTCCAGCACCCGGGGCCCGCCCGGATGGCACACCCAACTGCCCACGTCCCCCGGCTTCAAGTCGTGCGCGGCCAGGAATGACGCCACCTCCTCGCCGACGTGCAGCCGCACCAGCTCCGGCAGGTCGGGCCCCAGCAGGATCCCGAACCCGGAGTCGCCGACCTGCCAGCCGAGCAGCCGCTCCGTCCCCGGGTACAGCCGGCTCCGGGTCGCCACCACCGTCGGCCCACCGCCTGCCGCCGGGTGCTCCTCGCCGACCGCGAGCAGCGCACCCGCGCCGTCCCCGAACAGCGCGGTGGCCAGCAGGTTCGGCGGCGAGACGTCCGTCCGTTGCAGCGTCAGCGAGCACAACTCGGTGGCCAGCAACAGCGCCACCCCGTTCGGACGCCCCGCCAGCACCTCGTCCACCACGGCCAACCCGCCCGCCCCGCCGGCGCACCCCAGGCCGAACAGCGGTACCCGCCGCACGTCCTGGCGCAGACCGAGCCGGGACGCGATCCGCGCCTCCAGCGAGGGAACGGCGATTCCGGTGACGGTGGTGGAGACCACAACGTCGACCTGCTCCGCGTCCATCCCGGCCGATCTCAGTGCCAACTCGGCTGATCTGTGGGCGAGTTCGGATGCAGCCTCCAACCAGGCATCATTGGCCTGCCCGAACCCGTCGAACTCGCCGTACCGCTCCAACGGGAACATCAGGTGCCGGAACTCCACCCCCGCCCCCGCGAAGAACCGCTCCGCCAGCGCCAGTTCGTCCCCCGCCCCACCCCGCAGCGCCGCCAGCCCAGCGCCCAACTCGCCCTGCCGGTACCGATGGGGCGGAAGGACCCCGCCCACTCCCGCGATCCGCGTCACCGACCCAGGATAGGGACCGAACCCACCCGAACCGGGCAAATCCCGCACGCCGGGCGCGTCCTGCAGGTGGTCGGAGACCTCGGTTGTCAGAGGCGGAGCGTGCTCCAGCCGCGGGTGATCTCGTCGCGGACGTCCGTGGTGCCGTCCGCTTGCGGGGACGCCAGCAGCGCGAGCAGCGCGGTGCCGTCGGCCGGGCGGGCGGCCGGGTCGGGGGTGAGAGCACGCGCGACCACCGCGGCGAGCGCCGGGTCCAGGGCGCGGACAGCGGCGAGGGCGGCCTGGTCCGGGCCGGTGTCGATGATGCGGCGGATCACCCCGCCGGTACTGGTCGCCGCGAACGGGCTGGCCCCGTGGGCGGCGCACACCACGCAGCACGCCCACGCCCAGATGTCGGCGGCCGTGCCCACCCGCTCCTCGCCGAACTGCTCCGGAGCCATGTACGTGAGCGTGCCCGGCCCCGCGCCCGTCATGGTCAGCCGGGTGCCGTCCACCAGTGCCGCGATACCGAAGTCGAGCAGCCGGGGCCCCGCCGAGGTCAGCATGATGTTCGCCGGCTTGAGGTCGCGGTGCACCAGGCCGAGCCGGTGAACGCCCGACAGCGCCACCGCCAACGCCAGGCCGAGCGCGCGCAGCGCCTCCGGCGAACGCACCGGACCGTTCTCCCGCAGGTGGGCGTCGAGCGGCCGCCCGTCCAGCAACTCCATCGCGAGGAACGGACGCCCCGCGTCCACCCCCGTGTCCAGCACCCGCGCCGTGTACGCCCCCGGCACCATCGCCAGCACCTCGGACTCGCGCTGGAACCGGCGCAACAGGTCCGGATCGTCCAGCAGTTCGAGGTTGATCGTCTTCAACGCGACCTGAGTGGCCGCGCCCTCGCGCCGCGCCAGGTACACCGTCCCCATGCCGCCGGCCCCGATCCGGCCGAGCAACTGGTACCCGCCGATGCTGCGCGGCTCGTGGCCGCTCAACGGCTGGTGCGGCACCTGGGCGGGCGCCGGGGCCTGCACCGGGGGAGTCGGGGGCGGCGGGGTGGCGATGGCTGTCGCCGGGGCGGTGAACGCGGTGGCGGGCGGGACGAAGGGCTGGACGGGCGGCTGGGCGAAGGGCTGTCCGTACGGCTGCCCGTGCGGCTGTCCGTACGGCTGTCCGTACGGTTGGACGATCGGCGCGGCGGGCGGCGGTGTCGGGCGACGGCGGGCGGTGATCAGCGCCACCGTCTGGAACACCAGCGCGCCGATCACCACGCCCAGCGGCAGCACCAGCACCGCCAGCACCGCGAGCACCGTGAGCGCGATCCGGCCCCGCAGGCGGAACCGCCCGTCCGCGGCCACCTCGGGCGGCATGCCGACCGTCAGCAGCGCCTGCCGGACGAGGTGGGTGAGCAACAGCAGCGCACCCACCAGCACCGCCGAGACGCCCCACAGCCAGAACTGCACGCTGTCGTCGAACACGTGCAGGGCCAGCGTGAGCCAGCGGGCGTCGGCGAACGCCGCCGGGCTGTCCAGCAGCTGGAAGCCGAAGTTCGGGATGAGGATCATCCCGACCTCGAGCGCGGCCGCGACCACCACGCACACCGCCAACTCGCCCACCACCGGCCCCACACCGGGCGGCGAGGACCCGGCCACGGCGGCCACGGCCCGCGCCCGGAGCGTGCGCTGGGAGCGCCGCAAGAGCGGCAGGGACAGCATGCGGGTGACCAGTGCCAGCAACAGCACGACTGGCAGGTCAACGGCGAGACTGGTCTCCAGCACCGTCGGATTCCCCCTGGTCGGCCGGTGAACGGGCACCGGGAGTATATCTGCGTCGCGTCCCTTCGGGCGGGACAACTCCGTTACTCCACACGCTTCTTGACATTCCCGCGCATCTCGTCGCGGTGCGCGGTCGGCGCGGTGATCCCACGCCGCCGCTTCCCGGACGGTTAGCGTGGCGGGCATGAGCAGCGGTGCGGCGGTGGTGGCCCGGGGGCTGGTCGGGGGCCTGGTGCGGGCCTGCCATCCGGTACCGGCCGCGGCCGTGACCGGACTTGCCGGGGCGATGGCCGTCGGTGCCGGACGCGGGCTGGCCGGGACGCTGCTCACCGGCGGCGCGGTCGCCGCCGGGCAACTGTCGATCGGTTGGAGCAACGACCTGATCGACCGGCAGCGGGACGGGGCCGCCGGGCGCACCGACAAGCCGCTCGCCGCCTCCGAACTGCCCGTGCATCAGGTCGTGACGGCCACCGGCTGGGCCGTCGCCTGCTGCGTGCTGCTGTCGGCGGCGTGCGGGGTCGCGGCGGCGACGGTGCACCTGCTGGCGGTGGCCGCCGGCTGGACGTACAACCTCCGACTGAAGGCCACCTGGTGGTCCTGGCTGCCCTACGCGGTCGCGTTCGCCCTCCTCCCCGCCTTCGTCACTCTCGCCCTCCCCGGCCGCCCCTGGCCCGCCGCACCCGTCCTCGGCGCGGGCGCACTGCTCGGCATCGCCGCCCACTTCACCAACGTCCTACCGGACTTGGCCGCCGACCGCGCCGCCGGCATCCGAGGCCTCCCCCAACGCGCCGGCGCCCGCACCTCGGCCCTCACCGCCGTCCTCGCCGCAACCGCCGCCGCCCTCCTCCTCGCCCCCGGCTGGCCCGTCCTCGCCATCACCACCCCACCCGCCCTCGCCACCCTGCTCGCCCCCCGCGGCCGCCTCCCCTTCCTGTCGGTCATCGCGGCGACGGCGGTGGCGTTGGCCCTCCTGCTGCTCAACGGCGGCCTTTAGCGGAGCGCAGCGGGGCTCAGACCGGGCGGTCGGGGTCGTCGAGCCAGGCGTGCCAGCCGGTCGGAGTGACGGTGAGCCCGAGCCGTTCGACGCCGGGCTCGCCCGCATGCTGCCACCAGGCGAGGGTCTGTTCGAGGTCGTCCCACAGGCGGCGGTCGCCGTACTGGCGGACGTGGTGGACGTCCTCGCCCTCGCGGAAGGTCGCGGCCGCCCACGCCGGGGCGGTGAGGGAGTACAGCCACAGGGTGCGGGCGCCGTCGTCGTGGGTCTGGACGGCGTGGGTCACGTCCCGCAGGCGAAGACCGGCGACGAACGGGAACGGGTCGAACTTGCCGTGCGGAGGGAGGGCGTGAGCGATGGTGCTCTCGGCGACGGTGCCGCCGGTCGGCGGGGGCGCGGGCCAACTCAGGCGCTGGGAACGCATCTTCATGAACTCGACGGGCTGGAGGAACGGCCCGGAAGCGGTGCCGTCGGCGTGCACGGTGAGGCGGACCAGCGCGTCGGCGTTGGAGTAGTAGGTGCCGAACGGTGCGAGGACCAGCCCGCCGGGCCGGGTCTGCTCGATCCAGACGCGGGGGATGCCGCGCAGGCCGTAGGTGGCGATGGTGCGGTCGTACGGAGCGCCGTCCGAGTGCCCGTGCACGCCGTCCCCGCAGACGGCGTGCAGCCGGTAACCGGCGGCGTGCAGACGGGTGCGGGCGTGGGCGGCGACCTGTGGGTCGATCTCGACCGTGGTGACATTGGCGTCGCCGAGACGGTGGGCGAGCAGGGCCGCGTTCCAACCGGTGCCGGTACCCTGCTCGATCACCCGCATCCCCGGCTTGACTTGCAGATGGTCGAGCATCGAGGCGACCAACGACGGCTGCGAGGCCGAACTGGTGGGCACCGTACCCGGCCCGGTGCCCCGGTGCTGTCCGTCGTCCCACTGCGTGACGATCGGGATGTCGGTGATCGCGGCGGCCAGCCACCCGGCCTCGTCGGCGGTGCGGTCGATGGCGCGGCTGGTGCCGGTGGCCATGTCGTGGGCCCAGACCAGGCCGGGCAGGAACAGAGAGCGCGGGACGGCGTCGAAGGCCGCTGCCCAGTCGGAGGAGACGGGGAAGGACCGCCCCGCACAAGGGCGGTCCTCCTGCTCGGGGACGAGCGTCACTTGCGCCGTCCCCCGTTTCCGGGCGGCGGTCCGCCGTCGGGGGACGGAGGGGTGGGTGGCGGTGTCCACGGCGTGCCGGGGTGGCGGTCGCCTCCACCGCTGCCTGTGTCGTCGATGTGCATGTCGGCCTCCTTGCCGTCGCTGTCGTTTGCCGGCGCGGTGGTTCGACGGTAGGGAACAGCAGGCGGTGCCCTCAACGAAGTTGCGCAATCTTGCGCGTCGTCACTCGAGCGTGGCGATCGCAGCGGTGATCAGTTGACGGGCTCCCGCTCCGTGGACGGCCATGGACGCAAGATCGGCGAAGGTACGCACGTAGTCGGCGACCTCGCGCGACTGGGTGATCCGCAGGTAGCCGGACGTCAGCTCGACAGCCACCTCGGCCTCGTCGAACAGGTAGAAGTCCTCGACCGGCAGGTGCGGCCGATCCGCCCCGGTAGGGATGACACCGACGCTGACGAAGGGACTGGAGGAAACCGCGAGCAGGTGGCGGAGCTGGGCCGCCATTGCCCCGGGATCGCACACCGTGGCACGCAGCACCCACTCCTCGATGAGCAGACCGAACCGGTGCCGACCGGAGAACAGCATCCGCCGGCGCTCCAGGCGGGCCTCCACGGCATCGTCGACGTCGTCGACCTCGACACGGGCACGTTGGATCGAGCGCAGCACGGCGGTGGTGTACTCGGGGGTCTGCACCATGCCTGGCATGACACGACTGGCGTAGACACGGAACAGGCCGGTGCGCCGGTATAGCGCGGCGACGGACTCCTGGGCGGCGCGCAGCCCGCTGCGCTCCAGTCGGCGCCACTCGGTGTACATCGAGTCGACGGTACGGGCGGCGGCGATGAGGTCCGGGGCCTGGTCACCGGCGCCGCAGGCGGTGCACCAGGCGCGCAGGTCGGCCTCGGAGGGGGCGGACTTGCCGCTCTGGATCCGGGAGGTCTTCGCCGGGTGCCACCCACAGCGTGCGGACAACTCGTCGCCGGTCAGGCCGGCGTCCTTACGCAGACCGACCAGGCGGCGGGCGAGCGCCTTGCGGGCCTCGACGACGCTGGACGACGGTGACGACGACATGGTGCAGGCGCCCGGCGGGTGGTCGGAGCGCCGGGTCAGAGTGCGAACTGCGAGTGCGGGACGGCCCGTTCCCACACCGCTTCGAAGGCTGTGGTCACCGTCTTCACGAGGGCCGGGTCTTCGGTCACTTCGTGGCCGGCCCACTCGCCGGCGCCGGTGAACCAGTGAAACAGGACCAGACGGTCGTCGATCAGCCACAGGTCGTTGCCCGGCAGCGCAAGGTCGGACGCCTTCGACCGGGGCAGCCAGCGGACCTGCTCGCCGAGCGCGATGTTGTGCCGCTCGGTGATCGCGTGCTCCCAGCGGATGTAGGCACTGGCCGGCTCCGAGACGATCCTTGCCCGGCGCATCGCCACCCCGCGTCCCACGGTCTCCCGAACCAGGGCGGCCCAGGCGATGTACTCGTCGGGCAGGTCGTACGCCTCGGGCTGCCCGACCGGCAGACCGGCACGCCAGTCGGCGAACACCGGGTCCTCCATGTAGGAGTCCCGCATCTCCAGGTGGCACGCGGAGCGCTCAGCACTCCTCAGCAGGGTGCCAAAGTCCGGCACGCTCGGCTTCATCGCACACCTTCCTCAAGAACGGGATCATCCGGACCGGGATCCTTACGACGCCCTCGTGGTCCGGCACGCCGATGTCGTGGCCCGGTGCCCACTCGGTCTCGCTGATCACGCGGTACATCTCCAAGCCGGGCAGCCAGCCCTGGATGACGATCTCGGCCTTCTCGTCCTCCAACCACACGGTCGGAGAGCCGCCGTTGGGCGAGTCCGGGTCGACTCCCCTGAACCGTAGCGCCATGACCACTCCTTGTGCCAAGCCGGTTGCGGTTCCTCGCACGTCCACCGTTCCCGGACACTGACGGATCGTCAAGGGCGCGCAGACGCGGGTGAGAGCGGGAAGCGTCGTGTGAACCACCCGTTCGCACTGAGCGCTGTCGAGACCGGACAGCGCATCCCGGCGCTGCCGTTCTCGATCCTGCCGGTGAGTGCGGGCATGCGGCTGCTCGACTTTCGCGTGGTCCCCACCGGAGAGCCCTCATCCAACCGGCAGAGGCGCCGGGGGATTTCGTGCTGGGTATCACTGTGGACGGCGCCCACGTCGGCGTCGCCCAAACGTCGCAGGGCCGCGGGATGGTCGTGACCGGACGTCACGACCACCCCGCGGCCCGGCTTCGGGAGGATCAGTTGTGACGGCCCTTGCGGCGGCTGAGGGCGACGGTGAGACCGCCGATCAGCAGCAGGGCGCCGCCGGTCGCGGCGGTGCTGAGGACGGTGGTGCCGGTGCTGGCGAGGACGCCAGAGGTCTGCGACGACGTGGTGGCCGACGGGGTCTGGGTGTCGGGCGAGGCCGGCGGGGTGGAGGAGGTCGACGGGCCGGGGGTGCCGGGGGTCTCGCTGCCGCCGGTGGGTGTCGGTGTCGGCGACGGGGTGGGCGACGGGGTGGTGGCGTCCTTGACCGTGAGGTCGGTGGTGCAGGCCGTCTCGTTGTCGCAGTCGCCGCGCGGGTCGTCCGGCGCGATGGCGGAGGTGGACAGCTTGCGGTCGCCCTTGCCGTTGACGGTCACGGAGTAGGTGATCGTCGCGCTGCCTTCGACCGGGAGGTCGCCGGTCCAGAGCAGCCTGCCGTCCTTGACCTCGGCGGTGCCGAGGTCGGCGGTGACGTCGCCGTTGTAGTCGGCGTCGTCCAGCACCTGCGACAGGTCGTCGAGGATCCGGGCGGTCTTGACCGCGCCGTCGCCGTGCTGGGCGACCTTCACGGTGTAGGTCACCTTGTCGCCGGGGTGTACGACCGAGCCGGACTTCGGGTCGGAGTTCTCCGTGAAGGTGTACGTCCCGACCGGGGCCGGGTCGTAGGTGTACTGGCCGGTGCTGGTGCCGGCGGGGGTGGTGACCACGACGGCGACGGGGCCGGGGAACTCGGCGGCGGGGACGGTGGCGGTGATCCGGCTGTCGCTGTCGACGGTGAAGTCGGTGGCCGGGGTGGAGCCGAAGGAGACCCCGGTCGCCCCGGTGAAGTGGCTGCCGGTGATGGAGACGGTGGTGCCGCCGGCCAGCGGGCCGTGACCGGGCTCGAGGCCGTTCACCACGGGGGCCGGGGCCGCGACCTGCGTGTCGAGGGTGGCGCTTCCCAACGGACGGTTGCGGGTGTCGGTGGCGGAGGCGGTAGTGGTGACGGTTCCGCCCGCGGTCGGCTTGACGGTGAGGGTGATCGACACCGGGGTGCCCATGCCGGCGAGGTTCCAGCACGAGACGGACGATCCCGACTCGACGTTGCACGCCCAGTCCCAGACCGAGGTGAGTGCGCTCGTCACGCTGGCGGAGGCACCGGACAGCTTGACGTTGACCATCGGTGCGCCGGTGCGCTGGTCGGTGTTGGGGAGGTTGATGGTGAGGGTGTAGGGGGTGTTCGTCGGCACGGGCGCGGCCGGGCCGTTGATCTGCACGACGGAGTCGGCGTGCGCGGGTGCGGCCAGGGTCAGCAGGCCGAAGGTGGTGGTCGCCGTGGCGAGCAGCGCCGCGGTGCGCCGGGCCGGCGTCGCGGCGAGTATGGAACGGGACATGAACACCCTTCATGAGGGGTCGGGCCGCGCCATGACGGGCGATGCCGGTCCGGCGAGGCCGAGCGGGGGCGCGTGAGCGCGGCCGCCCGCTGAACGGCAGTTGTTGGTGGGCGCTCGCCGCACTCGGCCGCCGATGGTGACACCAGGGCGTCGGCGATGTGGGCGCAGTGCCGACGGAGATCCTTCCACACCTTTCACAATCGGACTGCGCATTCATCAAATCCCGATCCGACAATCTGATGAATCGTCAAGTACTGGAGCTCTCGGCGAGGTTCGAGGGGTCTCGATGGACAGGTCGGCAGGGGTGCGATGTGATGGCTTCGACTGTCCGCCGCACGGAGCGGGTCGGGCTTGGGGGTTGCTGTTGGTGGCCCGGGTGCTGATCGATGCCGCGCTGGCCAGGCGGCTGGTTGACGTGCAGTTCCCGCAGTGGGCGGGGCTGCCGCTCACGCCCCTGGAGGCTGCCGGATCGGATCATGCGATCTTCAGGCTGGACGGCGAGTTGGCCGTACGCCTGCCCCGGCACGCGGATGCTGTGGGCCAGGCGCAGAAGGAACTGGAGTGGCTGCCGCGGCTCGCGCCGCAGCTGCCGCTGGCGGTGCCCGTGCCGGTGGCCGTCGGGGAACCCGGGTTCGGGTACCCGTGGCCGTGGGGGGTGAGCCGGTGGCTGGACGGGGAGGTGGCCACCGTCGAGGCGCTGGGGGAGTCGGCGGTGGCGGCCGTCCAACTGGCCGGGTTCCTCAGGGCACTTCAGGGGTGCGCGCACGGGGGAGCCGAGAGCAGCGGTGAGGAGCTGGCCGAGCGGGACGAGGACACCCGGGCCGCCATCGCCGCGCTCGACGGCGCGTTCGACGGCGCCGCCATGACGGCGCTGTGGGACGCGGCACTGGCCGCGCCGGGGTGGGGGCGGCCGCCGGTCTGGTGCCACGGCGACTTCCACACCGGCAACCTGCTGACCAGCGGCGGCCGGCTCAGCGCGGTCATCGACTTCGGCGGCCTCGCCCTCGGTGACCCGGCCTGCGACCTGACCATCGCCTTCACCCTGATGTCGCCCGCGAGCCGGACCGCCTTCCGGGACGCACTCCACGTGGACGAGGCGACCTGGGCCAGGGGTCGCGGCTGGGCACTGACCACCGGCCTGAACGCCTACACCCACTACGCCGCCGCCAACCCGCGCGTCGCCGCCCAGACCACCCGTCAGATCACCGAGGCACTGCGCGGCTGACCGGAGAAGCACCTCAGGTGGCCGCGCCGCACAGCGCGCAGTCGACCAGGTCGTCGAGGCGCTGCGCGGCCGGCCGGAAGCGACGTCAGGCGGAGAACCCGTCGTCCACGGAGATCACCGCGCCGGTGACGTAGCGCGTGTCGGGGCTCGCCAGGTGGACGACGGTGACGGCGATCTCGATGCCTGTTCGGGCGCGAGGCTGTCGCTGGCGGCAATTCGGACTGCGCGTCCCGGGTCGTCAGGCGTACGCCCGGGCCTCCGCCAGGATCGCTTCGGCGCCCTGGTCGAGCAGCAGCCCGGCCACCGCGATGCCGAGCTTCTCCGGCCCGGCCGGGGTGCCGGACAGTCGGGCCTCCACCTGCCGGGTGCCGTCCACCGAGGTGACTTGGCCGTGCAGGGTGAGGATGCCGTCCACGGTGCGGGCGAACGCGCCGACCGGGACGGAGCAGCCGCCGTGCAGTTCGGCGAGCATCGCGCGTTCCGCCCGCACCTCGGCGTCGGTGTCCAAGTCACCTGTACCGTCCAGGAGTTCGCGGGCCAGGGCGTTGTCGGCGCGGACCTGGATGCCGAGCGCACCCTGCCCGGGGCTGGGCGGGAACAGTTCGACGGGGAGGAGTTCGGCGATCTCCTCGGCCCGGCCGAGGCGGCGCAGGCCGGCGGCGGCCAGCACCACCGCGTCCAGGGTCTTCAGCCGGGCGAGCCTGGTCGGCACGTTGCCGCGGATCCGCTCGGGACGCAAGTCCGGTCGGACGTGCAGGAGTTGGGCGATCCGGCGGGCGGCGGAGGTGCCCACTCGGGCGCTCGGCGGCAGTGCGGTCAGCCGGGATCCGCACAGTGCGTCGCGGACGTCCGCGCGGGGCGGCGGCGGGAGCAGGATCAGGCCGTCCGGGTTCTCGGTGGGCAGGTCCTTGAGCGAGTGCACGATCACGTCCACCTCGCCGTTCACCAGCGCCGAGACCTGGTTGGTGGAGAACGCCGAGCCGCCGCCGCGCTCCGACACCTCCCGCAGCGCGGCCTTCCGGTCCAGGTCGCCGTCCTCCAGGATGGTCCGGTGGCGGATCACCAGCTCGGGGAAGCGCTCCCGGACCGGCGCGAGGAACTCCCGGACCTGGGCCCGCGCCAGCTGGCTGGCCCGCGACCCCACCACCAGTTCGACCATCGTCAACTCCCGCCAGTCTCCGTCACCCTGACGGCATGCTAGACCCTGGCGAGCGTTCCGTTTTCCGACGGAATGTCGGGAACCGTGGTAGTGGGGCGTTCCAGCCGGAGCAGGGCGGGGACGGCGGCCAGCGAGGCGGCCGGCAGGAACAGCCAGGGCCAGGCCGGGCCATGGACGAACAGCAAGGTCAGCAGGCCCGGAGCGAGCGCCTGGCCGATGCTCCAGGAGAGCTGGTTGACCGCCAGGTACCGGCCGCGGCGCGCCGGATGGGCGAGCGCCACGCTCAACTCCTCGCGGCCCGGCGTGGCGACCGTCTCGGCCAGGTTGTACACCACCATCGCGGCGACCAGCCCGCCGCCGACCACCCACCCGGGCGCGCCGCCCCCCGGCACCTCGGTGCATACGCTCGCACCTTCCCAACCCTTGGACACCAGGAGGTGGAGTCACCGTGCGTCCACTTCGCACACTCGTCGCCATCGCCGGAGCCACCAGCGCACTCGTTCTGGCCGCGCCCACCGCCATGGCGGCACCCACGCCGACAGCGCCCACCGACCCCAGCATCCAGCAGTCCTTCAAGTCCCCTGCCACGGTGCCATCCAAGCCGTTCCGTCAGACCTGTACTGCTGCAGGCCAATCGGAGTCCCAGAAATCTGCCAATCATCGGCAAAGATTCTGTCAAATGTTTGATTCCGTGGTGGGCGTCTGTCCGGGATTGTCTGCGACACCGCGCGCGACGATGGCGATCGAGGTCACCTCGTCGCCGGCCTTGCCCCAGGGGCCGTCCTTCAACAGGATGGTGCGCTCGCCGAGCAGGCGCAGGCTCTGCTTGTCGAAGATCCACTCGTTGCGCTCACCCCCGTGCACGCGGGCCACGGCCACGCCGTGACGCCCGGCCGCGTCGACCGCGTCGTCAACGGTCATCACTCCCGGAATGTGTCCTGCGGCCCGGTACAGGGCCGCGCTGACCTGCGGGGGTGCGGCCGAGGAACGCAGCAGGTCGCCGATGGTCACGAACGCCTCCTGGTCGGGACCGGTCGTGGACGCGCTGCCGGAGCCGTGGTTCAGATCGGCATCGGCGTAGATCTGCTTCAGCAGTGCCTCGGGGGCGGTCGGCAGGCCGGCCAGGAGCTTGTAGGTGGGGGAGTTGAGCGCGCCGCCATTGGGGGCCGGGATCTGCTTGTCGCCTCCGGTCCCGCGCTGGAGGCCGGGCCGCAGGCCGTCCACCGCGATCCACTGCTCCGTGTTCTCGGTGATGATGTCGCGCTGCATCGTTCCACCGCTGCCCTCGCTGAGCGAGACGCTGTGTCCGACCGTCTTGACGTAGCTGTACTGGTCGTCGCGGACCTGCGTCTGGGGTCGGCTGAAGGCGACCTGCGCCACCTGGTCCAGGAGCTGGACGGAGGCCGCGGTGGCCGGCGGTGCCTTTTCTGCGGGCGCGTTGCCGCCCTGCGTGGCGATCACCACGGCGACGCCGGCGACGGCGGCCACCGCAGTCACCAGGGCGAGTCGACGCCGGCGCCCAGGGGCGGGGGTGGAAGGACGGTGGTGCCGATCGATCTCGTTCAACAGGAACTCCTTGCTCGCGCGATGGCGGTCGAGTCCCATGTCCGGGTGGGTCGGGGGCGGCAGCAGGCGCATGAGGTTGCGGCGCTCGCTGTGCTCGTCCGGCGCGTGGCGGTCTCCGGAATCGGTGATCACGGCTGCTTCCTTCCTTGGTGACTCCCCACCGAGAGATGGCTGTCATGGAGGTGGTGTTTGCGGGCGGACTGGGGTTCTGGCCTTCCGCGGACTGGTGACTGTTCCGCGGAGACGATCTTGTGGCGCCTGTCCCGAGCGCGCGAGAGCCGGGAGCGCACGGTGCCGACGGGGACGCCGAGCGCCTGGGCTGCCTCCGCGTAGCCGAGGCCTGACCACACCACGAGCATGAACACCTCGCGCTCGCCGCGACGCAGCTGACCGAGCGCCCTCACCGCTGCCGCAGCCAGGTCGGCGTCGACGATCCGGCCCACAACCTCGTCGGCGAAGTCCGGCAGCGGCTCGCGCGGAGGCAGCCGGGACATGGCCGCTCGGTGCCGACGCGCCGCCCGCGCGGTGTTGCGCAGTACGTTGGTCGCGATCCCCAGCAGTCATGCCCGCGGGTTGAGCACCTCACCGCGCAGCTTCTCGCGCAGCCGCCAGGCCTCGAGGAACGTCAGGGACACCACGTCGTCGGCCAGATCCCGGTTCCCCGTCGCTCTGATCGCATGCAGATATACGGCCTTGGCGTACTCGTCGAAGAGCAGGGCGAAGGCGCGCCGGTCACCGGCCGAGCTCTGCTGAGGGGGCAAGAAGGACTCCACACACCTTCCGTGTCCGCAGCAGCGGAGCGGTTCCAGGAATTCACCTGCACGCCCTGCACGACGCCGGCCTCGCCGCCCGCCACCGCATCGGCCGCACCGTGCTCTACGTGCGCACGGCGGCGGCCGAACTGCTCTGCGGCGAACGCTAGTTGGATCAGAGCCCGAACACGCCGTACGAGAACCCGTCCGCGTGCAGCACCGAGTGCGTCAGCGACACTCCCCGCCCGAACAGCAACCGCCCCGGCAGCTCCCGCTCCACCGGCAGGTGCGCGGGCGTGCGGCGGGGATTGACCACCACCAGGTAGCGGCCGTCGCGCAGGTACGCCAACGGGTAGCCGGTGTGCAGCAGTTCGACCGACCCGTCCGGCCCGAGGCCGGGGTGCGCGCGGCGCAGTGCGATCAACTGCCGTACCTGGTGCAGCAGCGAGGACTGGTCGGCGCGCTGGGACGCCACGTCCGGACGGCCCGGCGCCGGGTCCAGCGGCAGGTAGAAGCGTTCGGCGGGCGCGGTGGAGAACCCGGCGTCCGGCGTCGCGTCCCACTGCATGGGGGTGCGGCAGCCGGCCCGGTTGTAGTGCGGGCCGAGCGCGCTGCCCTCGGTGTCCGGCAGGCCCGGCACGAAGCGCATGCCGATCTCGTCGCCGTAGTAGATCGCCGGGACGGTCGGCCAGGTCAGCTGGAAGGTGAACGCCGCCGCCAACTGCTCGCGGGTGCGCGGGCCGCAGGCCAGTCGCGAGTAGTCGTGGTTCGCGGTCGGCAGCGAGGCGAAGCCCCGGCCGTCCATGGCCTGCGCGGTGCGCTCCCACTCGGCGACGAACGGCTGCATCGAGCCCTGGCCCTCGGCGTCGAAGTAGCAGTCCTGCCGCGGCCAGTGCTCGTGCACGGTGCCCGCGCCGTTGTCCCACAGCGAACGCAGCGCGGCGCCGTCGTCCGGGCCGCCGAACTGGAGGAAGAAGTCGCCGTGGAAGCCCATCGGCACCGAACGCGCCGGGTCGCCCCACTCGGCGAGGATCACCTGGTCGGGGTGGTGGGCGTCCATCCAGGCCCGGGTCTCCCGCCACAGCCTGCCGGTCTCGACGAACCCGGGGTCGTCCTTCACCAGCGAGGACGCCATGTCCACCCGGAAGCCCGACACGCCCAGGCCGAACCAGTGCGTCATGATCTCCCGCAGCGCCGCCCGGTTCGCCCGCGGGCCCTCCGCGTCCACCGGCTGCCGCCAAGGCTCCGTCGAATCCCGTTGCGCGTAGCCGAAGTTGAGGGCGGGCTGGAAGTCGAAGAAGTTCGGCTTGTACCAGCCCGGACGGCTCCCGGGCGAGGCCACGAACCCGGGCGCGGGCCGGTCCGCCCAGATGTACCGGTGGTCGTCCGGGTCGCCGGCCGACCGCGCGAACCACGGGTGCTGGTCCGAGGTGTGGCCCGCCACCAGGTCCAGCAGCACCCGGATCCCCGCTCGGCGGGCCGCGTCCGTGAACTTCGCCAGATCCTCCGGCGCGCCGTACCGCGGCGCGGTGGCCAGGAAGTCCGCGACGTCGTACCCGGCGTCTCCGAACGGTGAGGCGAAGCACGGGTTCAGCCACACCGCGTCCACGCCGAGCCACTGCAGGTACTCCAGCCGCTCCGTCAGCCCCGCGAAGTCCCCGATCCCGTCGCCGTTCCCGTCCGCGAAACTCTGCGGATAGATCTGGTACAGCACCGCAGCGCGCACCCAGTCCGTCCCCACACCCGTCCCCTTCCGTCCCGACCGCCACAGTGCTGCCGTTCTCCTCTGCCATGCCCGGCGTGGGGCCGGGAAAACGGTGGACGGCGGTGCCCGGCCTTCGTGTGTCGGGTCGGCGGGCCGTTCCGGAAATTCCCCCGCGGGCGGGAACGCGGCCCTACCTGGTGGGAATGCGGGCTCCCTAGGTTTCTCGGCGCGACAACCGGCCCTGGAGAACACCGAGTTCACGTAGGGGAGAGCATGGCTGACCTGGAAGTGGGCGTACTGGCGATCGGCGCCGGCCCGGCGAATCTGGCCCTCGCGGCCGCGATCGAGGAGAGCGGTTCGGCCGAACTGGCCGAAGGCACCCTGCTGTTGGAGCAGGCCCCGGACATCAAGTGGCAGCGCGACCTGCTGATGCCGTGGGCCCGCAGCCAGGTTTCCTTCCTCAAGGACCTGGTGACGCTGCGCGACCCGCGCAGCCGGTTCTCGTTCCTCAACTTCCTGCACCAGCACGACCGGTTGGACCAGTTCATCAACCTGGGCACCTTCCACCCGCACCGCTGGGAGTTCTCCGACTACCTCCAGTGGGTGGCCCGTTCGCTGGAGAAGGTGCGGATCCGCTACGACGCCAGGGCCACCGCCACCGAGCCGCGCTACGACGCGGACGGAAAGCTGATCGGCTGGCAGGTCACCCTCGCCGACGGCGACACCATCCGCTGCCGCGACCTGGTGGTCGGCGCCGGCCGCGACATGCACATCCCGCCGGTCTTCGCCGACCTGCCCGCCGAACGGGTCATCCACAGCGCCCGGTTCCGCAGCCGCATCAACGCCGTCGACAAGGACGCGCCGCTGCGCGCCGTGGTGATCGGCGGGGCGCAATCCGCCGCCGAGATGTTCATGGCGCTGTACGAGAACCTGCCGAACTCCACCGTCACCATGCTGGTCCGCTCGATCGGCCTGCAGAACTACCAGACCAGCAAGTTCGTCAACGAGCTGTTCTACCCGTCCTTCGTGGACGAGTTCTACGACGCCCCGGCCGAGATGCGCGCCCAGGTGCTCGACGAGATGCGGCTGACCAACTACGCGGGCCTCGCCCCGCCGTTCCTGGACGAGCTGTACATGATGCTGTACCGGGAGAAGATGATCGGCACCGGCCGCGCCGAGGTCCGGTCGATGACCGAGGTGGTCGCCGCCCGCGAGGAGGACGGCGAGGTGGTGCTCGACCTGCGCGACCGGCGCACCGGGAAGGTCGCCGAGCACCGCTGCGACCTGGTGCTGCTCGGCACCGGCTACGACGGCCGGATGCCCGCCCTGGTGCGGGAGTTGACCGAGAAGGCCGGGCTGCCCGAGGTGTCCGTCAGCCGCGACTACCGGGTCGACCTGGGCGCCGGCACCGAGGCCGCGCTGTACCTCCAGGGCGTCAACGAGGCCACCCACGGCATCGCCGACTCGCTGATCAGCGTGCTCGCCCACCGGGCCCGCGACATCACCGGCGACCTGCTGGCCCGCCACGGCCTCGACTCCGCCGCGGCGGCGCGCTGATGGCCGCGCTGCTGGTGATCGCCCCCGGCCCCACCGCCAACGGGGACCTGCACCTGGGCCACCTCGCAGGGCCCTTCCTCTCCGCCGACGTGTGCGCCCGCTACGCCCGCGCCACCGGCCGGGACGCCCTGTTCGGCACCGGCGTGCACTTCACCCAGAACTACATCGTCACCACCGCCCGCCGCCTCGGCGAACAGCCCGAGGAGCTGCGGCTGCGCGCCGCCGAGCAGGTCGAGGCCACCCTCGCCGCCGCCGGCATCGTCCCCGACGGCTTCGTCCGGTTCGACGAGCGGTACCTGAAGACCGTCCGCACCTTCTTCGAACGGCTGCACGGCGAAGGCCACTTGAGGCTCCGCAAGGTGAGGTTCCCGTACCTGCCGGAGACCGGCGAGTACCTCACCGACGCGTACGTGCGCGGCGGCTGCCCGGTCTGCCTGGCCGAGGGCTGCGCCGGGCTGTGCGAGAACTGCGGCCACTGGATCGCCTCCGGCGAACTGCTCGACCCGCGCTCCACCCGGCACCCCGAACTCCCGGTCGAACTACGGGAGAAGGACGTCCTGGTGCTGCCGCTGGAGGAGCACCGGGCCGCCCTGGCCTCCTACTTCGCCCGGCTCGCCCCCACCATGCGGCCCCGACTCGCCCAACTCGTCGAGGAGTTGATGGCCCGCCGGCTGCCCGACTACCCGATCACCCTGCCGATCGACTGGGGCATCCCCGCCCCGTTCCCGGAGACCCCCGACCAGGTCCTGTACTCCGATACCGAGACGGTCGCCTGGAGCCTGCACGCCATCGCGCTGGCCGCCGAGGCCCGCGGCGAAGTCCCCGGCGACGAGGAACGGCACTGGGCCGCCGAGGCCGGACCCGAAGTGGTGTACTTCTTCGGCTCCGACGCCAGCTTCGCGTTCGCGCTGGCCGGCACCGCCATGCTGCTGGCCCTCGGCGGACTCGCCCTGCCCGCGCACTTCGTCACCAACGAGTTCTACGAACTCGACAGCGACAAGTTCTCCACCAGCCGCGGCCACGTGGTCACCGGACGGCAGCTGACCGCCGAAGTGCCGCGCGACCTGGCCCGCTACTACCTGGCCGCCACCGGACCCGACTTCCAGCGCACCAACTTCACCCGAGCCGCCATGGACCGGGTCTGCGGACAGCGCCTGGTCGAACCGTGGAACCGGGTCGCCGCCAAGGCCGAGGCGTACCTCGACCGCGGCCCGCTGCCCGTCAGCGCCCGCTCCAGGCACGCCGCCGCGCTGATCGCCGAACGCTTCGCCGCCGCGCTGCGCCCGCGCCGCTTCAGCCTCAGCGCCGCCGCCTTCACCCTCACCGAACAGCTCGGACGGCTCGACCGCTGGGAGGTCACCGACCAGGACGCCGGCGACTTCTGGCACGAACTCGACCTGTTCCTGCGCTGCGCCGCCCCGCTGCTGGTCGACCTCGCCGCCGAAGGGCTGCCGGACAGCGCCGTCCCCGCCGAGCCGACCGCCACCACCGTCCTGCCCCGCCCGCTGCCCAGGCTGGCGACCCGCGTCCGGCCCCGGCCGCACGGCGGCGGACGGTGAGCACCGACAGCGCCGCCGCGCACGTGGTGGTGGTCGGCGCGGGCGTCACCGGCCTGCTCGCCGCCGTCGCGTGCGCCCGGGCCGGGCACCGGGTCACCGTGCTGGAGCGCGGCCCGCTGCCCAACCCGGACGCCACCTCGCACGACCAGCACCGCGCCATCCGCACCCTGCTGCCCGGCGACCCCGACGGCACCGCCCGCCGGCTCGCCGCGCACCGCCACTGGGAAGACCTGGAGGCGCTGTTCGGCACCCCGCTGTACCGCCGGGTCGGCACGCTCACCGCCCACCCCGAAGGCCGCCTCGACGAGCTGCTCGCCGAGGCCGACAAGGCCGGCGTCCCCGTCGACCTGCCGGCCGAGCACGAACTCCCGCCGCTCGGACTGCCGCCCGGCACCGTGGCACTGCGCGAGCGCACCGGCGGCGTGCTGCTCGCCGACCGGGTGCTGCACGCCGCCGCCCGCTGGCTGGCCGCCCGGCCGGGGGTGGTGCTGCGCCCGCACACCACCGTCCGCTCGGTGTTCACCGGCTCCGGACGGATCGTGCTGGACAGCGGCGAAGTGGTCCGCGGCGACCTGGCGCTGCTGGCCGGCGGGCCGTGGACCCGGAAGTTGACGGCCACCCGGGTCGTGCTGCACCGGCAGACCATGGTCTACCTCGGCCGGCCCGCCGGCGGCGACCGCTGGGACGACGCGCCCGCCGCGGGCGGCCTCGGCCGCGAGGGCCGCGGCTGGGTGCTGCCGCCCGGCGCGGGAACCCTGCTCAAACTCAGCTCCGACTCGGTGTGCCGCCCCGTCGCGGACACCGACAGCGCCGGCGAGGACCAGCGGCCCTACCTGGACCGGCTCGCCGAGGAGGGCATCCTGCCCGACCTGGACCGCTACCGGGTGGCCGGCGTCCGGGTCTGCCACTACACCGCGGACGCCGCCACCGGCGGCCCGCAGCTCACCCGGGTCTCCCCGGGCCTGTGGACCCGCACCGCCTGCGGCGGCAGCGGGTTCTCCACCGCTCCGCTGGTCGCGGAACGCATCGCCACGGCAGTGAAGGAGGCGGCATGACCGACGACAAGCCACCGATCGGCGTCCTCGACACGCTCAGGGCCACCCCGACCACCGTCCGGTACCTGCTCGGCGGCGTCCTGGTCAACCAGCTCGGCGCGTTCGTCCAGACCTTCCTGGTGCTCTACCTGACGCACAAGGGAATGTCCGACGGCACCGCGGGCTTCGCGCTCGGCGCGTACAGCCTGGGCACGGTGTTCGGGACCGTCCTCGGCGGGGAGATCACCCAGCGGCTCGGGGCCCGCACCACCATCGTCGCGGCGATGGCCGTCTCCGCGCCGCTGGTCGCCGTTCTGCCGCTGCTGGCCCGGCCCGGACTGGTCCCGGCGCTGCTGGTGGCGATCGCGCTGGCCGGTCTGTCCGCCCAGGCGTACCGGCCCGCCGCCTCGGTGCTGCTCAGCGACCTGATGCCGGAGCGCTACCACGTGATGGCGTTCTCCATGATGCGCATCGCGCTGAACACCGGAGCGGCGCTCGCCCCGCTGATCGCCGCCGGGGTGATCCTGCTCGACTGGGACCTGCTGTTCTGGGTGGACGGCTTCACCACCCTGCTCTACGCGGCGCTCGCCTACCGGCTGCTGCCCCGGCACGCGGTGCCGGAGGCCGCCCGGCAGGAGACCGCCGAGCGGCGCTCCACCGGCCGGGCGGCGTACGCGGCGATGCTGCGGGACCGGGCGTACCTGGCGTACCTGGCCGCGGTGGTGCTGGGGACGGTCGCCTACGTGCAGTCCTCCATCTCGCTGCCGCTGGAGATCGTCCACGACGGCTACCCGACCTGGCTCTACAGCGCGGTGCTCACCGCCTCCTCGCTGGTGCTGATCACCTGCGAGTTGAAGATCACCGCCTACATCACCCGGATCCCGACCCACCTGGCGGTCGGCGTCGGCCACCTGGTCAACTCGATCGGACTCGCCGCGTACGGCCTGGCCGTGCACTCCGGGGCGTTCGTGCTGTTCGGCGCGGTGCTCGCGGTCAGCGGCCTGATGATCGCCGGGCCCAGCATGTTCGCCCACCCGGCGACCTTCCCGGACGCCTCGAAGGCCCGCTACCTGGCCACCATGCAGGCCGCGGCCGGGCTCGCCTCGGCGGTCGGACCGCTGTTCGGCGTGTGGGCCTGGACGCACCTGCACGCCGGGTTCTGGGTGCTGATGGCCCTGGTCAACGGCCTGGCCGGAGTGCTCGCGGTGACCGGCATCAAGCACCGGGCCCAGCACCGGGCCGCCGAGCGGACCACCGACCCGGACCCCGTGGGAGAGACCGTATGAACAGCGGAGAGACCGTATGAACAGCAAGGCAGCCGGCCCGCGCCCGGTGCTGATCGTCGGCTACGTCGCCTTCGCGGTGCCCGCCATCACCGCCTTCCAGGCCGCCGACTCGGTGGTCTACGTCGAGGAACCGGACGTCGCCCGCAAGCGCAACCTCGCCGAGGCCGTCCAACACATCGGCTACGCCCGCGAATTGATCGAATGGGAGTACCACCTGCCGGGCCGGGCGGACGCCTTCTTCGCCGCCCACCCCGATCTCGACCCGGTTGCGGTGATCCCCGCCGTGGAGTACGCGGTGCCGTTCGCGGCCCGCCTGGCCGAGCGCTACGGACTGCCGGGCGCGAGCCTCGGAGCCGCGCAACTGCTTCGCGACAAGCACCAGTTGCGCACCGTCGCGGCCGCCGCCGGGATCGCCAACCCGGCCTCCGAGCCGGTCGCCGACGCCGCCGAACTGGCCGACTTCATGGCCCGGCACCCCGGACCGGCGGTGCTCAAGCCCGCGGGCCGGCAGGCCTCGGTCGGCACCCGGGTGCTCCGCACGCCCGACGAGGCCGAGGAGGCCTGGGCGTTCGGGCAGGCGCAGGACGAGGGCGCCTTCGTCCCGGACCGGCCGATCGCGTCCGTGATGCTCGCCGAAGAGTACGTCGACGGACCGGAGTTCAGCGTCGAGATGCTGGTGTCCGACGGCCGCCCGGTGTTCGCCAACACCACCGGCAAGGTGCTCTACCCCGGCCCCTGCCCGATCGAGGCCGGGCACACCGTCCCCGCCGAACTCGACGACCGGCAGCGGAAGTCACTGGTCGCCGAGACCGAACGGCTGGCCGCCGCGATCGGCTTCGGCGACGGGGTGCTGCACTGCGAGTGGATCGTGGCGGACGGCGTGCCGGTGCTGGTGGAGTGCGCCGGGCGGCTGCCCGGCGACTCGATCCCCGACCTGATCGAGGCCGCCTACCCCGTCGAGCTCACCCGCGCCTACTTCGCCCTGATGAGCGGCGCGCCCCTCGGCCCGCTGCCCGACCGGGCCGAACGGGCCACCGCCGCCCGCTTCCTGGCCCCCGACCGGCCCGGCACCGTCACCGCCGTGCACGGCCTGGACGCGGCCGCCGCCGCGATAGGCGTGCAACTCGCGGTGGTCGGCATCGCCCCCGGCCACCGAGCCGCCGGACTGCGCAGCTCCTGGGACCGGGTCGGCATCGTCACCACCCTCGCCGACACCCCCGCCGAGGCCCGCCGGCTCGCCGACGCGGCCGCCGCCCTGGTCCGGTTCGAGATCGACCCCAACGCAAGGACGGAGGACCACACATGACGGACAGTCACGACGGAGAGCCGGTGCCCGCCACCGGCACGCTGCTGGTGATCGGCAGCGGACTGAAGGAGTACCGCGAGTACCTGGTCGGCCCGATGAGCCGCCGCGCCCGCGCCGCCGGGCTGGAACTGCTGCTGGTCAACAACCTGCGGCCGACCTGGCAGCGCGACCACTTCGACGAGATCGTGGTCGCCGACGTCTTCGACACCGCCACCATGAACGCCACCGTCCGGGAGATCGCCGCCCGCAAGCACATCGTCGGCCTGCTCTGCTGGGACGAGCCGCTGGTGCTGGACGCCGGCCTGCTGGCCGCCGAACTCGGCGTCCCCGGCCTGTCCGAGCGCGGCGTGCGCGGCGTGCGCGACAAGGAGCGCACCCGCGTCGTGCTCACCGCCGCCGGCCTGCGCCAGCCCGGCTTCGCGCTCACCGCCGACCTCGCCGAGGCCCGCGCCGCCGCCGGACGGATCGGCTACCCGGTCGTCCTCAAGCCGCGCGCCATGGGCGCCAGCATCGGCGTGGTGTTCGCCGCCGACGAAGGCGAGCTGGACGGGGCGTTCGCGACCGCGCTGTCCGCCAGCGAGGTCGACCCCGGGCCGTACCGGGCCGGCGTGATCGTCGAGGAGTACGCGGGCGGCCCGGAGATCAGCGTCGACGGCGCCGTGCACAAGGGCGAGTACCTGCCGCTGTTCCTGGCCCGCAAGTACAGCAGCGACGAGCCGTACTTCGAGGAGGTCGGCCACATCGTCGACGCCGCCGACCCGCTGCTCGCCGACCCGCAGCTGCTGGCCGTGCTCGCCGACGCGCACCGGGCGCTCGGCGTCGAGGACGGCATCACCCACACCGAGCTGCGACTCACCCCGCGCGGCCCGCTGATCGTCGAGGTGAACGGCCGGCTCGGCGGCGACCTGATCCCGCTGCTCGGCCGGATCGCCACCGGACTGGAGCCCGGCGAGGTGCTGTTCGACGTCGCCGTCGGCCGCCGACCGGAGATCGCCCCGACCCGGTCCGCGGTCGCCGGGATCCGCTTCGGCTGCCCCGAACAGGACTGCCGGCTCGACGAGTTGACCCTCCCGCAACCCGGCGACGCGCCCGGCCTGCTGCACGCCGCCCCGATGGCCCCGCCCGGCACCGTGCTGCGGCTGCCCCCCGGCGGCTACCTGGCCCGGCACTCCTTCGTCATCTGCGAGGCCGACAGCGTCACCGGGTGCGAACAGCGCCTGGACGCCGCCGCCGCGCTGGTCGGCACGGTCACCTCCGACGTCGAACCCGCCGACCCGCAGGCCCCGTTCGCGATGCCCGCCGGACTGCTGGACGTGGACCGGTGAGCGCCGCGCGCTGGGACGCCCCGCCCCAGGACGCCGCCGAGGTGCTGCGCCGGGCCAAGGAGATCGCCCCCGTACTGCGGGAGAAGTCCCCGCAGATCGAGGCCAACCGCACGCTGCCCGTCGAGGTGGTCGAACTGCTGCGCGGCACCGGCGTGTTCCGGATGTGCTTCGCCCGCGAGTGGGGCGGCCCCGAACTCACCTCGGCCGAACAGCTGGCGGTCGTCGAGGCCCTGGCGTACGGCGACGCCTCCGCCGCCTGGTGCGGCGTGATCGGCGCCAACAGCGGGCTGCTCGCCAACTTCCTCCACCAGTCGGTGGTCAAGGACGTGTACCCGGGCCTGGACCTGATCACCGCCGGGGTGCTCGCCCCCGCCGGCCGGGCCGAGCGGGTGCCGGGCGGCTTCCGGCTCAGCGGCCGCTGGTCGTTCGGCTCCGGCATCAGGCACAGCGACTGGGTGACCTCCGGGGCCTTCCTGTTCCAGGACGGCGAGCCCTGGGCCGAGCCCGGCAGCCCGCACGCCCACGACTCCCGGCAGTTCCTGGTGCCCCGCTCCGAGGTCGAGGTGGTCGACAACTGGGACACCACCGGCCTGTGCGGGACGGGCAGTTGCGACTACACGATGACCGACGTGTTCGTCCCCGACGAGCACACCTTCACCTTCTGGGAGGTCCGCGGCACCCCCAGTCCGCTCGCCCAGCCGGACTCCTTCATGCGCGCCCTGTGCGGCGTCCCGCTCGGCGTGGCCCGGGCCGCCCTCGACCACGCCCGCGAGGTCGCCACCGACCGCTACGACCGGATGGCCGGCCGCAGTTGGGCCGACAGCTGGCGGGTGCAGACCGAACTCGCCCGCTGCGAAGCGGAGTTCAACGCCGCCCGGGAGGGCGTGTACGGGGCGGTGCGCCGCCAGTGGGAGGTACTCGCGGCCGGCGGCACCCTGGACGACCTCACCCCGACCGAGCGCGCCGCCTCCCCGCTCGCCTGGCTGCACGCCTTCCGGGCCTCCCGGGCCGTCGTCACCCGGCTCTACGACCTGCTCCAGACCTGGTCGATCAACCGCTCCTCGCCGATGGACCGCTGGCTGCGCGACACCGCCGTGATGTGCCAGAACCTCACCGCCCAGGACGCCGTACTGGAGTCGGTCGGCGCCTACCTGCTCGGCCGGCCCCCGATGTTCCGGATCAGCCTCGGGCTGGACCGCTGACCCCCTGCTGGAAGGAGAAGTGACGCGATGACATCGGAGATCCTGCGCCGCGCCCGGGAGCTGGCACCGACGCTGCGGGAGAAGTCCCCGGAGATCGAGGCCAACCGCACGCTGCCCGCCGAGGTGGTCGAACTGCTGCGCACCACCGGCGTGTTCGGCATGTGCTTCGGCCCCGAGTGGGGCGGCCCCGGACTCACCTCGATGGAACAGACCGAGGTGGTGGAGGCCCTGGCGTACGGCGACGCCTCCGCCGCCTGGTGCGCCGTGATCGGCGCCAACACCGGCATCTACGCCAACTTCCTGGACCAGCGGGTCGCCAAGGAGGTCTTCCCGCGCCTGGACCTGGTGGTGGCCGGCCTGCTCCAGCCCGCCGGCCGGGCCGAGCGCGTCCCCGGCGGCTTCCGGCTCAGCGGCCGCTGGTCGTTCGGCTCCGGCATCAAGCACGCCGACTGGGTGACCTCCGGTGCGTTCCTGTTCCAGGACGGCGAGCCCTGGTCGGCGCCCGGCAGCAAGCACCGGCACGACTCCCGGCAGTTCCTGGTGCGCCGCGAACAGGTCGAGGTGATCGACAACTGGGACACCACCGGCCTGTGCGGCAGCGGCAGTTGCGACTACACGATGACCGACGTGTTCGTCCCCGAGGAGCACACCTACACCTTCGCCGCCCCGCAGGGCCGCCCCGGCCCGCTCGCCCAGCCGGACTCCTTCACCCGCGCCATGTGCGGCGTCCCGCTCGGCGTGGCCCGCGCCGCGCTCGACCACGCCCGGGAGATCGCCACGTCCCGCTACGACCGGATGGCCGGCCGCAGTTGGGCCGACAGCTGGCGGGTGCAGACCGAAATCGCCCGCCTGGAAGCCGAGTTCAACGCCACCCGGGAGGGCGTGTACGGATCGATGCGTCGCCAGTGGGAGGTGCTCGCGGCCGGCGGGACGCTGGACGACCTCACGCCCGTCGAGCGCGCGGCCTCCCCGCTGTCCTGGCTGCACGCCTTCCGCAACTCCCGGACCATCGTGGCCCGCACCTACGACCTGCTGCAGACCTGGGCGATCAACCGCAGCTCGCCGATGGACCGCTGGCTGCGCGACACCACCGTGATGGCCCAGCACCTGGTCGCCCAGGACCGCATCCTGCAGTCCGCCGGAGCGTACCTGCTGGGCGGCACACCCGAGTTCGGCATCAGCCTCGGCCTGGTCTGACCGGCCGCCACCCACCTCCCAGGGAAGGGGAACCCGATGAGCAGACCCGTCCTGCTGGTCAACCCGAACAAGGTGCACCCACCGATCGCACCGTACGCCCTCGACGTCCTCACCACCGCGCTGGAGGACGCCGGCTTCGAGGTCGAGGTGCTCGACCTGACCTTCCGCCGCGACGACTGGAAGGCCTGCCTGCACGAGTACTTCGCGGAACGCAGCCCGCTGCTGGTCGGCGTGACCGTCCGCAACACCGACACCGTGTACGCCTTCGAGCAGCGCCCGTTCGTCGGCGAGCACCGGGAGATCATCACCGAGATCCGCCGGCTCAGCGACGCGCCGATCGTCGGCGGCGGCATCGGCTTCTCCACCATGCCGTTCGCGCTGGTCGAGTACTTCGGCATCGACTACGGGGTGAAGGGCCCCGGCGAGAAGATCCTCTGCGAACTCGCCGCAGCCGTCGCCGAGGGCCGCGACACCTCCGGCATCGCCGGCCTGATCCGCAACACCGAACGCGGCGCCGTCCGGGTCCCGCCCGCGGTGCTGACCGTCCGCCACGGCGAGCCCCAACGGGTCGACCCCACCGGCCGGTTCGAGCCCCGGGTGTGGCAGGTCGACCGGCTCTCGGTGTACCGGCGGCGCTCCGGCCTGCCGCACCGGGTGGACAACCTGGAGTACTACCGGCGCGGCGGACTCGGCTCGATCCTGACCAAGAACGGCTGCGCGTACCGCTGTTCGCACTGCGTCGAACCCGACGCCAAGGGCACCCGCTACGGACAGCGCGAACTGGCCTCCGTGGTGGACGAGATGGAGTCGCTGGCCGCGCAGGGCATCCTCGACCAGCACACCACCGACAGCGAGTTCAACCTGTCGATCGCACACGCCAAGAACCTGCTGCGGGAGATCGTCCGCCGCCGGCACGCCGACCCCGGCAACCCGCTGAACGACCTGCGGCTCTGGGTCTACTGCCAACCCAGCCCGTTCGACGAGGAGTTCGCCGACCTGCTGGCCGCGGCCGGCTGCCGGGGGGTCAACGTCGGCAGCGACCACATCCGGCCGGAGGTGCTCAGCGGCTGGAAGGTCACCGAGAAGGGCAGCACCTACTACACCTTCGCCGACACCGAGCGGCTGGTCCGGCTCTGCCACGAACGCGGCATCCTCACCATGGTCGAGGCGCTGTTCGGCATGCCCGGCGAGACCCCCGGGACGGTGCGCGCCTGCGTGGACGCCTTCATGGCGCTGGACGCCACCGTCACCGGCTTCTCGCTCGGCCTGCGGCTGTTCCCCCACACCCCGATGGGCATCGACCTGGCCGAACGGTGCGCGGGCGTGCGCACCGTCCCGGGCCTGCAGTCCAACACCGCCGACGGCCCGATCGTGCTCAAGCCGCTGCGGATGTGCGCCTCCCCGGCCGAGTACGAACGGCAGTTCATGTTCGACGAGCACGGCAACTTCCGCCTGGTCTGCTACTTCTCGCCCGACCTGCTGTCCGACCCGGCCCGCGCCGCCGACCCGGCGGAGCGCTGGCACAGCGCGGTCACCGACCTGTGGGCGCTGATCGACCCCGCCGACCACTACCGGGTGATGCTGCCGACCGTCGAGGGCATGAGCGAGCACGACAACAACTACGCCGACAACCCCTTCCTCACCAGCCTCGGCGGCCTCGGCCACACCGGCGCCTTCTGGTCGCACTGGCGCGGCCGCGAGGAGATCATGCGCAAAGCCCGGGAAGCGGCCTCTCAACCCTCACATCTGCCAACTCCTGCATGACATTGCGCACTTGAGACGGAGAAGTGATCGGCTCATGCTGGTGTGGCGGAGTCATCACTGCCGGTGATCACGGTCGGCAGCGCCGCACCACCGCCGCACCCCCACACGCCGCGAGGGAACGATGAACCAGCACGGGAGTACGGTGCCACCGACCGTGCTGCTCGCCGACGTGCAACCCGCCGTCCGGCAGGGCGTCCGCTCCATGGTCGAGGCCTCCGGGGGCGCGGCGGTGGTCGGCGAGGCCGGCACCACCGGCGAAGTGCTCGCCGCCACCTCCCGGCACCGGCCCGACGTCCTGGTCCTCGACCCGCAGATGGACGAGAGCGCCGGCGTGCGGGTGATCAGCCAGGTCCTGCGACTCACCCCCGAGACCGGTGTCCTGGTCTTCAGCACCCTCGACGACGACAAGGCCGTAGCCGCCGCCTTCCACGCCGGCGCCCGCGGCTACCTGGTCAAACGCGCCACCGCCGACCAGATCGTCCGCGGCATCCTCGCCGTCGGCGCCGGCGAGGCCATCCTCGACCGCACCATCGCCGCCCGCCTCGGCACCCTGATCGGCACCGGCCAGCGCGCCCGCAGCTACCCGTTCCCGCAGCTCAGCCACCGCGAACGCGAAGTACTCGAACACCTCGCCGCGGGCCGCTCCAACACCGCCATCGCCCGGGAACTCGCCCTCGCCTCCAAAACCGTCAGCAACCGGATCTCCGGCATCCTCGGCAAACTCGGCGTCGCCGACCGCGCGCAGGCACTGGTGCTCGCCCGCGACGCCGGCCTCGGCCACGCGGTCGCCGCCGTCCGCTGACACCCCACTCCACCGTCCGCCCCTTCCGAACGGAGTCCGCCATGCCCGAAACCGGCCCACCGCCCGGCCTGGTGATCCGCCGCCAGGAACACCGGCAGCTCGAACGCGCCCACGGCCTCGACCTTCGACTCCTCCACCCCTGGGACGGCCTCACCACCCCCTTCCACGGCTCCTGGTGCGTCCTGCGCCCCGGCGACCTCACCGACACCCACCAGCACGCCGAACGCGAACTGTTCATCTGCATGAGCGGCCGCGGCGAAGTCCGCACCCCCGACGGCGCGAGCCACCCCATCGCCGCCGGCGACCTCGTCCTGCTGCCCGCCGACACCGACCACGCCGTCGCCAACCCGCACGACACCGACTTCGCCTACTACGCGATCTGGTGGCAGGCATGAACACCCGCCACCTCGACTACGAAGGACGCCGCTTCCACGCCCCCGACGGCGACCACCGCACCGTCGCCGTCTACCACCAGCAGGGCGACCTGGTCTGGGGCGAGATCTCCGGCGGCGCGATCCGACGCGGCTGGACCGCCGGCACCCGCCGGCCCGACGGCACCCTCGCCATGGGTTACACCTTCGTCCTCACCGACGGCGAAGTCGTCTGCGGCCACACCCGCAACACCCCCTCGCTCACCCCCGACGGCCGTATCCGCCTGCACGAAACCTGGGAACGCTACGGCCCCCACCCCACCACCGGCACCTCCACCATCGAAGAGGTCGCCCCGTGACCCCCGACTGGGCGCTGCTGGACAAGCACACCGCCGGACCGCTGCTGCACCCCGGGGACGGCGCGTTCCGGGAGTCGTCGGCGGCGTTCAACGAACGGTGGGCGGACCGGGCGCCCACCGCCGTCCTGCGGGCGGCCGGTCCTGCGGACGTGCTGCGGGCCGTCGAATGGGCGGGGGAGAGCGGGGTGCCGATCGTCCCGCGCGGGGGCGGGCACTCGTACGCCGGACACTCCGTCAACTCCGGCCTGGTGGTGGACCTACGGGCGCTGGACGCGATCGACGTCGATCCCGCGACCGGGCGGGTCGTCGTTGGCGGGGGCGTCCTCACCGGCGCGCTGTACGCCGCGCTGCGGCCGCACGGGCTGGCTCTGCCGCTCGGCAACGGCGCGGGAGTCGGCATCGCCGGACTCGCCCTCGGCGGCGGATCCGCCGCCACCTCGCGCCGGCTCGGGCTGACCGCCGACACACTGCGCGCCACCACCCTGGCCACCGCGTCCGCCGCCGTGCTGAGCTGCGACGCGCAGGAGAACGAGGACCTGTACTGGGCCTGCCGGGGCGGCGGCGGAGGCAACTTCGGGATCAACCTCGACCTGACCTTCCAGGCCGTCGAGGCCCCGGCCGCGTCCACCTGCCTGCTGCTCTGGGAGGTCCCGCACGCGCCCGCCGTGTTCGAGGCCGTCCAGCGGGTGATGCGCACCGCCCCGGAGGAGACCTCGCTGCGGCTCGGCGTCGCGACGTCCGGCGGCCGCACCCTGGTCTCCACCGTCGGCCTGCACCTCGGCCCGGCCGCCGAACTGCGCGACCTGCTCGCCCCGGCGCTCGCCGCCGGCCGGCCGCTGCGCGCCGACATCGCCGACCGGGACTTCTGGGACGCCATGGAGTACCTGCAGCACGAGACCGCCGGCGGGGCGTTCGCCGTCCGGACCCACTTCGCCACCGACCCGCTGCCGCCAGAGGCGGTCGCGGCGGCGCTCGACCTGCTCGCCGCCGCACCGCCGAGCGGCAACCCGGACGGCTGCGGCCTCGCCCTGTTCGGCTGGGGCGGCGCGATCAACCGGGTCGACCCGCAGGCCACCGCGTTCGTCCACCGCGACGCCCAGTACCTGGTCAGCCTGGACACCTCCTGGCTGCCCGGCGAGGACCCGGCCGGCCGGCTCGACTGGCTGGCCGGATTCGATCACCTGATCGCCGCGCACACGACGGACGGTGCCTACCTGAACTTCACCGATCCGGACCTGCGAGGCTGGCGGACCGCCTACTACGGTGCGAACTACCCTCGGCTGGTCGCCATCAAGCACCGTCACGACCCGAGCGGGCTGTTCGCCTTCCCGCAGTCCATCGGCAGCTGACCCTCCCCCACCAGATCGCGCGCCACTGACCCACCGTCAGCCGTCGCGTTCCGCCCGGAAGGAGACACCACCGTGTCGCCGCGAACCGCCCGCCCGCGCCACTACCTGATGTGCCGGCCCGCCCACTTCACCGTCGACTACTCCATCAACCCGTGGATGGACCCGGCCAAGCCCACCGACACCGGCGCCGCCCTCGCCCAGTGGGACGAGCTGTACGCGCTCTTCCAACGCCTCGGCCACACCGTCGAGTTGATCGAACCCCTGGCCGGCCTGCCGGACATGGTGTTCGCCGCCAACGGCGCCACCACGGTCGACGGCAAGGTGCTCGGCGCCCGCTTCCGGTACCCGGAGCGCACCGCCGAGGGCCCGGCGTACGCCGACTGGTTCCGCGAGCGCGGCGGCTGGCAGGTCCGGGACGCCGAGCACGTCAACGAGGGCGAGGGCGACCTGCTGGTGGCCGGCGGGCGCATCCTGGCCGGCACCGGCTTCCGCACCGAACCCGCCGCACACGCCGAGGCCGCGGCCTTCCTCGGCCGCGAGGTGGTCACCCTGCGGCTGGTCGACCCGCGCTACTACCACCTGGACACCGCGCTCGCCGTCCTCGACGACGACGAGATCATGTACTACCCGCCGGCCTTCGACGCCGCCTCCCGGGCCGTCCTGGAACGCCTCTACCCGGACGCGATCCTGGCCGGCGCCGAGGACGCCCGGGTGTTCGGCCTCAACGCCGTCTCGGACGGCGCGAACGTCATCCTCCCCGAGGCCGCCACCGGCCTCGCCGGGCAGCTGCGCGCCCGTGGCTTCACCCCGATCGGCATCGACCTCACCGAACTGCTCCGGGCCGGCGGCGCCGTCAAGTGCTGCACCCTCGAACTCCGCCACTGACCCCGGACGCCCGAAGGCCCGGTTCCGCGAACGGAACCGGGCCTTCGGTCAACTCAGTGTCACACCAGGTCGTAGCGGTCCAGCTCCATCACCTTCGTCCACGCGGCGGCGAAGTCCTCGACGAACTTCCGCGCGGCGTCGTCCGAGGCGTACACCTCGGCCACCGCGCGCAGCTCCGAGTTGGAGCCGAACACCAGGTCGGCCCGGGTGCCGGTCCACTTGACCGCACCGGAGGCGTCCCGGCCCTCGTACACCGTGTTGTCGGAGGCGACCGGCGCCCAGGTGGTGTCCATGTCGAGCAGGTTGACGAAGAAGTCGTTGCTCAGGGTGCCCGGACGGTCGGTGAACACGCCGTGCTGCGAGCCGCCGTGGTTGGCGCCCAGCACCCGCAGGCCGCCGACCAGCACGGTCATCTCCGGGGCGGACAGGTTCAGCAGGTTCGCCCGGTCCACCAGCAGGTACTCGCCGGGCAGCCGGGTGGCCTTGCCGAGGTAGTTGCGGAAGCCGTCGGCCTTGGGCTCCAGCGCCGAGAACGACTCCACGTCGGTGGTCTCCTGGGTGGCGTCCACCCGGCCCGGGCGGAAGGCGACCTGGACGTCCACGCCACCGGCCTGCGCGGCCCGCTCGACCGCGGCGGAGCCCGCCAGCACGATCAGGTCGGCCAGCGAGACCTGGTGGCCGCCCTGCGCGTTGAACGCCGACCGGATGCCCTCCAGCGCCCGCAGCACCTGAGCCAGCTGCTCCGGGTCGTTGACGTCCCAGCCGCGCTGCGGCTCCAGGCGCACCCGGGCGCCGTTCGCGCCACCGCGCTTGTCGCTGCCGCGGAACGAGGACGCCGAGGCCCAGGCGGTGGAGATCAGCTGGGCGGTGGTCAGCCCGGAGGCCAGCACCCGCTCCTTCAGCGCGGCGATGTCCGCCGCGTCGATCGGCTCGCCCTGCGCCTGCGGCAGCGGGTCCTGCCAGATCAGCTCCTCGCTGGGCACCTCGGGGCCGAGGTAGCGGACGACCGGGCCCATGTCGCGGTGCGTCAGCTTGAACCAGGCACGGGCGAAGGCGTCCGCGAACGCCGCCGGGTCGTCTCGGAAGCGGCGGGAGATCGGCTCGTAGATCGGGTCGAAGCGCAGCGACAGGTCGGTGGTGAGCATCTGCGGGGCGTGCTTCTTCGCCGGGTCGAACGCGTCCGGCACGGTGCCCTCGCCGGCGCCGTCCTTCGGCTTCCACTGGTGCGCGCCGGCCGGGGACTTGGTCAGCTCCCACTCGTAGCCGAACAGGATCTCGAAGAAGGAGTTGTCCCAGGTGGTCGGCGTGTTGGTCCAGGTGACCTCCAGGCCGGAGGTGATCGCGTCACCGGCCTTGCCGGTGCCGTAGGTGCTCTTCCAGCCCAGGCCCATCTCCTCCAGGCCCGCGCCCTCGGGGGCCTCGCCGACCTTGTCCGCCGGGCCGGCGCCGTGGGTCTTGCCGAAGGTGTGGCCGCCGGCGATCAGCGCGACGGTCTCCTCGTCGTCCATCGCCATCCGGCGGAAGGTCTCGCGGATGTCGCGGGCCGCCGCGATCGGGTCCGGGTTGCCGTTGGGGCCCTCGGGGTTGACGTAGATCAGGCCCATCTGGACGGCGCCCAGCGGGTCCTCCAGGTTACGGTCGCCGGTGTAGCGCTCGTCGCCCAGCCAGGTGGTCTCGGGGCCCCAGTAGACGTCCTCGTCGGCCTCCCAGACGTCCGGCCGGCCGCCGCCGAAGCCGAAGGTGTCGAAGCCCATCGACTCCAGTGCCACGTTGCCCGACAGGATCAGCAGGTCGGCCCAGGACAGGCTCTTGCCGTACTTCTTCTTCACCGGCCACAGCACCCGGCGGGCCTTGTCCAGGTTGGCGTTGTCCGGCCACGAGTTCAGCGGGGCGAAGCGCTGCTGGCCGGCGCCCGCGCCGCCGCGGCCGTCGGAGATCCGGTAGGTGCCGGCGCTGTGCCAGGCCATCCGGATGATCAGCGGGCCGTAGTGACCGAAGTCGGCCGGCCACCAGTCCTGCGAGGTGGTGAGGGCCTGCTCGATGTCCCGCTTCACGGCGGGCAGGTCGAGGCTGTTGAACGCCTCGGCGTAGTCGAAATCCGCGCCCAGCGGGTTCGCCACCGCCGGGTTCTTCGCGAGGATCTTCAGGTTCAGCCGGTTCGGCCACCACTGCTGGTTGCCGCCGCCCTGGGTGGGATGGGGCGCGCGGCCGTGCGCGACCGGGCAGCCGCCCGCACCCTCGGACTTGGGGTCGGTGACGATGGCGTCGTCGTTCTCGGGCATGGGAGTCCCTCCGGGTCGGGCAGATCGCACTCTTCTGACGGGCACCTTGGCTGTTCGCCGGAGTCGATCCTAAGATAGACACAGTCTAAGTCAAGAACTCCCTCAATCGGGTGGTGGTTCCCGCTCGAATCCGGTGCGCTGCCGCGCCCCCTGTACAGTTCGGGCGTCTGTTGAGCTGAATGGATGAACACATGAGTGACCTGCTGGAACGTCTGCGTGACCGCGGCTGGCGGCTGACCTCCCAGCGCCGGGTGGTGGCCGAAGTCCTCGACGGTGACCACGTCCATCTGACGGCGGACGAGGTCCACGCGCGCGCCGCCGAACGCCTCCCCGAGATCTCCCGCGCCACCGTGTACAACACCCTCGGCGAACTCGTCACCCTCGGTGAGATCCTCGAAGTCGCCACCGACGGCCGGGCCAAGCGCTACGACCCCAACGCGCACCGGCCGCACCAGCACCTGGTCTGCTTCGTCTGCGGCACCATCCGCGACGTCCACCCCACCGGCGACCCGCTGGCCTCCCTTCCCGCCGCCGAACGCTTCGGCTTCACCATCACCGCCGCCGAGGTCACCTACCGCGGACTCTGCGCCGACTGCGCCCGCGCCGCCGCCTGACGCCCACCCCCGGGCCCACCCGACCGGCGGCCCGACCCCGCCGCGCCGAGCACCGCGATCACCACACCCGCCGCCACCAGCAGCCACCACACCCCGCGCGCCGCCGAGGTGAACGCCGCACCGCCCGCCGCCACCCCACCGGCCAGCACCGTGCCCGCCACCGCCACGCCCACCGCCGAACCCGTCTGCCGGGCCGCCGAAGCCAACGCCGATGCCAGCGCCGCCATCGACACCGGCAGCCCCGCCACCGCCGTCGTGGTGACCGGCGGATTCACCGTCCCCTGGAACACCCCCACCAGCGCGAAAGGCGCCAACAGCGCCGGCACCGGCGTCCCCGGGCCCACCAGCAGCAACAGGCCGCCCGCCGAGGCCAGCGCCACCCCCGACACCACCAGCGGCAGCCGCGTCCCCCGCCGCCCCACCACCCGGCCCGTCCACGGCGACAGCAGCACGATCAGCACCCCCACCGGCGCCACGCACAACCCCGCCCGCAGCGCCGACATCCCGCGCACCCCCTGCAGGTAGAGCGTCACCGCGAACAGGAACGCCCCGAACGCGCACAGCGCCGCGAACGCCATCACCAACGCCGACACCACCGGGACGCTGCGCAGCAGACCCACCTCCAGCAACGGGTCCGCCCGCCGCCGCTCCCACCACCCCAGTACCGGCACCGCCACCGCCGCCACCGCCAGCGGCCCCCACACCACCGGCGCCGACCAACCCTCCCGGCCCGCCCCGATCAGCCCGAACACCAGCCCGCCCAGCAGCACCACCACCAGCGACTGGCCCACCGGATCGAACCGCCGCGCCCGCGCCGCCCGGGACTCCGGCACCCAGCGCGCCGCCCCCGCCAGGCCCGCCGCCACCACCGGCAGGTTCACCCAGAACACCGCCCGCCAGCCCAGCGCGTCCACCAGCGCCCCGCCCAGCACCGGCCCCAGCGCCAGCGACAGCCCCGACACCGACCCGAACACCCCGACCGCCCGGGCCCGCTCCTCCCGCCCCGGAAAGGTCGTCGCCACGATCGCCATCGCCACCGGGTTCAACATCGTCCCGCCTGCCGCCTGCACCGCTCGCGCCCCCACCAGCGCCCCCGCCCCCGGCGCCAGCGCACACAGCGCCGACCCCAGCCCGAACAGCGCCAGCCCCACCATGAACACCCGCCGCCGCCCCCACCGGTCCGCCGCCGCCCCCACCGGCAGCAGAAACGCCGCCAGCACCAGCGTGTACGCGTCCACCGTCCACTGCAGCGCCGCCACCGACGCCCCCAACTCCCTTCGGACGGACGGCAATGCGACGTTCACCACGGTGATGTCCAGCACCACCATCACCATGCTCACGCAGCACACCGCGAGCACCAACCGCTTCCGCCGGTCGCCGAGTTCGGACACCTGACACCCCTCCACCCTTGCCCGGAGCGGCAATTGACGCCCAGTCCGGTCCTCGGTGCCGACGCTACGATTTCGAGCGTGCTCGAAATCAAGCCCCAACCCGCGCTCCCCGCCCAGGGGTTGACCATCGCCGAGGCCGCCGCGCGGACCGGCGTCAGTGTCCACACCCTGCGCTACTACGAACGCGCCGGCCTGGTCGTCACCCCCATCGACCGCACCCCCGGCGGCCGCCGCCGCTACCACCGCCGCGACCTCGAATGGATCGACCTCTGCACCCGCCTGCGCGCCACCGGCATGCCGATCCGCACCATCCGCCGCTACGCCGAACTCGTCACCGCAGGCCCCGGCAACGAACCCGACCGCCTCGCCCTCCTCGAAGCCCACCGCACCGAGGTGGCTGCCCGGTTGACCGAACTCCAGTCCCACCTCACCCGCATCGACCACAAGGTCGACACCTACCGATCCCGCCTCACCACCGGCCACGCCACCGGCCTCTGGGCCCCCGGCGAACCGTCCGCGTGAAGACCGCATCCCGGCCAACTCCGCAGCCGGGCGGGGTGGCACCACCGTCACGGCCGACGTCCCTGGGCACTCCGGCGGCAAGGAGTGGTGGAAGCCGGACGCGTCCTACCTGAAGGCGTTCGTCCACCACTGACCCGCGCGATTCACCTACAGGGGCCGGGAAAAGCAGAAAGACCCCAGATCAACTGGGGCCTTTCCGTTGGTGTCCGAGGGGGGACTTGAACCCCCACGCCCGATAAAGGGCACTAGCACCTCAAGCTAGCGCGTCTGCCATTCCGCCACCCGGACTAGGTGTCTTGCCGCCTTCAGGCTTCCTTTCGGCTGCCCCCTGGCGACAAAGAGAACATTACCAGGCTTCCGGAGTGCTTCTCACCTGCGTTTTCGTGGTGCGGGCCGGGATTGGTGGGCAATTCGGGCGGAAGGGGGGCAAGGCGGGCGGAGATCGGGGTGAAACAGCTGGTGGAGGGGGTTCGGGCGGGTGTTCTGGCGGCAGACCCGGCGGTGCGGGCGAGCAGGACGGGGCAGGTCGCGTGCCGAATCGGTCGGGAAGCTTCACGACACGCGTCAATCCGGTCCCGGTGCGAGCCCCCACCACCCGCTCTCCTAGCCTCGGGTGACCAGGAGCCCCGAGCGGAACGCCCGATGTCCCGACAGCTGCCGCCGGCTCCCGTCACCGCGTGAAGGGCGGCGTGCAGTGGAAGAGACGCAGAAGGCGGTCGCGACCCGACGGCCCGGCCGGAAGCCCGGGCCGGGTCAGGGCGTGTGGCGGTTCGCCGCGGCCCCGCACGAGTCCTCGGTGCCGCGCACCAGACACGCGGTGCGGGACAGGCTGCTGGCGCAGGGCATGGCGGGGGAGCGCTACCAGGAGCTGGTGGACGATCTGCTGCTGATCGTCTCGGAGCTGGTGTCGAACGCCGTCACGCACGCCGCGGCGCTTTCCCCGGAGGTGCACTGCGAACTGGTGATCGGCCCGGACCGGGTGCGGATCTCGGTGGTCGACGGCCACCCGTACCGCCCGAGGGCGCAGGAGAACGACCCGGCCCGCCCGGGCGGTCGCGGGCTGCTGCTGGTCAAGAGCGTCACGCTGCAGGCGGGCGGCGAGTGCGACGTGGAGCGCACGGCGGACGGCGGCAAGGTGATCTGGGCCGACCTGCCACTGCCCGCACCGGGGCCCGCCGGGACGGGGGACGGTCCCGACGGGGACCCGGACTACTGAGGTGTCACCAGTCGTTGCCGGCGATCTCCCGGATCCCGGGCAGCGCGGCCTCGAAGACCGTCTCGAACCACACCGAGAACGGCTTCTCGGCCCGCAGCGCGCGCAGCTCGGCGGCGGTGACGAATCGGGTGTCCTCGACCTCGTCCGGGTTGGGGTCCGCCTCGGCGGTGATCAGGCCGACGAACAGGTGGTTCCACTCCCGCTCGATCAGCCCGGTGGTCTCGTCCGGCAGGTCGTAGCGGACGGTGCCGGCCTCGCAGAGCAGCGCGGGGGCCGCGCCCAGTTCCTCGGTGGTGCGGCGGGCGGCCGCCACGAACGGCTGCTCGCCGGGGTAGGGGTGGCCGCAACAGGTGTTCGACCAGACGCCCGGCGAGTGGTACTTGCTCAGCGCCCGGCGCTGCAGCAGCATCCGGCCCTGCCGGTCGAACAGGAACACCGAGAAGGCGCGGTGGAGTCGGCCAGGCTGCTGGTGGGCCCAGTGCTTCTCGCCGGTCCCGATGGTCACGCCGTGGTCGTCGACCAGCTCCAGCATGATCTCGCCGGGTGCGGCCGGGGACTGGGCGGCGACCTCGGGGGAGAGGTCGTCGGTCGGGCTGACAGCAGGGCTCATGGGCACAATGCCCCTTTCGGCACGTGGACCGGGGGCGGCCTCCGGGCCGCCCACCCCGGTCCTTGAGGTCGGCTGCGCGCACGGCGGGACCGGATCGGACCGGCCCGGTCCGCCGACGGCGTCGGGGCCCAAGTCTGCCGCATGGCCAGGCGGGCCCGGGGCCGCGACGCACACCGCCGGGACGGTGGATCGGATGTTCGGCAGAACTGTTCGATCCGCGACAGCAGACCTTCGCCGAAGGTTCACGTCGTACCCTCAGCTGATCACCTGACCTGCCCGGGCCGCGTTCTGGCAGGTGGTCGGGGTCGCCTACCATCAGGTAGACCGGGCGGTCCGCAAGGCGCGCCCGTACGGCGCGCCGCAGCCGCGGCCGCGCCCCGGCGCCCAGACCCGCACCGGTGCGCCGGACGGCACCCGAGACCCTGGAGTCCCGCATGATCGGCCTCGTCCTGGCCGCCGGCGCAGGCCGCCGGCTTCGTCCGTACACCGACACCCTGCCCAAGGCGCTGGTGCCGGTCGACGGGGAGCGGACGGTGCTCGACCTGACCCTGGGGAACTTCGCCGAGGTCGGCCTGCGGGAGGCCGCGATCGTCGTGGGCTACCGCAAGGAGGCGGTCCACGACCGCAAGCAGGCGCTGGAGCAGAAGTACGGCGTGAAGCTCACCCTGGTCGAGAACGACAAGGCCGAGGAGTGGAACAACGCCTACTCCCTGTGGTGCGCCCGCGACCTGTTCGGTGAGGGCCTGCTGCTCGCCAACGGCGACACCGTCCACCCGGCGTCGGTGCAGCGCACCATGCTGGACGGCAACGACCGGCGGATCAAGGAGGGCAAGGCCCCCGGCATCCTGCTGGCGCTGGACACCGTGAAGAAGCTCGCCGACGAGGAGATGAAGGTCGTCGTCGACCCGGAGCTCGGGGTGCGCCGCATCACCAAGCTGATGGACCCGCTGGACGCCACCGGCGAGTACATCGGCGTCACCGTGATCAACCCGTCCGCCGGCCCGGCCCTGGCCGACGCCCTCAAGGCGGTCTTCGAGCGCGACCCGCAGCTGTACTACGAGGACGGCTACCAGGAGATGGTCGACCGCGGTCTGATCATCGACGTCCAGCCGATCGGCGAGGTCTCCTGGGTCGAGGTCGACAACCACGACGACCTGGCCAAGGCTCGGGAGATCGCGTGCCGGTACTGACCCGACTGGTGCCCTCGCCGGTGTTCGTCGAGGTGCGGGCCGGCGCACTGGACGCGCTCGGCGGCATCCTCGCCGACCAGCGGCTGTCCTCGTCCGGCCGGATCGCGGTGGCGATCAGCGGTGGCTCGGGAGCGGTGCTGCGCGAACGCCTGGAGCCGGCGCTGCCCGGCGCCGACTGGTACCAGGTCGACGACGGCACCCTGGACAGCGCGGTCCGGCTGACCGACGAGATCCGCCGCGGCCACTACGACGCCCTGGTGGGCCTCGGCGGCGGCAAGATCATCGACGTGGCCAAGTACGCCGCGGCCCGGGTCGGCCTGCCGGTGGTCGCGGTCGCCACCAACCTCGCCCACGACGGCATCTGCTCCCCGGTCTCCACCCTCGACAACGACGCCGGCCGCGGCTCCTACGGAGTGCCCGGCCCGATCGGCATCGTGGTCGACCTCGACGTCATCTCCAAGGCGCCGAAGCGGTTCGTGGCCGCCGGGATCGGCGACGCGGTCTCCAACATCTCCGCCTGCGCGGACTGGGAGCTCTCGCACACCGTCACCGGCGAGCCGGTCGACGGCCTGGCCGTGGCGATGGCCCGGGCGGCCGGCGAGAACCTGCTGCGGCACCCGGGCACCCTGGAGGACCCGGACCTGCTGACCACGCTCGCGGAAGCACTGGTACTGTCCGGCATCGCGATGAACATCGCCGGCAGCACCCGGCCCAGCTCTGGTGCCTGCCACGAGATCTCGCACGCCCTGGACGTGCTCCACCCCAAGCGGTCCGCCCAGCACGGCGAGCAGGTCGGCCTCGGCGCGGCCTTCGCCTGCTTCCTGCGGGGCGAGCAGGACCTGTCCGGACTGATCGTGGAACGCCTGCGTTTCCACGGCCTGCCGGTGACGGCCGATCAGCTCGGCTTCACCGAGGCGGAGTTCACCGAAGCGGTGCACTACGCTCCGAACACCAGACCGGGGCGCTTCACCATCCTCGAACACCTCGACCTCTCCGCCACAGACATCAGGGACGCGTACGCCGACTATGTCCAAGCCGTCAACAGCTGAACGCCCGCCGGTTGACCTCACCCGCCGCCCGTCGATCGAGGAGCTCCGGGCGGTCATCCACCCCGAGGGCATGCTCCAGCGACGCAGCGCCGAGCACTGGGCCGGCCGCCTCTACATGCGGAAGATCTCGCTGCGGATCACCCGCATCCTGTCGACCGTCACCGCCATCACGCCCAACGGCCTGACCTACCTGATGATGCTCACCGGCATCCTGGCCGGCATAGCGCTGGTGGTCCCGGGCCTGGGCGGCGCGATCCTCGGCGCCCTGCTGATCCAGATCTACCTGCTGCTGGACTGCGTGGACGGCGAGGTCGCCCGCTGGCGCCGCCAGACCTCGCTCACCGGCGTCTACCTCGACCGGGTCGGCCACTACATGTCCGAGGCGGCGCTGCTCACCGGCCTCGGCCTGCGCGCCACCGACCTGCTGCACCGCGAGGGCTCGCACGCCGCCTGGCAGTGGGCCTTCCTCGGCACGCTGGCCGCGCTCGGCGCGATCCTGATCAAGTCCGAGACCGACCTGGTCGACGTCGCCCGGGCCCGCTCCGGCATGACCGCCGTCCTGGACGAGGCCTCGGTGCCGCGTTCGAACGCCGTCGCCAAGGCCCGCCGGGCCGCCTCGCTGCTGAAGTTCCACCGCCTGGTCGGCGCCGTCGAGGCCTCGCTGTTCATCCTGGCCGCCGGCATCGCCGACCAGGTCCACGGCGGCCTGTACTTCACCCGCCTCGCCGTGGTGGTGCTGGCCGCCATCGCGATGCTGCAGACCGTCCTGCACCTGCTGTCCATCGTGCTCTCCAGCAGGCTCCGATGAGCGACGACTTCCGCCTCGGCGCGGTCATCATCACCATGGGCAACCGGCCCGCCGAACTGAACGCGCTGATCGAGTCGGTGCGCGCCCAGCAGGGCCCGCCGGTCGAACTCGCCGTGGTCGGCAACGGCGCCCCGCTGCCCCCGCTGCCGGCGGACGTGCGCACCGTCGAACTGCCCGAGAACCTGGGCATCCCCGGCGGCCGCAACGTCGGCATCGAGCTGTTCGGCCCGGACGGCCGGGACGTCGACGCGGTGCTGTTCCTGGACGACGACGGCTCGCTGCCGAACACCGACTCCGCCGAGCTGCTGCGGAAGGCGTTCACCGCCGACCCGTCGCTGGGCATCGTCTCGTTCCGGATCGCCGACCCGGAGACCGGCACCACGCAGCGCCGGCACGTGCCCCGGCTGCGCGCCAGCGACCCGCTGCGCGCCTCCCGGGTCACCACCTTCCTGGGCGGCGCCAGCGCGGTGCGCAGCGCGGTCTTCCCGCAGGCCGGGCAGCTGCCCGCGGAGTTCTTCTACGCCCACGAGGAGACCGACCTGGCCTGGCGGGCGCTGGACGCCGGCTGGTCGATCGACTACCTCCCGGACGTGGTGCTCTACCACCCGGCGACCTCCCCGGCCCGGCACGCGGCGTACTTCCACAACGTGGCCCGCAACCGGGTGTGGCTGGCCCGACGGAACCTTCCGGCCCCCTTGGTGCCTCTCTATCTGGGGACCTGGTTCCTGCTGACGGTCGCCCGGCGGCCCTCCGGCTCGGCGCTCAAAGCGTGGCTCGGCGGGTTCCGGGCAGGCTGGAGCGAGCCCTGCGGCCCGCGTCGGCCGATGAAGTGGTCCACCGTCTGGCGCTTGACCAGGCTCGGCAGACCGCCAATCATCTGATCGCAACCGGTCGGCATTACCCTCGCCGCCCGCACGCAAACCTGAGCTCCTCGTGGTACGCCCCGGTTCCGCGCCCCGTCCCCCCGGGGCCGCGGAATTTCGACCCCCTGAAGGACGAATGTGTCGACACTGAGTGACCCGGTCAACCTCTCCGCACCGAGGGGCACCGACGCGGGTCTGACCCCGAAGCAACTGGCGGACAAGTACGGGCTGTCCGTCAGCGGCAAGCGGCCGAGTCTGCCGAAGTACATCGGCCAGCTGTGGGCCCGGCGCGCCTTCATCAGCTCGTTCGCGACCGCCCGCCTGGTCGCGCAGTACACCACCGCGAAGCTCGGCCAGCTCTGGCAGGTGCTCACCCCGCTGCTCAACTGCGCGGTGTTCTACCTGGTCTTCGGTGTGATCATGCAGAGCCGGGACGGCGTCCCGGTCTACATCGCCTGGCTGTGCGTCGGCGTCTTCGTGTTCCAGTTCTCGCAGAGCGCGATCCAGGCCGGCACCCGGTCGATCTCCGACAACCTCGGCCTGATCCGGGCACTGCACTTCCCGCGCGCCTCGCTGCCGATCGCGTTCACCGTGATCCAGCTCCAGCAGCTGCTGATCTCGATGGTGGTCCTGGTCGCCATCGTGCTGGCCAACGGCATCCGTCCGGCCATGACCTGGCTGCTGATCATCCCGGCGCTGGTCCTGCAGTCGCTGTTCAACACCGGCCTGGCCATGGTGATGGCCAGGATCGGCGCCAAGACCTCGGACATCTCGCAGCTGATGCCCTTCCTGCTGCGCACCTGGATGTACGTCTCCGGCGTGATGTACAGCGTCTCCGGCTACATCAAGAGCTGGCCGACGATCTGGCAGACGGTCTACTCCTGGAACCCGGCGACGGTCTACATGGACCTGATGCGCTACGCGTTCATGCCGGACAGCTTCGACAAGAGCAAGTACCCGGGCGGCTACGACGCGGCGGGCCACAAGCTCCCCGAGGCGCTGAACCTCCCGCACCACATCTGGATCATGGCCGGCACCTGGGCGGTCGTCGCCTTCGTCATCGGCTTCGTGTTCTTCTGGAAGTCCGAGGAGGAGTACGGCCGTGGCTGACGCAGCGATCGACACCCTGAAGGAGACCACCGCGGTGGACAACCAGGCCCGGGTCCCCACCGTCGTGGTGGACGACGTGCACATCATCTACAAGGTGCACGGCGCGGGCGCCGGCAAGGGCAGCGCCACCTCGGCGCTGAGCCGGATGATCACCCGCAAGAAGTCGCCCGCGATCCGCGAGGTGCACGCGGTCCGCGGCATCAGCTTCACCGCGTACAAGGGCGAGGCCGTCGGCCTGATCGGCTCGAACGGCTCCGGCAAGTCGACCATGCTGGCGGCCATCGCCGGCCTGCTGCCGACCGCGAAGGGCGCCATCTACACCAACGGCCAGCCCTCGCTGCTGGGCGTGAACGCGGCGCTGATGAACGACCTGACCGGCGAGCGCAACGTGGTGCTGGGCTGCCTGGCGATGGGCATGTCCCCCGCCCAGGTGCGCGAGCGCTACCAGAGCATCGTGGAATTCTCGGGCATCAACGAGAAGGGCGACTTCATCTCGCTCCCGATGCGCACCTACTCCTCCGGCATGGGCGCCCGCCTGCGGTTCTCCATCGCCGCGGCGAAGACCCACGACGTGCTGCTGATCGACGAGGCCCTCGCCACCGGCGACCAGGGCTTCCAGCAGCGCTCCAAGGCCCGGATCAACGAGCTGCGCAAGGAGGCCGGCACGGTCTTCCTGGTCAGCCACGACAACAACGCGATCCGCGAGACCTGTGAGCGCACCATCTGGATCGAGCACGGCGAGCTGATCATGGACGGGCACACCGACGAGGTGGTCCGGCGGTACGAGAAGGGCGAGCGCCCCTGACGGGGCGCGGCCGACGGTCGCAGGGCCGGTGCGCGGGGAGCTCTCCCCGGCACCGGCCCTGTGCCGTGCGGCGGGTGAAGGCGTGGAGACGGAAGCGTGTCCGAGGCGCGATGGCGGCCGGGACCGGTGTAGAACGGGGGAGTGACGGCAGTGTCGGCTTCAACCAAATCTGATAACCAGACAGCGGCGGTGACGCTGGACAAGGCGGACCTGGAGAACTTCCCGGTCGCGCCCGCCTTCCTGCCCGCCGCCTGGCGCGGCGACCTGATGGCGGTCTACGGCTTCGCCCGGCTGATCGACGACGCCGGCGACGGCGACCTCGCCGACCCGGTCTCCGTCGCCCACCTGCTGGACGTCCCCGGCGCGCCGGAGGACGAAGGCTTCCGGCTGGCCCTGCTGGACGGCCTGGAGCGGGACCTCGACCGGGCCTTCGCCACCGCCCTCGGCGACGACCGCGCGCAGGGCGGCACCGTGCTCGGCACCGCCGCCGGCGAGCCCCGGCACCCGCTGGTGCGCCGTCTGGTCCCGCTGATCGAACAGCACGCCGTCACCCCCGAGCCGTTCCGCCGGCTGATCGAGGCCAACCGGGTCGACCAGACCGTCACCCGCTACCCGACCTACGACGACCTGCGGCACTACTGCACGCTCTCCGCCGACCCGGTCGGCCGCCTGGTGCTCGCGCTGGCCGGCCGCGCCACCCCCGAGCGGATCGAACTCTCCGACGCGATCTGCACCGCGCTGCAGATCGTCGAACACCTGCAGGACGTCGCCGAGGACCTCGACCGGGGCCGGATCTACCTCCCGCAGGAGGACCTCGCCACCTTCGGCGTCACCGAACAGGACCTCGCCGCCCCCGCCGCCTCGCGCGAGGTGCGGCAGCTGATCGCCTGGGAGGCGAGCCGGGCCCGGACCCTGCTCGATCGCGGCGCGCCGCTGGTAGGTACGGTTCACGGGAGGCTTCGACTGCTGCTGGCGGGATTCACCGCCGGCGGGTACGCGGCCCTGGACGCCATCGCGGCGGCCGGGTACGACGTGCTCGCGCACCGGGCGAAGCCGGACAAGCGCCGCCTGGCCGGCCGGGCGGCGGCACTTTTCGCGAAGGGAAGGTGAGCGCCCGCGTGGGGGCATCACCACTGGCGTCCGCGCCGGTCATGGCGGCCTACCGGTACTGCGAGGCGGTCACCGCCCTGCAGGCCCGCAACTTCAGCTACGGCATCCGGCTGCTGCCCGAGGCCAAGCGGCTGGCGATGTCCGCGCTGTACGCGCTGGCCCGCCGGGTCGACGACATCGGCGACGGCGAACTGCCCGCAGAGCAGAAGACCGAGGCGCTGGCCCGCACCCGCGTCCTGCTGGACGAGATCCGGGCGGGCGCGGTCGGCGAGGACGACACCGACCCGATCAAGGTCGCGCTGGCCGACGCCGCCCGCCGCTTCCCGATCCCGCTCGGCGGTTTCGACGAGCTGATCGACGGCGTCGAGATGGACCTCAAGGGCGTCGAGTACGAGACGTTCGACGAGCTCAAGGTGTACTGCCGCTGCGTGGCCGGCTCGATCGGCCGGCTCTCGCTCGGCGTGTACGGCTGCGAGGACTGGGAGCGCGGCGCCGCCTACGCCGACACCCTGGGGCTGGCGCTGCAAATCACCAACATCCTGCGCGACCTGCGCGAGGACGCCCTGAACGGCCGCACGTACCTGCCCGCCGAGGACCTCGCCCGGTTCGGCTGCCAGCAGGGCTTCGCCCTCCCGAAGCTCCCGCTCGGCGCCGACTTCACCGGCCTGGTCGCCTTCGAGGCCGACCGCGCCCAGCAGGCCTTCACCGAGGGCCTGCAACTGCTGCCGATGCTCGACCGCCGCAGCCGCGCCGCCACCGCCGCGATGGCCGGCATCTACCACCGCCTGCTCGGCCGGATCGCCGCCGACCCGCACTCGGTGCTCCGCGGCCGGGTCTCGCTGCCCGGCTGGGAGAAGGCGTACGTGGCACTGTCCGGGCTCGCCGGAGGGCGTTCTTGATTCTCACGCCAGTTATGTCACGCTGTGTCAACAGGGAGTCACGACGCATGCGCACGTTGTTGTGCCCTCAGTCCACTGCCGCCAGGGAGGACCGATGAGCACGCCGACGCCGCAGCGGCAGCGCACCGCCGTGGTGATCGGCGGCGGCCTGGCCGGCATCACCGCCGCACTCCGGCTGGCCGAGGCCGGTGTGCGCACCACCCTGGTCGAGGCCCGCCCCCGGCTCGGTGGCCTGGCCTTCTCCTTCAAGCGCGGCGACCTGACGGTCGACAACGGCCAGCACGTCTACCTGCGCTGCTGCACCGCCTACCGCGGCCTGATCGACCGCCTCGGTGCGAACGCCCTGGTCGACCTCCAGGACCGGCTGGACGTCCCGGTGCTCGGCCTGGCCGCCGACGGCACCCGCAGCCTCGGCCGGCTGCGCCGCGCCGCCCTGCCCGTCCCGCTGCACCTGGCCGGCAGCCTCGCCACCTACCGTCACCTGAGCCCGGCCGACCGACTGCGGGTGGTGCGCGGCGCGCTCGCCCTCAAGGGCCTCGACCAGGACGACCCGGCGCTCGACGAGATCTCCTTCGGCGAGTGGCTGCGCCGCCACGGCCAGACCCCGGCCACCATCGAGGCGGTCTGGGACCTGGTGGGTGTCGCCACCCTGAACGCCACCGCCGACCGCACCTCGATGGCGCTGGCCGCCAAGGTGTTCCAGACCGGCCTGCTGTCCGACCCGGGCGCCGCCGACATCGGCATCGCCCGCGTCCCGCTCGGCGAGATCCACCACGACCGGGCCCGCGCCGAACTCGAACGCGCGGGCGTCCGGGTGCTGCTGCGCACCAAGGCCGCGGAACTCAAGGCCGCCGAGCCGAACGCCGTCCGGCTGGAGAGCGGAGAACTGCTCACCGCCGACACCGTGGTGCTGGCCGGCGCCCAGGACACCGCGGCGGCGCTGCTGCCGCCGGGCGCGATCCCCGGGCAGGAGCGGCTCGCCGAGTTCGGCACCGCGCCGATCCTCAACGTGCACGTGATCTACGACCGGCCGCTGATCCGCCGTCCGTTCTTCGCCGCGATCGGCTCCCCGGTGCAGTTCGTCTTCGACCGCACCCCGCACTCCGGCCTGGACGTCCCCGGCGCCCAGTACCTGGCGGTGTCGCAGTCCGCCGCCGAGGACGAGATCGACCTGCCGGTCGCCGAGCTGCGCGAGCGCTACCTGCCCGAGCTGGCCCGGCTGCTGCCCGCCGCCCGCGACGCGCGGGTGCTGGACTTCTTCGTCACCCGGGAGCGCACCGCCACCTTCGACCCGGCGCCCGGCACCGCCCGGCTGCGCCCCGGCGCGCGCACCGAACTGCCGGGCATCCTGCTGGCCGGCTCCTGGACGGCCACCGGCTGGCCCGCGACCATGGAGGGCGCGGTGCGCAGCGGGCACGCCGCGGCCGACGCCGCGCTGGCCGGCACCGGCCGGCTCCCGGTCGATCGCGCGGACGGGCGGTGGCCCCGATGACGGCGACCCGGCAGTCCCCGACCACCGACATCGCACCCGGCCGGCCGCCGTTCGCGGCCGGTCAGACGTACCGAGAGGGAACGCACGTGGAGGCACGCACCGGCTCGACGGTCGGGGACACCCTGACGGTCCTGGACCTGCTGGCGCGCGGGCGCACGCTCTGCACGCCGCCGATGCGCGAGGCCGTCGCCCGTCTGGCCGCGCCGATGGACACCGTCGCGGCGTACCACTTCGGCTGGATCGACCGTGACGGCAAGCCCGCCGCGGGCGACGGCGGCAAGGCGGTGCGCCCGGCGCTGGCGCTGCTGTCGGCCGAGGCGGTCGGCGCGGACGCGCAGGTGGGCGTACCGGGCGGCGTGTCGGTCGAGCTGGTGCACAATTTCTCCCTTCTTCATGATGATCTGATGGACGGTGACGAGACGCGTCGGCACCGGGCCACCGCCTGGACGGTGTTCGGCCCGGCGCAGGCCGTGCTGGTCGGCGACGCGCTGTCCACTCTCGGCACCGAGGTCCTGCTGGACGCCGCGGTGACCGGCGGGGCCATCCCGACCGACGCCGCCCGCGCGGTCCGTCTGATCACCACCGCGACCCGGCGGCTGATCGACGGTCAGGCGCTGGACGTCTCGTTCGAACAGCGGGACGTGGTGACGGTCGAGGAGTGCCTGACCATGGAGGGCGGCAAGACCGGCGCCCTGCTGGCGGCCTCCGCGGCGATCGGCGCGGTACTGGCCGGCGCCGACGACCGGATCTCCGACGCGCTCCAGCGGTACGGCTACCACCTGGGTCTGGCGTTCCAGGCGGTGGACGACCTGCTGGGCATCTGGGGTGCCACCGAAGTGACGGGCAAGCCGCACTGGAGCGACCTCCAGTCGCGCAAGAAGTCGCTGCCGGTGTGCGCCGCGCTGGCCGAGGGGGGCGCCGCCTCCCGCGAGCTGGCCGCACAGCTGGCCGACCCGACCGGCCGCGGCGAGGAGAGCGAGCAGCAGCTCGCCGCCCGCGCCGCGCTGATCGAGCAGGCCGGCGGCCGGGCCTGGACGCAGGAAGAGGCCCGCCGCCAGTACGACACCGCCCTCGCCGCGCTCGGCGAGGTGCCCATGGCCGACGAGGTGCGCGAGCACTTCGTCGCACTCGCCGAATTCGTGGTGGTCAGAGAGAGGTGACGTAAGAGTGACAGCAACCGCGGGTGGAAGGCTCGGACCCCAAACCTCAGTTGCAGTAACACGATCTGACGATTCCTCACCCGCGGCGGCGCTCAGCCGGGCCACCGCACACCTGCTGTCACTCCAGCACGCCGACGGCTGGTGGAAGGGCGACCTGGAGACCAACGTCACCATGGACGCCGAAGACCTGCTGCTCCGCCAGTTCCTCGGCATCCGCACCGAGGAGCAGACCCGGGCCACCGCGGCCTGGATCCGCTCCCGGCAGCGGGAGGACGGCACCTGGGCCACCTTCCACGGCGGCCCGCCCGAGCTGTCCACCACCGTCGAGGCGTACGTCGCCCTCCGGCTCGCCGGGGACCCCCCGGACGCCCCGCACCTGCGCGCCGCCGCCGCCTTCGTCCGGGAGAACGGCGGCATCGCCGCCACCCGGGTGTTCACCCGGATCTGGCTCGCCCTGTTCGGCTGGTGGCCCTGGGCGAAACTCCCCGAACTGCCCCCCGAAGTGCTGTTCCTGCCCAGCTGGGCGCCGCTGAACATCTACTCCTTCGGCCAATGGGCCCGGCAGACCATCGTCCCGCTGACCGTGGTCTCCGCCCACCGCCCGGTCCGCCCGGCCCCGTTCGACCTCACCGAACTGCACACCGACCCGGCCGACCCGTACCCGAAGCGGCCGCTCGCCCCCGCGCACAGCTGGGACGGCCTCTTCCAGCGCCTCGACCAGCTGATGCACCGCTACCACCGGCACGCCATCAAACCGGTGCGCCGCCTCGCACTGCGGCAGGCCGCCGCCTGGATCGTCGAACGGCAGGAGGCCGACGGCTGCTGGGGCGGCATCCAGCCGCCCGCCGTGTACTCGCTGATCGCGCTGCGGCTGCTCGGCTACCGCCTCGACCACCCCGTGATGAAGGCCGGACTGGCCGCGTTCGACAGCTTCACCGTGCACACCGAGGACGGCAAGCGCTGGCTGGAGGCCTGTCAGTCCCCGGTCTGGGACACCTGCCTGGCCGCCATCGCGCTGCGCGACGCCGGACTGCCCGGCGACCACCCCGCGCTGGTGCGGGCCGGCGACTGGATGCTCGGCGAGGAGGTCACCACCCGCGGCGACTGGGCCGTCAAACGCCCCCGGCTCGCCCCCGGCGGCTGGGCGTTCGAATTCCAGAACGACACCTACCCGGACGTCGACGACACCGCCGAGGTGGTGCTCGCGCTGCGCCGGATCGACCACCCCGACCGGGTCCGGCTGGCCGGCGCCGTCGAACGCGCCGTCGGCTGGAACCTCGGCATGCAGTCCAAGGACGGCGCGTGGGGCGCCTTCGATGCCGACAACACCAGCAAACTTCCCAACAAGCTGCCGTTCTGCGACTTCGGCGAAGTCATCGACCCGCCCTCCGCGGACGTCACCGCGCACGTGGTCGAGATGCTCGCCGAGACCGGCCGCACCCGCGACCCCCGGACCCGGCGCGGCGTCGCCTGGCTGCTGAGCCACCAGGAGGCCGACGGCTCCTGGTTCGGTCGGTGGGGCACCAACTACATCTACGGCACCGGCTCCGTGGTGCCCGCCCTGATCGCCGCCGGACTCACCCCCGGCCACCCCTCCGTCCGCCGCGCCGTCGGCTGGCTGACCGGCCGGCAGAACACCGACGGCGGCTGGGGCGAGGACATGCGCTCCTACGAGGACCCGGCCACCTGGGCCGGCCGCGGCGACTCCACCGCCTCGCAGACCGCCTGGGCCCTGATGGCGCTGCTCGCCGCCGGCGAACGCGACTCGGAGGCGGTCGAACGCGGCATCGCCTGGCTGACCCGCACCCAGCGGCCCGACGGCAGCTGGGACGAACCGCAGTTCACCGGCACCGGGTTCCCCTGGGACTTCTCCATCAACTACCACCTGTACCGGCTGGTCTTCCCGGTCACCGCGCTCGGCCGTTACGTGCACGACGCCCCGCTCGGCCGCGGTGGCCGGCGATGAACGACCCCCTGCTGGTGCTCTGCGCGCTGCGACCCGAGGCCTGGGCGCTGCGCGGCGGCGACTGGTCCGGCGCGGCCGGCGGCCCCCCGGTGCTGGCCCGCACCGGGATGGGCCGCCGGACCGCCGGGCGGCGGGCCGGCGCGCTGCTGGACGTCGGCGGCTACGGGGCGCTGCTGGTCGCCGGGTTCGGCGCCGCGGTCGGCCCCGGGGTGCGCCCGGGCGAGGTGATCGTCGCCGACCGGGTCACCGACGCCGAGGGCAGCGTCCACCCGCTGGCCACCGCGCCCGCGCTGGCCACCGCCCTGGAGGAGGCCGGGATCCGCGCCCACCTGGGCACCCACCGCACCGCCGACCACGTGGTGCGCGGCGCCGAACGGGCCCGGCTGCACGCCGAGGGCGCGCTCGCCGTCGACATGGAGGCCGCCGCGGTGCTCGCCGCCCGCGCCGAGCGCGCTCCCGACCTGCCCGCCGCCGTGCTGCGGGTGGTGGTCGACACCCCCGAGCGGGAACTCATCCGCCTCAGCACCCTGCCCGCCGGATTCCGCGCCTGGCGGGTGCTGCGCGCCGCCGTCCCCGCCCTCACCGCGTGGCACCGGCAACTGGCCGCCGCGCCCCGTCCGCCGACGACCACACAGCCCTCGACGCTCCCTCAGGAAGCGAGCTAAGTCATGGCCATGCCGCTGCGTCAGACCGTCCGCGTGTCCACCTACCTCATGCAGCAGAAGCTGAAGCGCCGGGACAAGTTCCCGCTGATCGTGGAGCTGGAGCCGCTGTTCGCCTGCAACCTGAAGTGCGAGGGCTGCGGCAAGATCCAGCACCCGGCGGGGGTGCTCAAGCAGCGGATGCCGGTCGCGCAGGCGGTCGGCGCGGTCCTGGAGTGCGGCGCCCCGATGGTCTCCATCGCCGGCGGCGAACCGCTGATGCACCCACAGATCGACGAGATCGTCCGGCAACTGGTCGCCCGCCGCAAGTACGTCTTCCTGTGCACCAACGCGCTGCTGCTGCGCAAGAAGCTCGAGTTGTTCACCCCGTCCCCGTACTTCACCTTCGCCGTGCACATCGACGGACTGCAGGAGCGGCACGACGCCTCGGTGGCCAAGGAGGGCACCTTCGCGGAGGCCGTCGAGGCGATCAAGGAGGCCAAGCGGCGGGGCTTCCGGGTCACCACCAACTCGACGTTCTTCAACACCGACACCCCGCAGACCGTGGTCGAGGTGCTGGACTACCTGAACGACGAACTCAAGGTCGACGAGATGATGATCTCCCCGGCCTACGCGTACGAGAAGGCCCCCGACCAGGAGCACTTCCTCGGCGTCGAACAGACCCGCGAGCTGTTCCGCACCGCCTTCGCCGGCGGCAACCGGCGGCGCTGGCGGCTCAACCACAGCCCGCTGTTCCTGGACTTCCTCGAAGGCAAGGTCGACTTCGAGTGCACGGCCTGGGGCATCCCCAACTACTCGCTGTTCGGCTGGCAGCGGCCCTGCTACCTGATGTCCGACGGCTACGTCCCCACCTACCGGGAACTCATCGAGAAGACCGACTGGGCCAAGTACGGACGCGGCCGCGACCCGCGCTGCGACAACTGCATGGCCCACTGCGGATACGAACCCACCGCCGTGCTCGCCACCATGGGCTCGCTCAAGGAGTCGATCCGCGCCGCCCGGGAGACCCTCGCCGCCCCCAAGGCCTGAGCAGCCGTCACGGGCCGCCCGCGTACCCGCGCAGGCGGCCCACGCCGACAGGCGACCGCGAGAGCGGGGCCGCAGGCTGGACACCGACCGTCCACCCACCCGCACCAGCCGTGAGGGGTACGCCATGCCACTGCTGAGCCGGATCACCGGGCCCGCCGACCTCCGCCGACTGCACCCCGAACAGCTCCCGCCGCTCGCCGCCGAGATCCGCCACTTCCTGATCGACGCCGTCACCCGCACCGGCGGCCACCTCGGACCCAACCTCGGCGTGGTCGAACTCAGCATCGCCCTGCACCGCGTCTTCGACTCCCCGCACGACCGCATCCTGTGGGACACCGGCCACCAGGCCTACGTCCACAAACTGCTCACCGGCCGGCAGGACTTCAGCCGACTGCGCGCCAAGGACGGACTGTCCGGCTACCCCTCGCGCGCCGAATCCCCGCACGACCTGATCGAGAACTCGCACGCCTCCACCGCGCTCGGCCACGCCGACGGCATCGCCAAGGCCAACCAACTGCTCGGCGTCGACCGCTGCACCGTCGCCGTGATCGGCGACGGCGCGCTCACCGGCGGCATGGCCTGGGAAGCCCTCAACAACATCGCCGAGGCCGAGGACCGCCCGCTGATCATCGTCGTCAACGACAACGGACGCTCCTACGCCCCCACCATCGGAGGCCTCGCCCACCACCTCGCCACGCTGCGCACCACCAAGGGCTACGAACGCTTCCTCGCCTGGGGCAAGGACGCCCTGCAGCGCACCCCCGTGGTCGGGCCGCCGCTGTTCGACGCGCTGCACGGCGCCAAGAAGGGCTTCAAGGACGCCTTCGCCCCGCAGGGCATGTTCGAGGACCTCGGCCTGAAGTACCTCGGCCCGATCGACGGGCACGACATCGCCGCCGTCGAACAGGCGCTGCGCCAGGCCCGCAACTTCGGCGGCCCCGTCATCGTGCACTGCCTCACCGTCAAGGGCCGCGGCTACCGGCCCGCCGAACAGGACGAGGCCGACCGGTTCCACGCCGTGAACCCGATCGACCCGTACACCTGCCTGCCGATCTCGCCGACCGCCGGCACCTCGTGGACGTCCGTGTTCGGGACGGAGATGCTCGCGCTCGGCGCCGAGCGGCCCGACCTGGTGGCCGTCACCGCCGCGATGCTGCACCCCGTCGGACTCGGGCCGTTCGCCAAGGCCTACCCCGGGCGCACCTTCGACGTCGGGATCGCCGAACAGCACGCCGTCGCCTCCGCCGCCGGGCTGGCCACCGGCGGGCTGCACCCCGTGGTGGCGGTGTACGCGACCTTCCTGAACCGGGCGTTCGACCAGGTGCTGATGGACGTCGCGCTGCACCGGCTCGGCGTCACCTTCGTGCTCGACCGGGCCGGCGTCACCGGCAGCGACGGGGCCTCGCACAACGGCGTGTGGGACCTGTCGGTGCTGCAGGTCGTGCCCGGGCTGCGGATCGCCGCGCCGCGCGACGCCGCCCGGCTGCGCGAACAGCTGCGCGAAGCCGTCGAGGTCGCGGACGCGCCCACCGTGGTGCGCTTCCCCAAGGGGGAGCTCGGACCCGAGGTGGCCGCGATCGAACGCACCGGCGGCATCGACGTGCTCGCCCGCACCGGGCCCACGCCCGACGTGCTGCTGGTCGCCGTCGGCCCGATGGCGTCCGCCTGCCTGGACGCCGCCGCGCTGCTCGCCGCCGAGGGCATCACCGCCACCGTCGTCGACCCGCGCTGGGTCAAGCCCGTCGACCCCGCGCTCGTCATGATGGCCGCCGAGCACCGGATGGTGGTCACCGTCGAGGACAACGGCCGCACCGGCGGCGTCGGCGCCGCCCTCGCCCAGGCCATGCGGGACGCCGGCATCGACACGCCGCTGCGCGACCTCGGCGTCCCGCAGGAGTTCCTGGCGCACGCCTCCCGCGGTGAGCTGCTGGAGGAGATCGGGCTCACCGGCACCGGCGTCGCCGCCCAGACCGCCGCCCACGCCCGCCGGCTGCTGCCCGGGACCCGCACCGGCGTCCAGGAGTACCGGCCCCGGATGCCGCTGACCGATTGGAGCGAACCAGCGTGACCCAGGCCGAACCGTTCGACCTCGCCGCCCTGCTCGACGCCCGGGGCGGCGAACGCTACGAGCTGCACGCCCGCTACCTCAACCCGCAGCTGCCGCGGATGCTGCACACCATCGGCTTCGACCGGTACTACGAACGGGCGAAAGGCCCGTACTTCTACGACGCCGAGGGCAACGAGTACCTCGACATGCTCGCCGGATTCGGCATCTTCGCGCTCGGCCGGCACCACCCCGCCGTCCGGGCCGCCGTCCAGCAGGTGATGGAGCTGGAGACCGCCGACCTCACCCGCTTCGACTGCTCCCCGCTGCCCGGCCTGCTCGCCGAACAGCTGATCGCCCACGCGCCCGGCCTGGACCGGGTGTTCTTCGGCAACAGCGGCACCGAAGCGGTCGAGACGGCGCTCAAGTTCGCCCGGTACGCCACCGGCCGGCGCCGCGTCCTGTACTGCGACCACGCCTTCCACGGCCTCACCGCCGGCTCGCTGTCCGTCAACGGCGAGGGTGGCTTCCGCAAGGGCTTCGACCCGCTGCTGCCGGACACCGCGATCCCGCTCGGAGACCTCGGCGCGCTGCGGCGGGAGCTGAAGAAGGGCGACGTCGCCGCGCTGATCGTGGAGCCGATCCAGGGCAAGGGCGTGCTCGCCCCGCCGCCCGGCTGGCTGGCCGCCGCCCAGCAGCTGCTGCACGAGCACAAGGCGCTGCTGATCTGCGACGAGGTGCAGACCGGCGTCGGCCGCACCGGCACCTTCTTCGCCCACCAGGCCGAGGACGGCGTGCAGCCCGACCTGGTGTGCGCCGCCAAGGCGCTGTCCGGCGGCTACGTGCCGATCGGGGCCACCCTCGGCAAGTCGTGGATCTTCGAGAAGGTGTACTCCTCGATGGACCGCGTGCTGGTGCACTCCGCCAGCTTCGGCTCCAACGCCCAGGCGATGGCCGCCGGCCTGGCCACCCTGCACGTGATGCGGCAGGAGGAGGTGGTGGAGAACGCCGCCCGGGTCGGCGAGCTGCTGCGGGCCCGGTTGGCCGCGCTGGTCGAACGGTATGAACTGCTCGCCGAGGTGCGCGGTCGCGGACTGATGATCGGCATCGAGTTCGGCCGCCCCAAGTCGCTCAAGCTGCGCACCGGCTGGACGGCGCTGCAGGCCGCCCGCAAGGGACTGTTCGCGCAGATGGTGGTCGTCCCGCTGCTGCAACGGCACCGGATCCTCACCCAGGTCTCCGGCGACCACCTGGAAGTGATCAAACTGATCCCGCCCCTGATCATCACCGAGCGGGACGTCGACCGCTTCATGGACGCCTTCACCGACGTCATGGACGACGCGCACCGCGGCAGCGGCCTGATGTGGGACTTCGGCCGCACCCTGGTCAAGCAGGCCGTCGGATCGCGTTAGAGCTCGGTACGGCGGCGGCGCACCACGACCCACAGGTCCGCCGCCGCCACCAGCGTCAGCAGCCCGCAGCACACCGCGAACACGGTCAGCGTCCCGCTGCTGGGCGCGCCGTGCGGCGACGCGAAGGCCGCCCAGACCGCGAACCCCGCCGTGCACAGCGCGAAGAACGGCAGGAACAGCATCGACAGCAGGAAGCGCAGCTTCAGATCGGTGCGCGCGGTGGCCGGCTCCGTTCCGCTCCGCCAGACCACCGGAGTCTTCGCCCGCCGCATACGCAACCGCCTCCCTCTACCCTTCCAGCGTAGAACTGTCGGGGTGCGGGGAGGCGGGGCGATGAACGACCGGTTGGACGACTATCTGGGGCTGCGGGTGGAGCCCGCGCGGGCGCTGGCCGCCGAGCGCGGCTGGCGCACCGTGCGGGTGGTGGAACCCGAGGCGCTGCTGACCATGGAGTACCGCTCCGAGCGGCTCAACCTGACCGTCCGGGACGGCGTGGTGGAACGCGCCTGGGCGGGCTGAGGACGCACCGGCAGCGGGCGGCCGGCCCAGTGCGCGGCCGCGGGCTGCGGGCGGGGCACCGGGACCGGCCGGGCGAACCGGCCCTCGCGGTGCCAGACCGCCAGCACCCGCTGGTCCAGCGCGGCGATGGCCGGCTCGGCCAGCGGCAGCGACAGCAGCACCAGCGCACCCGCCGCCCAGCCGGCGAACACGTCGGAGATCCAGTGGGTGCCCAGGTAGACGGTGGTCAGGCCGATCGAGGCCGCGGTGAGCGAGGCCAGCACCGTGCCGGTGCGCCGCCAGCGGGCCGCCAGGTAGGCCAGCACGCCCCAGGTGACCACGGCGTTGGCGGTGTGCCCGGACGGGAAGATGGTGCCGCCGGAGAACAGCTCGGGCGACCCTATGTAGTGCGCGTAGTGCGGGCCCAGCCGACCGGTCAGGATCTTCACCGCGCCCACTGTGACGTTCAGCAGCAGCAGCGCCATGCCCATCACCAGCAGCGGCCGCGACGAGTGCGTGCGGTAGCAGCGCCATCCCAGCCACAGACAGGCCGCGATCGCGGTCGGGCCGCGCTGGCCGGCGATCACCCAGATGTCCAGGTACGGCAGCGCCTGCGGCCACACCTTGTACGGGCGCAGCTGCTGCAGCGACCAGTCCAGGTCGACCAGCGGCGAGTCGAGCACAATGGCCAGCACCACCGCCAGGTAGAGCACGGCGGTGATGCCGAAGAGCAGAACGTGCCGCCGGCTGATCGACGGGGGCGCGGATTCTGTCGGCGCGGTGACGGAATCGCGCTCGGACTGGACCGGAAACGTGCGTGGTCCGGTCGATATCCGCGGCACGGGGGATTCGGGCTTGGCTGGCACCCTTCGACATTACCGGCTGCCTCCGAGCGCTCCGGGCTGTACGGGCAATCTGTCACCCGCCGGTGATCGGTTGTCCGCACTTTCCCCATACGGGCAGTTCGGCGTGCGAGCGGAAGGGCCGTAAAGCGGAGCCGAGTGTGCGAAATCACCCTCTGCGGCGCTCCGGGTGCCGTTTCCTCCGGGTTTCTCCAATTGCCGGGCGGGTAGTGCGGGAACGAAAGAAGCGGCCGATTTCCCGTGACGCAGGTCACTTCCGGGAAATCGGCCGTCGGGTCGGGCGACGGGGTCGGGTCAGGGCAGAACCTTCTCGACGGCTGCCGCGCCGTGCTCCTCCAGGTCCTTCTTCGCCTTCGCGACCCGCTTCGGGGTGACGTCGAGCCCCTGGGCCATCACCAGGTCCTCGGGGTCGACGGGGTTCTCCGCCCCGGTGTGCAGCAGCTTGTCCGGAGTCGGCTTGGAGTCGCTGTCCGTGGTGTCGGTCATCAAGATCCTCCGTGGGTACGCCCGCCGCCGGTGGACGGCGGCGGGAGGTCTGCACGTCGAGTCTGGACCCGCGCCGTTGAGGGCGCACCACGAGACCCCAACTAGTCGAGCGGGCCGCCCGCCACGTAGATGACCTGGCCGGAGACGAAGCCCGCGCCCTCGGAGGCGAGGAAGGAGATGGTGTGCGCGATGTCGTCCGGCACGCCGACCCGCTGGACCGGGATCGCCGAGGCGGCGGCCTGCTTGAACGCCTCGAACTCCATGCCGACCCGGGCGGCGGTGGCCGCCGTCATGTCGGTGGCGATGAAGCCGGGGGCGACCGCGTTGGCGGTGATGCCGAACTTGCCGAGCTCGATCGCCAGGGTCTTGGTGAAGCCCTGCAGGCCGGCCTTGGCCGCCGAGTAGTTGGCCTGGCCGCGGTTGCCCTGCGCGGAGGAGGAGGACAGGTTGACGACGCGTCCGAAGCCGGCGGCGACCATGTGCTTCTGCACCGCGCGGGTCATCAGGAAGGCGCCCTTGAGGTGCACGTTCATCACGGTGTCCCAGTCGGACTCGGACATCTTGAACAGCAGGTTGTCGCGGAGCACGCCGGCGTTGTTCACCAGCACGACGGGGGTGCCCAGTTCGGTGGCGATGCGGTCGACCGCGGCCTCCACCTGTTCGGCGTTCGAGACGTCGGCGCCGACGGCCAGCGCCCGGCCGCCCGCGGCGACGATCGCCTCGGCGGTGCCCTTCGCGTTGGACTCCTCCAGGTCGACCACCGCGACCGCGTAACCGTCGGCGGCCAGCCGGAGCGCGGTGGCCGCGCCGATCCCGCGGGCCGCACCCGTCACCACGGCCACCCGCACCGGAGCGTCTGCGGTCACGGACGTGCTCTGCTCGGTCATCTTCGTACTCGTCTCTCTCGAAGTCGGACGACGGGACCGGCCCGGGCCGGTGACCCGCGGATGGGAATTGAATGAGGTGCGCAGCGCGCAGCGCGGCAACCCTACCGGCGAGTAGAAATTCCGGCCAGGGGCAGCGCCGCAGGTGACGGAGGGTGAGGGCGCTCGGCGGCCGACTGGGTGAACCAGGTTGGTCGTGACCCCGACATAGGGGGGAAATATGCCAACTTTGCCGAACCTGCGACTACTCTGCGCCCCTACCTGCCGGTCCAGGCCGACCGTTTGTATAGTGTGCGCCAGCAGCCACCGGCTGCACGGCCGGCGCGTCCTTACTCACAGCGGGATGCTCACTCGCCGTTACTGCCCCGCTCGGGTGTCCCACACACACCGCGAGCGTGACACCGGGACGGATTTCATGGTGCTGGGGGAGATCCCGACAACCCGTGTGCCCGGTCGACTGCAGCAGTCGCCCGGTCACCTCATCCGCGTGGCCCAGCAGGTACACACCCGCTTGTGGTCCGAATACGTCGGTACCGAGCTGACGGCTCCGCAATTCGCGGTGCTGCTGGTACTGGCACTGGAGCCCGGCGCCGACCAGCGAACGGTCGGCGAACGGGCATCGCTCGACAAGGCGACGATGGCCGAAATGGTCGCCAGGCTGGTCCGGCGGGGCCTGGTGCTCCGCCGCCGGGACCCGGCCGACGGTCGTCGCAAGCTGCTGGCCCTCTCGCAGAGCGGTGCTCAGGCCGTGCGCGAGGCGACCGGCGGCGTGGTCCGGGTCCAGCGGACCCTGTTCGAGTCGCTGAGCCCGGACGAGCAGCTGGAACTCGTCCGGACCATGGCACGGATCGCCCGGCTGGAGCCGGCCGCCGTTGCCGTGATGGCCGACGCCCGGCCCACGCTGGACGCCCAGCGTGCCATCGGCTACCTGATCCGGGTCGCCCAGCAGGTGCACACCAAGCTCTGGTCGGAGAAGGTCGGCACCGAGCTGACGGCTCCTCAGTACGCGGTGCTGGACGCGCTGGAGACCGAACCGGGCGCCGACCAGCGCACGGTCGGCGAGCTCGCCTCGCTGGACAAGGCGACGATGGCCGAGATGGTCAGCCGGCTGGTGCGACGCGGCCTGGTGCTGCGCCGCCGCGACCCCTCGGACGGGCGCCGCAACCTGCTCTCGCTCTCCCCGACCGGCCAGGAGCTGTTGCACCGCTCCACCGCCGGGGTGCGTGAGGTCCAGGAGGCGCTGCTCGCTCCGCTGGAGCCGCACGAGCACGCGCAGGCTCTGGCGCTGCTCGCCAAGGCGGCTCGGCTGTAACGATTCTGCAAAGCGTCGTCCAATTTTTTGGGCGACGAACGCGCTCCGGCGGGCACGCGGCACCGCTCGGGACGCTCCGGAAGGGGCCGACACCTCGTCAGGTGTCGGCCCCTTCCGGGTTGTTCCGGCCGTCACTCTCCGTGCTGACTGGGCGTCAGCTCGAGCTGACGTGACGTCAGCCGCGCGGGGGAACGACGGGTGTCAGTTCCAGTCGAAGTCGGCCGGGTCGGGGCCGATTCGCTTGCCGGTGGCGACGGCTGCGATCGCCGCGAGGTCCTCGGCGTCCAGCTCGAAGCCCGTCACGTCCAGGTTCTCCCGGATGCGGGCCGGGGTGACCGACTTCGGGATGGCGATCACGCCGCTCTGCAGGTGCCAGCGCAGCACCACCTGGGCCGTCGAACGGCCGTGCTTCTCGGCGATCTTCAGCAGCGCGGGCTCGGCCAGCAGGTCGCCGCCCTGGCCCAGCGGGCTCCACGCCTCGGTGGCGATGCCGTGCTCGGCGTGGAAGGCGCGCAGCTCGGCCTGCGGGAAGTACGGGTGCAGCTCGACCTGGTTCAGCGCCGGGACCACCGAGGTCTCCTTGAGCAGCAGCTCCAAGTCTGCGATGTGGAAGTTCGAGACGCCGATCGCGCGGACCCGGCCGTCGGCCTGCAGCTGCTCGAAGGCGCGCCAGATGTTCACGAACGCGGGGCCGTGCATCGCCCGCGGCCAGTGGATCAGGTACAGGTCCAGCTGCTCCAGGCCGAGCTTGGCCATCGACTCGTCGAAGGCGCGCAGCACCCGGTCGCGGCCCTGCTCGCCGGACCAGTCGAGGGTGCCGGAGTTCCACAGCTTGGTGGTGACGAACAGCTCGTCACGGGCCACGCCGGACTCGGCGATCGCCTGGCCGGTGCCCGCCTCGTTCTCGTAGATCGCGGCGGTGTCGATCGAGCGGTAGCCCGATTCGATCGCGGTGCGCACCGCCGGGACGGCCTCCGCGTCCGGCACCTGCCAGACACCGAAGCCGAGCTGGGGGATCCGCACGCCGTTGTTCAGCGTGATCGACGGGATCGGGGGTACTGCGGGAGTGCTGGTCACGAGAAGGGGTGCCCTTCGGTCGGGTGGCTGCGGGGAGTTTCCAAGAGGGCGGCAACCGGGTTGAACAGCGGAGTATTCCCGATGGGCAGGAGTTCCCCCCAACAGGGGAAACGCTTCGGGGGTGGCAGTCGGATCGCGCGGAGCCGCGAAAGCGCGTGTGGCGTGCATCACAGGTGATTCCGCCGCGTCCGGGGAGGGTGGTCCGGACGGGTGAATGGGCGGGCCCGGCGGTGGTGGTGCGGCGGTCGGTGGGCGGGCCCGGGCCAGACTGCCGGGGTGACCAAGACTTCAGGTTCTCCGTCAGGCCAGCGCGGTGAGATCGGCGGCGTCCCGACCCGGTACATCGGTATCGGCGTCATCGTGGTGCTGGCGATCTGGTTCCTGTTCGCCAACCTGGACAAGGTGAAGATCCAGTTCTGGGTCTTCACCGTCACCTGCCCGCTCTGGATCGCGCTGCTGGCCACGCTGCTCGCGGGAACGGTGCTCGGCTGGCTGCTGAAGGGCCGGCGCACCCGGTGACGGCGCCGCAGGAGGCCACGGGGCGGTCGACCGGAGAGCCGCTGATCGAGCTGCGCCGGGTGAACAAGCACTACGGGCAGCTGCACGTGCTGCAGGACATCGACCTGACGGTGGGCCGGGGCGAGGTCGTGGTGGTGATCGGCCCGTCCGGGTCGGGGAAGTCCACGCTGTGCCGGGCGATCAACCGGCTGGAGCCGGTGGAGAGCGGCGACATCCTGATCGAGGGACAGCCGCTGCCCGCCGAGGGCAAGGGCCTGGCGAAGCTGCGGGCCGAGGTCGGGATGGTGTTCCAGTCCTTCAACCTGTTCGCGCACCGGACGGTGCTGCAGAACGTCACGCTGGCCCAGATCAAGGTCCGCAAGCGCGGGAAGGCGGCGGCCGAGACCAAGGGGCGGGCGCTGCTGGAGCGGGTCGGACTGGCCTCGCAGGCCGACAAGTACCCGTCGCAGCTGTCCGGCGGCCAGCAGCAGCGGGTGGCGATCGCCCGGGCGCTGGCGATGGACCCGAAGGCGCTGCTGTTCGACGAGCCGACCTCGGCGCTCGACCCGGAGATGATCAACGAGGTGCTGGAGGTGATGCGCTCGCTGGCCGCCGAGGGGATGACCATGGTGGTGGTCACCCACGAGATGGGGTTCGCGCGTTCCGCCGCCAACCGGGTGGTCTTCATGGCGGACGGGAAGATCGTCGAGGACCGCGTCCCCGAGGAGTTCTTCGCGAACCCGCAGAGCGAGCGCGCCCGGGACTTCCTGTCCAAGATCCTGAAGCACTGAGGCGGCGCGGTGAAACAGCGGTACATCCTGCGCGCACTGGCGCTGTGCGCCGTGCTGCCCGGCCTGGCGGCCGGCCTGTCCGGCTGCGGCAAGGAGGGCACCCCGCCGCCGAAGGGCCCGCAGCCGAGCGCGCTGCCCAGCTACCAGGTGCGCAACAACACGATCACCGGCTCGCCCACCCTGGACGCGGCCCGGGCGCGCGGCCACCTGGTGGTCGGCGCCAAGGAGGACCAGCCGTACCTGGGCCAGAAGAACCCGGCCACCGGCGAGTACTCCGGCTTCGACATCGAGATCGCCAGGATGGTCGCCGCCGACCTGGGCTTCGCGCCCGACCAGATCGAGTTCCGCACCATCGCCTCCGCCAACCGGGAGACCGCGCTGCAGAACGGCCAGGTCGACTACTACGTGGGCACCTACACCATCAACGACAACCGCAAGAAGCTGGTCGGCTTCGCCGGCCCGTACTTCATCGCCGGGCAGGCGCTGATGGTCCGCAAGAACGAGACGAAGATCAACGGCCCGCAGGACCTGGCGGGCCGGAAGGTCTGCTCGGCCGCCGGGTCCACCCCGTACCAGCGGATCCAGACCAATTATCCGAAGGCCAAGCTGGTCGGCTACGACACCTACTCGGCCTGCGTGGACAACCTGATCAGCAATCAGGTCGACGCCGTCACCACCGACAACGCGATCCTGCAGGGCTACGTGGCCAAGGTCCCCGACGAGCTGAAGATGGTCGGCGAGCCGTTCTCCACCGAGCCGTACGGCATCGGCGTCCCCAAGAACGACACCGTGCTGCGGATGGCGATCAACGACGCGCTGCAGCTGAACATGGACAACGGCAACTGGAAGAAGGCGTACGAAGCGACGCTCGGCCTCTCCGGGGTGCCCGCGCCGCAGCCCCCGGCCATCGACCGGTACAAGTGAGCAGGGGGCGCGGATGAACGTCCTGACCAGCAACTGGTCCACCTACTGGCACGGCTTCCTCGGCACCCTGTGGCTGACCCTGGTCAGTGCCGCGCTGGCGCTGGTGCTCGGGGTGGTCATGGCGGGCTTCCGGGTCTCGCCGGTGAAACCGCTGCGGGCCGTCGGCACCGGGTGGGTGACGGTGCTCCGGAACACCCCGCTGACCCTGCTGTTCTTCATCGTGGTGCTGGGCCTGCCCCGGTTCCACATCACGCTGCCGTTCTTCACCTTCGCCGTGCTGGCGCTGGGCTGCTACACCTCGGCGTTCGTCTGCGAGGTGCTGCGGTCCGGCGTGAACACCGTGCCGACGGGGCAGGGCGAGGCGGCCCGCAGCCTGGGGCTGACGTTCGGTCAGACGCTGAGCCTGGTCATCATGCCGCAGGCGTACCGCTCGGTGGTCGCGCCGCTGGGCAGTGTGATGATCGCGCTGGCGAAGAACACCGCGATCGCGGGCTCGTTCAGCGTGGTCGAACTGCTCGGCACCTACCGGACCATCAACGAGCTGGGCTACAGCATCGTCTGGACCTTCGTCTGGATCGCGGTCGGCTATCTGATCATCACGCTGGCGATCAGCGCCCTGTTCAACGTACTGGAGCGACGGGTGGCGGTGTCCCGATGACGGTGGAGTCCTCCGCGCTGTACGACATCCCCGGGCCGAAGGCGCTGGCCCGGCACCGGCTGTACGGCATCCTGACGCTGCTGGTGATCGCCGCGGTGGTCGGCTGGGTGATCTGGATGCTGTTCCACACCAACCAGTTCACCCACCAGAAGTGGATGGCCTTCGAGTACAAGGGCGTCCAGGAACTGCTGCTGCGCGGCCTCGGCAACACGCTGAAGGCGTTCGGCTGGACGGTGCTGTTCGCGCTCCCGTTCGGCGCGCTGTTCGCCGCCGGACGGCTCTCCGACCACCGGGCGGTGCGGTGGGTGTCCACCCTGGTGGTGGAGTTCTTCCGGGCCATGCCGCTGCTGGTGATGATCTTCTTCATCTTCGTCGCGCTCAAGGTCGAACCGCTCTGGGCGCTGGTGGCCGGACTCACCCTGTACAACGGCTCGGTGCTGGCCGAGGTGTTCCGGGCCGGCATCCTCGCCGTCCCCAAGGGGCAGAAGGAGGCCGCGTTCGCGCTCGGCCTGCGGAAGACCCAGGTGATGACGTACGTGCTGGTGCCGCAGGCGGTCCGGGCGATGTCGCCGACCATCGTCAGCCAGCTGGTGGTGGCGCTGAAGGACACCTCGCTGGGCTTCCTGATCACCTACGAGGAGTTCCTGCACGCCGGGAAGCTGATCGCCACCAACCTGGACTACGACCTGCCGTTCATCCCCGTGGTGATGGTGATCGCCCCGGTCTACATCGGCATGTGTCTGCTGCTGTCCTGGCTGGCCAAGTGGCTGGAGCGGCGCGCTCGGCGCAGCCCACGCGAAGGGGCGACGCCGGTCGCCGAGGCCGGGCCGGTGGTGGACGGGCAGGGGTAGCGCCTCTTCGGGGTCCGGAAAAGGGTTGGGTCCGGGTCGGGGCGGTCGGCTAGGGTCGGAAAGTCTGTGACCGAGCGCACACGAGGAGTTGCCGGATGTCCGTGCTGCCCAGCCGGCAGGGCCTGCCCGATGCCGAAGTGATCGACCGGCGGGACGGGCCGTACGGCGAGGTGGCGCTGCGGCGGCGCGGTGGGCACTACGAGATCATCGCGAACGGGTGCTTCCTGATGGACACCGCCGACGGGCGGTCCGAACGGCTGCTGATCCAGGCGGCGTTGGACTCGGTGGGTGCGGGGGGCGGATTGAGTGTGCTGATCGGTGGGCTGGGCGTCGGCTTCTCGCTGGCGTACGCCGCCGCCGAGCCGCGGTGGGGGCGGATCGCCGTGGTCGAGCGGGAGGGGGCGATCATCGACTGGCACCGGAGCGGGCCGCTCGGGGCGTTCTCCGCGGGCGCGTTGGACGATCCGCGGGTCGAGGTGGTGCACACCGATCTGGTGGCGCATCTCGGTTCCACCGGGGAGCAGTACGACGCGCTGTGTCTCGACATCGACAACGGGCCCGACTGGACGGTCGGTGAGGAGAACGACGCGCTGTACGGCCCGGTCGGCCTGGCCAATGCCGCTGCCCGGCTGCGGGCCGGCGGCGTCCTCGCGGTGTGGAGTGCCCAGCCCTCCGCCGCTTTCGAACAGGCGCTGCGGGACGCCGGGTTCATCGATGTCCGGAGCGAGGAGACCGCCGTCGAGCGCGGGGTGCCCGACGTGGTGCACCTGGCGCGCCGGGCCGCCTGACGGGGCGCGGCCTTCACGCGGCCGAACTGCCGGATTCGGTGCGGAAGTTGTGCCCGTCACGCGTTCACAGCAGCGCTCGCGTGCGGCATGATCACCATCATGGCGGACGAGAAGACGGACCTCCTGGCGTGCCTCTGGGACGAGTTCAACGCCATGCGGTTCCCCAACGGCTGGTACGACCAGGAGCCCGAAGGCACCTGCCTGGTCACCCTGGGCACCGTCCTCACCGGCTTCGCCGCCAGCGTCCTCGACGGGCCGTCGCTCGGCGCCCGGCACCGCGAGCACCTGCGCCGCCGGATCGTCCTGCTCGGCGAGCTGCTGCCGGCCTTCGCCGTCGACGGCTACGCCTCGCGGTACTTCGTCGCGCTGTACCGGATGGCGGTGCTGACGGAGGAGATCGACCTCGAGCGGGAGGAGATCGACCTCGAGCGGGGAGGCGGAGGGATTTAGCCGGCGGAGAGGGCGGCGGACAGGACGGTGCGGAGCTGCTCCAGTTCGTGACGCCAGGCCGGGCCCTCGTCCGACTCGTCCCAGAGCTCGGCGAGTTCGGATTCCTCGCTGAGCACGCCGGCCAGTGCGTTCAGGGCGAGGCGGCGTACCTCGGGACCGAACAGGGGGAGCGGCTGGTCCGGTCCGTACGCGGTGCTGATCGGGGTGCCGCCCGGGCACTGGGCGGCGACCAGGGCGGCAGCGGCGACGATCTGGCAGCCGTCGTCGGCGTCCAGGTCGTCGAACTCGCCGACACCGCCGCCGAGTACGGCGCGGATCAGGGCCTCGCGCTGCTCCGGGGCGGCCTCGTTGAGGTCGCCCGCGAAGTCGGCGGCGGTGTCGTTGTCGAACGGACCGATGTCCCAGGCACCCATGGTGATCTCCTTCGGTAGCTGTGCGGAGATCGTCGCAGGGTGGACTGACAGGTCAGGTGTCAGACGGCGGGCAGCGTGCGGGTGAGGAGGGGGAGCAGCCGGGCCCAGTGCAGGCGGAGCGCGGCGGGATCGAAGGCGTCGGTGTCGGGCATGGTGAAACCGTGGACGGTGCCGGGGTAGATCTCGGAGATGTGGCGGACCCCGGCGGCATCGAGGGCGTGGTTGAGCTCGGCGAGGGCCTCGGGCGTCAGATCGCTTGCGGCGTGGCCGAGATGGACCTCGGCGGTGAGTTCGGCGAAGACCTCGGGTCCGTCGGCGGCCACCGGGGCGTGGAACGCGGCGAGGGCGGCGACCCGGTGCGGGTGGGCCGCGGCGGTGCGGACGGCCTGGAGGCCGCCGATGCAGTAGCCGGTCACGGCGACCGGGCCGGCGGCGACCTCGGGGCGGGTGGTGAGGAAGCGCAGGTAGGCGTCGGCGTCGCGCAGGGCGCGTTCGCGGGTGTGCGCCGTGATCAGCGGCATCAGGTGGGTGAAGAGGTCGTGCCGGGCGTCCTCGCCGATGTACGCGGGGAGTTCGAGCACCGGGGCCGGGCCGTGGCGGTAGAAGAGGTTGGGGACGAGCACGTAGTAGCCGTGGCCGGCCAGTTCGCGGGCCAGGGTGCGCAGTGCCGGGCGGATGCCGAAGCCGTCCGGGTACATCAGTACCGCCGGGTGCGGGCCGTCCTCGGAGGGGAAGGCGGCGAGGGCGTCGGCGTGGCCGTCCGGGGTGGGGATGTGCAGCAGGTCGGTGCGGGGCTGGGCGGGCATCAAGTCTCCTGTCGTGGTTGACGGTTGGATGAGGTGTCAACTCGACGGAGGTGGGGCCCGGGCGGCGCTCAGGGGAGGGCCGGGTCGCCGATTCGTGTGTGGCGCGAGGCCGTCCCGGTCGTCATGGTCGGACAAGGTAGTCGACCGGACGGGGCGAGGCCAGCGGGCCTGGTGGGTGGCCGGGTGGGCGGGTGGGCGATGGGGTGGCCGGGGAATGCGGAACGGCGAGCCCGGGGTGGGCTCGCCGTTCGTCAGGTGCGGATCAGCCGAAGGGGCTGTTGGCCGGCGGGGGCGGCGGGGACTGCGGTGCCGCCGCAGGGGCCGAGGGTGCGGAGAGACCGCCGAAGGGGTTGTAGTCGGCCGGGGGGACCTTGACGAGGCGTCCCTTGGTGGGGTCGGCCTCCTCCGGTTCCTCGGCGGCGGGGGCAGCTGCTGCGGGGGTCGGGGCTGCGCCGAAGGGGTTGAAGTCCGCCGGGGGGACCTTGACCAGGCGTCCCTTGGTGGGGTCCGCCGCCTCCGGCGGGTCGGCCGGGGCCGGGACCGTCGGCGGGGCGCTGGGCCGGGGCGGGATGTTGCTCGGCGGGCCGGTGATGGTGCCGAACGGGTCGGACGGCTCGGAGGACAGAACTGTCCCGAACGGGTCGGCGGACGCCGCGCGGGCCGGCGCCGGTGCGGCGACCGGGGCGGGCGCCGGGGTGGCGGCAGGGGCTGCTGCGGCCGGGGTTGAGGCTGCGCCGAAGGGGTTGAAGTCCGCCGGGGGGACCTTGACGAGGCGGCCCTTGGTGGGGTCGGCGGCTTCGGGTTCCTCGGTGGAGGGGGTTGCCGCTGTGGGGGTCGGGGCTGCGCCGAAGGGGTTGAAGTCGGCCGGGGGGACCTTGACCAGGCGGCCCTTGGTGGGGTCGGCGGCTTCGGGGGCCGGTGTCGGTGCCTGGGCGGGGGGTGCGGCCGGGGCGCCGAAGGGGTCGGCGGCCGGGGCGGCGGGCTCCGGGGCGGCAGGAGCTGCCGCTGCGGGGGTCGGGGCTGCGCCGAAGGGGTTGAAGTCGGCCGGGGGGATCTTGACGAGGCGGCCCTTGGTGGGGTCGGCGGCTTCGGGTTCGGGTTCGGGCTCGGGTGCCGGGGTGGGGGGTGCGGCCGGGGCGCCGAAGGGGTCGGCGGCCGGGGCGGGTTCGGGCGCGGCCGGGGCGGCGGCCTGGGCTGCCGGGGCGCCGAAGGGGTTGAAGTCCTCCGGGGGAACCCGGACGGTGGTGCCCTTGGCGGGCTCCTCCGGGGCGACCGGGGCCGGGGCACCGAACGGGTCGGCGGAGGCCAGAACCGGGGACGGCTGCTGGGCCCGCGGATCGGCGGGGGCCGGGGCGCCGAAGGGATTGAAGTCCGAGGGCGGGACCCGCACGGAGGTGCCGGACGGGGCGTCGGGCTGCTCGGACGTCGCGACCGGAACCGGTGGGGCGACAGGCACCGATGGCGCGGCGGACTGCGCCGGAACGGCCGGGCTGTGAGCGGGGACGGCCCGGCCGACCGGCACCGGGGCCGGGGCCACGGCCACACCGTCCCAAGCGAGTTGGACCGAGCAGAGCAGGTCCGCGAAGACCGAGGTGTAGACGTCCCAGTCCTCGGTGTCGGAGGTGGTCAGCTGCACCGTCAGGACCGTCGCCCCGTCCGGCATCGGCACGAACGCCTCGACCACCGAGCTGTACACCACGCCGCCGGGGCGCTCGTCGTGCAACTCCTTCAGCGCGGGCATCGCCCGGTTCTCCACCAGCACCGCGGCCGGGCCGGCCGGCAGCAACACCGTCCACACCTCGGAGTACGGGCGCTCGGTGGACAGTTCCACCGCCAGCTCCTGGATCGGTTGCGCGCACGGGACGGTCGACACCACCAGCGAGACCCGCGAACGGCGGCCGTTCACCAGCAGCGTCGCGACACCCGCGTAGGCGACGCTCGAGGCGGCGAACTGCTCGGACAGCAGCGCCGCCACCACGGCGAAGTCGTTGCGCTCGGCCGGGGACGCGCCGGAGAACAACTCTTCGGCGGTCTCGGTGAGATGGGCGGACAGGGCGTTGCCCGAACCGCGCACCGTCAGAGTGTGGAACGCCGGCGGGACGACAAGGCGCGCCTCGACACCCGAGCCGGTCGACAGTTCGTCAGGGGCGACCGTCACGCGAGGTTCGGCCAGGGCCGCGAGGGCCTGGGTGAAACCGGCGAGCGGCTCGGTGTCCACCGGGGTCGGCTCGGCGTGCAACCGCAGCGCGGAGACCGACGCGGGGTCGGTCAGGCCGAGGGCCGAGGCGGCGAAACGCTGCGTCAGCACCGGGACGGCCTCGCGGCCGGCGTTCGCGTTCGGGCGGCGGTTGGCGGACACCTCGATCACCGTGCCCAGCTTCGGGACGGAGAGCAGGCCCGGGCCGATCTGGCTGATCCGCAGACCGAACAGGGCCTTGGCGGCCGGATGCTGAGGCCGACGGAACGCGGTGAACGCGTCGATCGGGTAGTGGGTGGCGCGGCTGCCGAGAAGTGCGGCGCATGCCGCGTCCAGCGTGGCCGTGATCCGGTCTGCGGCGGCGAAGCCTTCCTGCGTCATTCGCCGAGCCCCCTCGTTCTCGGGTGTGGACAGTTCAGCCACTTTGTATCAGACGTGGACGACGTGGGTTGAGGGGTCGTCGGGGGTGGGGTGGGTGGTGCGGGTGGGGGTGTGGGGTGAAGGGGCGTTGGGGGGTGGGTGGTTGGGGGTGCCTGCGGCGCGGGTGTGGGGGATGGGGAAGGTGATGACGTGGGTTGAGGGGTCGTCGGGGGTGGGGTGTGGGGTGTGGGGTGAAGGGGAGTTGGGGGGTGTCCGCGGGGCGGGTGGGGAGGATGGGGAAGGTAACGACGTGGGTTGAGGGGTCGTCGGAGGGCGGGATGGTGGGCGGGGTGTGGGGTGACGGGGGCTTGGGGGTGGGGTGAGGGATCGTCTGGGGAAAGCGACGTGGTTCGGCGGCGGGAGTTGAGGGGGGTCAGGGGGTGGGTGGGGTGGCGAGGCGGAGGAGGGAGGGGGTGAGGGGGGCGAGGGTGGTGGTGAGGTCGCGGATGAGGCGGGCGGTGGGGCCGTCGGGGTGTTCGGTGGTGAAGAACTCGGTGAAGAGGGCGGCGAGTTCGGGGTCGCGGGTGGCGGCGACGGCGAGGGCGGCGACGAGTTCCTGGACCAGGTGGAGTTGCAGGGTTTCGGCGGGGACGGGCTTGTCGGCGAGCCAGTCGAGGGAGCTGATTTCGGCGTTGGCGATCCAGGCGCGGACGGTGCGGCGCAGGGTGGGGCTGGGGTCGGGGAGGCCGAGGTGGCGGAGGATCTGTTCCTGGGCGGCGCGTCGGACGTGGTCGATGACGGCGTCGGCGTCGGGGCTGGCGGCGACCGAGCCGCCGCGCAGCAGGGCGGTGAAGCCGGCTTCGTGGGACTGGACGAAGTCGAGGTAGCGGCCCATGACGCGGTAGAGGCGCTCGGAGAGCGGGCCGTCGGCGACTTCCTCGAAGCGTCCGGCGAGTTCGCGTCCGGCCCGGCGCAGGGCTTCTTCGTAGAGGGCCTGCTTGCCGGGGAAGTAGTGGTAGACGAGCGGGCGGGAGGCGCCGGCGGCGGCCGCGATGTCGTCGATGGAGACGTCCTCGGGGGCTCGGTCCGAGAACAACTCGAGGGCCACCGCGATGAGTTGTTCGCGGCGTTCGTCGACGGTGAGCCGCCGCCTGGGGGGGCGGGCGGGCTGCTGTTCCTCCGAGCGGGGGGCCACGGACGGCGTACGGGAAGCCATGCGGCCCACCCTAGTGCCGCAGCAGGCAACTTTTGCCCGTCAAGGAGCGGCCCGAGGCGCCCGGCTGGGCGTGCCGCCGAAGTGCCCTCGTACTGGGTGTACCTGGGTGCTTTGGCGGTGCGTCCAGGCGGGATGCATCGGGCCGCGACGGGGCAAAGGTTGCCTGTTGCGGCACTAGATGAATGATGCGAAGGGTTAGTGGTCGTAGGCGGTCAGCGAGCGCATAACTGGCTGACCGGCTCGGTCGTTGTGCCAGATCGCCGAGGTCA